>JABZFO010000031.1 GCA_014237405.1 Desulfosarcina sp. | reverse complement strand
TTTCTATAAATTAATGGTCTCAATGTCAACAGAAAAGTTCAGCCGCGGAGCAATTTTCTGAACCGGAGGAAGTAGTCGACCCCCGACCAGAGCGTAAACACCAAGGCCCCCCAGAGAAAGAACATGCCGACGGCCTGGAAGTCAAATCCAAAGGCCGGATAGTGAAACAGCAATGGGATAATTGCCGCGATTTGGAAGCCGGTCTTGTATTTGCCCAGACTGGATGCGGAGACGTCCAGCTTATTCTGGGCGATGATATTCCTGAGCCCGCTGACGGCCAGTTCCCGACCGATGATGATACAGGCGATCCACGCCGGCATCCATCCAAGTGCGCTCAGCATGATGAGCGTACAGGAGACCAAGAGCTTATCCGCCACCGGATCCATCACCTTCCCCAGGTTGGAGACCAGCCCGTAGCGCCGGGCCAGGTATCCGTCAAAATAATCCGTGATGGCGGCAACACTGAAAATCAGGCCGGCCAGCAGCGCCGTGAAGCGGTTGGGCATCATCAGCAGCACCACGATAATCGGGACCGAGATGATTCTGAACAGCGTCAGCGTGTTAGGATGGGTGAGAAGTGATTTGATCCGCTCGTTTTTCATTTGGCTTAGATTGATAGTCCAATCATACGTTATTTTTTAGCCTTGTCCCAGTCGGATAGAAAGGCCTTGATGCCCTTGTCCGTCAGGGGGTGTGCCGCCAGTTTGCTGAGCACGTTGAATGGGATGGTTGAGATATCCGCCCCGGCCAAAGCGGCATCCAGTACGTGCAGCGGGTTGCGGATGCTGGCCACGATAATCTCTGTATCATAGGCGTAGTTGGCGAAAATTTCAACCATCTGTTCGACGAGCTGCATGCCGTCCTGGGACAGGTCGTCCAGCCTCCCCACAAAGGGGCTCACATAGGCGGCTCCGGCCTTTGCCGCCATCAGGGCCTGGAGGGGCGAAAAAACCAGGGTGACGTTGGTCTTAATATTCTCCTCGGTGAGCCGACGGGTGGCCTTGAGACCATCCACGGTCATGGGGACCTTGATGACGATATTCTTGTGGATTTTGGCCAATTCCCGCGCCTCTTTGACCATGCCCTCGGCGTCCAGGCTGATCACCTCGGCGCTGATGGGACCGTCCACGATTTCGCAGATCTCCTTGATGACTTCTTCGAGCACACGGCCCTCTTTGGCGATCAGCGACGGGTTGGTGGTCACCCCGTCAACCATACCCATACTGTGGGCCTCTTTAATTTCATCCACGTTGGCAGTATCGATAAAAAATTTCATGGTCGGGCTCCTCCATGTATCACGCGTTGATCTCCGTCACCGCGATGGGTTTTCACAATCTTTCTACAAACAACTATCCGGTTATCTATTCCGCTTCAGAATTCTGTCTTCAGACCTCAGTCCTCTGTCTTCCGCTCTCCGGCCCCCCGAACCCTTGAATCCTCGACCCCTTGACTCCTTTTCTTTGAGCTTTGAGCTTTATTGTCCTTTCTGCTCACTCAAAAACCGGTCCTTGACCATCATATCATCGATAGTGGGATTGCGGGAACCGCCTTCGACAGGTGTCCGCAAATGTCGTATCAACCACGATTTGCCGGCCCGGTAGGCCAAATAGGCAATGATGATCAGCAGCAACAGTTTCACGGCATCCTGCTTTACAACAGTGTGGGCTGGTTTTCCAGTGGAATGATCTGCTGTTCGTCATCGTCAAGGCGTCCTAACAGATCGGCAACGGTCTTTCCCAGCGCGGGATGAATGATCGTCGGGTCTATATCACAGATGGGCTGCAAGACAAAGGCCCTTTTGTGCATACGCGGATGGGGAATCTCCAGCCTCGGCGTACGTATCACCCGGTCATCGTAGAGCAGGATATCCAGATCCAGCACCCGCGGACCGAACCGGACCGTATCGGCTTTTCGCCCCATGCGCCGCTGGATGGCAACCAGTTTATCCAGCAGGTCCAATGGGTTCAGCGTCGTACGTATTTTCACGGCCGCGTTGACGAACCAGTCCTGATCCATATAGTCCACCGGCGACGTCCGAAAAAACCGGGAGGTGCCCAGAAGCACGGATTTGCCGGATTCGGTCAGGGCTGCAATGCCTTTCAGGCAGTTGTCCAGCTTGTCCCCCAGGTTGGACCCGACGGAAATGAACACCGCGCGGTCCGTCGCTACGATTGCCATGCTTCCTCCCACAGGTCGCCGCGATAGATCACCCGGGCATCGCCTTCCAGGAAAACATCCTGAAAGCAGTCCCTCTGCGTTTTGAAATGCACCGTCAGTTTTCCCCCGCTGCGGGTGGATAAGGTAACGGGAGATGCCAAACCCCGGTCATGTGCCAGGATCAGCGCTGCCGCCACATTGCCCGTACCGCAGGCCAGCGTCTCATCCTCGACTCCCCGCTCATAGGTGCGGATAAAGATCTCCCCGTTTTTCCCGAAGGCCACGAAGTTGGCATTGGTGCCTTCAGGGGCGTAGTCACGATGATATCGGATACGGCGCCCCTGGTCCACAACATTCACTGCGTCCACGTCGTCCACAACCACAACCACATGCGGCACGCCGGTGTTGACGCTGCCCACGACAACCGTTGTTCCGTCCAGTTCCAATGCATATCCGGTTTTCAGATCCTTGGGTTCGGTCATGCGGATCTTCACCCCGTCGTCACCCACGGTGGCTTCGATGACCCCGGCCAGGGTTTCGAAGGCCATCTGCCGGCCGGCGAACCCGTGGATAAAGGCGAATCGGGCCGCGCAGCGGGCGCCGTTGCCGCACATGTCGGGCAGGCTGCCATCGGCGTTGAAAAAGCGCCACTTGAAATCAACGGTGTCCGATGCTTCGATGAGGATCATGCCGTCAGCACCGACCGATATCTTTCGGCGGCAGGCCCCGGTAACCAGACGATTCAGTTGAGCTTCGGGCACTACCGTCTCCCGGTTATCGATAATGATAAAATCATTGCCGCTGCCGCTCATTTTAAAAAAAGGAATGGTGCTCATGGGGTCTCCGATTGTTCGAAAGGAACATCAGGCATATGGTCGAATTGTACCGGGTTAGAATCGGGTCCGGTGCGTCCGTCCGTCTCCAGCCGAACCTTGAAAACATAGCGATAACCGGGATCCAGGGAGGCGTCGGTGGAAAATCGGTTGGTATCCGTATGAACGTACGGAACCGTCACCACTTTTTCGAATACCAGGGGGCAACCATCACAGACCGGTTCTGCAAGGGCGGTTCGGGACCGGTAGAGGCCGAATGTCGAATGGGTTGCCTGTTTACCGAAGAGCGGCCCCGGCAGGTACCAGGTCAGCGTGACCGATTGGTCTGCCACCTGGTATGCCAGGTCCACCACCGCCGGTACCGGTGGCTGCCGTGGCGGTACCGGTGGGCCCTTGATACCGCACCCGAAATAACTGAAGCCAAACAGAAAAAAAATCCCAGCCAGGATCAGCATTATTACGGAGAAAACCGCCCCTCTCACCATCGGCCTTTCAGGCACGGATCGTTTCACCGTGAATTTACGCCTGAATCTCACCGGCCAGCGCCTTTCTGGCATCCGCGATGGCCCGGGCCACGTTTTCCGTCGCCGTTCCCCCCAGACTCTGCCTGCGGTCGATCATGTGCTCCAGAGTCAGGTGGTCGAAGATATTCGCCTTGATCAGTGGGGAGAATTGTTTGAGTTCATCCAGCGTCAGCTGGTCCAGTTCCTTGCCCTTGTTCAGTGCATAGGCCACGGCGTTCCCCACGCATGCGTGGGCTTTTCGAAAGGGCATGCCCTGATTCACCAGGTAATCGGCCATATCCGTGGCATTGAGAAATCCGACGGACGCGGCCTTTCGCATGGTCTCCCGGTTCACCGTGATCCGGGGGATCATCCGGATGTTGATATACAGGCAGGCCTTGAGCGTGTCCACGGCATCGAACAGCGGCTCCTTGTCTTCCTGCATGTCCCGGTTGTAGGCCATGGGCAGGCTCTTCATGAGGGTGAGCAGGGCCATCAGGGAACCAAACACCCGACCGGTTTTGCCGCGGACAATCTCCGGGATGTCCGGATTTTTTTTCTGAGGCATGATGCTGCTGCCCGTGGCAAAAGCGTCCGAAAGGGTGATAAAGTCAAACTCCGACGTGGACCACAGCACAAACTCCTCGGACAACCGGCTCAGGTGCACCATGCTTATGCTGGCGGCCGAAAGAAATTCCATTGCGAAATCCCGGTCCGACACCGCATCCATGCTGTTGGGACTGACCTGGGGAAAATTCAGCAGTTGCGCCGTATAGGCCCGGTCGATGGGGTAGGTGGTGCCGGCCAGTGCCGCCGCCCCCAGGGGCATCACGTTCATGCGGTCCAGGCAGTCGGAAAAGCGCGCCTGATCCCGGGTGAACATCTCGTAATAGGCCATCATGTGATGGGCAAACAGCACCGGCTGTGCCCGCTGGGTGTGGGTGTAGCCAGGCATGACCACTTCCTGGTGGTTGGCGGCCAGATCCACCAGCACCGTCCGCAGCGTTTGCAAAAGATCGATGACCTGACGGGTTTCCTCCCGCAGGTACATGCGCACGTCCAGTGCCACCTGGTCGTTGCGGCTGCGGGCGGTGTGCAGCTTCTGCGCCACCTTTCCCGCCACCTGGAGCAGCCGGGCCTCGATATGCATGTGGATGTCTTCCAGGCTGTCATCAAAGGTGAACTCACCCCGATCCAGTTCCCGTTTGATAATGCCCAGCCCTTCCATCAACTGGGTGGACTCCTCATCGGTGATGACGCCGACCTTTGCCAGCATCTTGCAGTGGGCAATGCTTCCCTCGATGTCATAGGGGTAAAGACGACGGTCATAGGCAATGGAAGCGGTAAAGGCCTCCACACTTTTGTCCGTTTTCTCCGAAAACCGACCGTCCCAGGGTTTTCCAGCCATGATCCGTGTCTACCCTTTCTGTTCCATGAGTTTTCGGATGCGCAGCCGCAGGGCGTTGAGTCGAATGAACCCTTCGGCATCTTTTTGGCTGTAGACGTCATCGTCTTCAAACGTGGCGTGGGCCTCACTGTACAGGGAGTGGTCGGATTTTCTGCCCCGGACAATGCAATTTCCTTTGTACAGTTCCAGGCGCACCACACCGGACACGTTTTTCTGGGTGCTGTCGATCATGCCCTGCAGAACTTCCATCTCCGGGGAGAACCAGAACCCGTTGTAGATGAGCTGGGCGTATCGCGGAATCTGGGAGTCGCGCAGATGCATCACTTCACGGTCCATGGTGATGGATTCCATGGCCATGTGAGCTAGCCTTAAAATGGTGCCGCCCGGTGTTTCATAAACCCCGCGGGATTTCATACCCACAAACCGGTTTTCCACGATGTCGATGCGGCCGATGCCGTGTTTGCCCCCCAGACGGTTCAACTCGGTCAGCAGGTTGGCCGGTGAAAGGGCGGTGCCGTTGATGGCCACCGGGCCGCCGTTGGAGAAGGTAATTTCGATGGTTTCGGGGGTGTCCGGGGCATCCTGGGGAGAGACCGTCAGGGTGAAGATGTCATCCGGCGGGCCGGCCCAGGGGTCTTCCAGAATACCGCCCTCGTAGCTGATATGCAGCAGGTTGCCGTCGGTGCTGTAGGGTTTGGCATGGGTGGTGGGCACGCGTATGCCGTGCTTTTCGGCAAAAGCCATGAGCGCGGTCCGCGAGTTCAGGTCCCATTCGCGCCAGGGAGCGATAATCTTGATGTCCGGGTTGATGGCATAGTAGCCCAGTTCAAATCGAACCTGATCGTTACCCTTGCCGGTGGCGCCGTGGCTGACCGCATCGGCCTCTTCCAGGGCGGCAATCTCCATCTGCCGTTTGGCGATGAGCGGTCGGGCAATGGAGGTCCCCAGCAGATACTGCCCCTCGTAGATCACGTTGGCCCGAAAAGCCGGGAACACGTAGTCTTTTACAAAGGTCTCCTTGAGGTCATCCACGTAGGCCTTGACCGCCCCGGTTTTCATGGCATTGGCCTCCACGTTTTCCAGGGAATCGGTTTGACCGATGTCGGCGGAAAAGGTCACCACCTCACAGCCGTATGTTTCGATGAGCCACTTCAGGATCACCGACGTGTCCAGGCCGCCCGAGTAGGCCAACACCACTTTATTTATCTTCTCAACCACTATACAGTTCTCCTTTTCAATTTAGCGCGTCAGCACATCGTCCAGGCACTGGATCAGCGCGTCGATTTCATTTTTCTGAATGATCAGAGGCGGGACAAAACGCAGGGTATCCCCCTGAACACAGTTGACCAGAAATCCCTTTTCCATGAAAACCGGCACCAGTTCATCGGCCGGGCCGTTCAGCTGAATGCCCAGCAAAAGCCCCTTGCCCCGCACCTGAACGATGCAGCGGTGCTGCCGCTTGAGCTGGTTCAGCGCATCCTTGAAATAGTTACCGGTTTCCCGGGCGCGATCCACGATCTTTTCCTCACCCATAATCTTCAGGGTCTCCAGGGCGGCGGCCGCCACCAGAGGGCTTCCGCCGAAGGTGGAGGCATGGGCGCCGGCACCGAATGAAGCGGCCACCTTTTCAGTGGCCAGCATGGCACCAATGGGCAGGCCGTTGGCCAGGGCCTTGGCCAGGGTCATGATATCCGGTGTCACCCCGTAATGCTCGTGGGCAAAGCGCTTGCCGGTACGACCCATGCCCGTCTGGATCTCGTCCAGGATCATCAGCACGCCCCGCTGATCACAGAGCTGTCGAACCTGTTGAAGAAAATCGGGGTCCGGGCACCGGATGCCCCCCTCCCCCTGGATGGGCTCCAGTATCACGGCGCAGGTGTGATCGTCGATTGCCGATTTCAGGGCGTCGATATCGTTGAAGGGTACGAAAGAAAATCCCTCCAGCACCGGGTCAAAGCCCTTCTTTATCTTATCCTGACCCGTGGCGGACAAGGTGGCCATGGTGCGCCCGTGAAAGGACTTCTCCATGGAGACAATGCGAAATCGCTCCGGCTTTCCATTGTCATTGAAATATTTGCGGGCCAGCTTGATGGCTGCCTCGTTGGCCTCGGCACCGGAGTTGCCGAAAAAGACGCGGTCCGCAAAGCATTGTTCCACCAGCATCCTTGCCAGTTCGGTCTGGGGAATGGTGTAGTAAAGGTTGGACACATGCACCAGCTTTTTGGCCTGACGGGCCACCGCATCGGCGATGCGCGGGTGGGCATGGCCCAGGTTGCACACGGCGATACCGGAGACAAAGTCTGTATAACGACGACCCTGGGCATCCCAAACCGTGCAACCCTCGCCCCGTTCCAGAACGATGGGAAACCGCTTGTAAGTTGCTGCAATAACCCGGTCCGCCGTGTGCATAATCGTGTCTGTCATCTGTTCTCTCCGAAAAGCGTTCTGAGTTCTGAGTTCTGAGTTCTGAGTTCTGAATCGATACAATGTCGGTCGCATCGAATCAAACCTATATCTTTTAAAGATTCAGCCTATTCTCCCGGAGTCCATTCAGAAATGGTAGATTGGTGTTCGGATCAAGGCCGCAGCGTTATTGAAACCGCAGGCGTAGCAGCGCTACGTCGAGGATTTCAATAACGCGAGAACACAGAGCCGGGCGCCAAGATGCCGTTTCTGGATGGACACCGCCACCTAAACAGTTACTTCCGTCCCTATACCCCGGTCGGTGAACAGTTCCAGCAAAATGGCGTGGCGGCGTTTTCCGTTGATGATGGGCACCTTTTCCACTCCGTTCTTAATGGCGTGCAGGGCACATTCGATCTTCGGGATCATGCCGCCGCTGATGCTGCCATCAGCGATCATGCGGCTGATGGTGGCCGCATCGATGGAAGAGATCAGCCGACCGTCGGCATCCATCACCCCGTCTACGTCGGTAAGCAGGATCAGGCGGCCGGCAGACAGGGCCATGGCGATGTGGCTGGCCACCAGATCCGCATTGATGTTGTAGGTCTCTCCTTCCGTACCGGCGCCCACCGGTGCGATGATGGGAATAAACCCCTGTTCGGAAAGGGTGTGAATGATGTCGGGGTTGATCCGCATCACCTCCCCCACCATGCCCGGATCGATGATCTCCGGCGGGCTACCCGAATCGCTCTGATGGATGATGCGCATCTTCTTGGCTTCAATGAGCCCGCCGTCCTTACCGCTGAGCCCCACGGCCTTTCCCCCCTGCTGGTTGATCTGGGCCACGATGCCCTTGTTCACCTTGCCGCCCAGCACCATCTCCACCACGTCCATGGTGGGGCCGTCGGTAAGCCGCATGCCGCGCACAAACTGGGGTCGGATGCCCATCTGGTCCAGCACCTGGTTGATCTGGGGACCGCCGCCGTGCACCACCACCGGGTTGAGGCCGACAAACTTGAGCAGGGTAATGTCCCGGGCAAAATCGGTTTTCAGCTGCTTGTCCACCATGGCGTGACCGCCATACTTCACCACCACGGTCATACCGGAGAACTTCCGGATATAAGGCAGCGCCTCAATGAGGATGTCCGCTACGGTTGAATTGGGGGGTAATGGTTCTGATGTCATAGGCGTTCCATTTAAAGTATATACCGACTGAGGTCCTCATCATCCATAATCGCTTTGAGCTTATCCGCTACATACGCCGCATCCACCGTCAGGTGCGCATCCTCCACATCGGGGGCATCGAAGAGGATATCTTCCAGCAGGCGCTCCATGAGGGTATGAAGGCGCCGGGCACCAATGTTCTCTGTACGGATATTCACCTCTTCGGCAATCTCGGCAATCGTTTCCACTGCATCGTCGGAGAAGACCAGTTCCACCCCTTCGGTTTTAAGCAGGGCGATATACTGGAGCAGCAGTGCGTTTTTCGGTTCTGTCAAAATGCGGAGAAAATCCATGCGGTTCAGGGCATTCAAAGTCACCCGGATGGGAAACCGCCCCTGGAGCTCCGGGATCAGGTCAGACGGCTTGATGGTGTGGAATGCACCGGAGGCGATGAACAGGATATGGTCGGTTTTCACCGGCCCGTATTTGGTATTCACCGTGGATCCTTCCACAATGGGTAAAAGATCCCGCTGAACCCCCTCCCGGGAAACATCCGGACCGTGACCCTTGCCGTTGCCGGCGATCTTGTCGATCTCGTCCAGAAAAATAATTCCGGACTGTTCCACCTTGGCAATGGCATCCTGGATCACCTTGTCCATGTCCACCAGATTCTGGGCCTCTTCCGCGGCCATGGTCTTCATGGCTTCGGGCACCTTGATTTTGCGGCGACGGGTGTTCTTGGGCAGCAGAGACCCCAACATATCCTTGAAATTGAACCCCATCTCCTCCATGCCCACATTGGAGAAAACCTCGACCATGGGCATGGCGCGGTCGGCCACATCCAGGTCCACATAGCGGCTGTCCAGCTTTTCGGCCCGCAGCATCTTGCGCAGCTTCTCGCGTGTGGATGAAGCTGCATCAACGGATGTGGTCACCACTTCCAGGCCGCCTTCTCCGGTATTCTCCGCCCTGCCGCGATCCGACTTGGGCAGCAAAAGGTCCAGCATCCGCTCTTCGGCAATACGCCAGGCCTTGTCCTTAACCGCCTCCTGCTCTGCCGTACGAACGGTATTGACCGTCAATTCCAGAAGGTCCCGGACCATGGACTCCACATCCCGGCCCACATATCCCACCTCGGTGAACTTGGACGCCTCCACCTTGAAAAAGGGCGAGTCGCTGAGCCGGGAGAGCCGCCTGGCAATTTCCGTCTTGCCCACCCCGGTGGGGCCGATAAGAATAATGTTCTTGGGGGCAATTTCATCCTTCAGCGAATCGGGCACCTGCCGGCGACGCCACCGGTTTCTCATGGCAATGGCAACCGACCGCTTGGCCTGATCCTGGCCGATGATGTACTTGTCAAGTTCGGCCACGATATCAATTGGTTTCAGGTCATTCATGGGTTAGCACTCTTCAATGGTGATACGATCGTTGGTGAATACGCACAGGGACGCGGCGATTTTCATGGACACCTCGACAATCTGGCGCGGATCCAGTTCCGTCTGGTGGAAAAGGGCCGTCGCAGCCGCATGGGCGGCCACACCGCCCGAACCGATGGCCACAATGCCCTCATCCGGTTCAATGACATCACCGTTTCCCGATATGAGCAGCATGGAAGTGCCGTCCACGGCAATCATCAACGCCTCCAAGCGGCGCAAGTACTTGTCCGTCCGCCAATCCCGGGCCAGCTCCACGGCCGACCGGATCAGGTTCCCGTTGTAACGCTCCAGCTTCTGCTCCAGTTTCTCTGTCAGGGTCAGCGCGTCGGCCGTAGCGCCGGCAAACCCCACCAGGATGGTATCGTTGTAAATTCGCCGCACCTTTCGGGCGTTGTGTTTGATGACCGTGTTGTTCAGGGTCACCTGGCCGTCACCGGCCATCACCACCCGGTCCTTTCCCCGGACAGCGAGGATGGTGGTGCCGTGGAATCGCAGTGAGTTTACCGGTCGATGATGGGCCATGGGTTTAACTTGGTTCCTTTCTATCGCCTGGGGTGGGCCTTGTCATAGGCCGCCATGAGTCGGTCAATGCTCACATGGGTGTATTTCTGGGTGGTTGACAGGCTCTTGTGGCCCAGCAGTTCCTGAACCTTCCGCAGGTCCGCCCCCGCGTCCAGCAGGTGGGTGGCAAAACTGTGCCGGATACCGTGGGGTGAAATGGGTACCGCCAGGCTGCACTTGCGAATCAATGCTTCCAGAATCCGGGCCACGGACCGTGATGTCAACCGACCCTTGTTTTTATTTAAAAACAGCGGGCCGTCAACCACCATGCCGATACCGGTCTGGGCAAAGAGCCGATCCCGGTAAGTTTGAATACGATTCAGGGCCTTTTCGCCCACCGGTACGATTCGCTCACGGCCCCCTTTTCCCAACACTCGGAGGCATCCGGAAGAAAAGTCCACATCGAACACATTGAGGCCGGTCAGTTCGGACACCCGGATTCCCGACCCGTAAAGGGTTTCGAACAGGGCCCGGTTGCGAAGCCCCAGCACGGTGTCGTCAACCGCCTGGTCCAGCAGGCGGAACATGTCGTCCACCGTCAGGTAGGACGGCATCCGCCGGGTGTGCTTGGGTGTCAGGATGGCGGCCGTGGGGTCCTCGTCCGTCAGCCGGTGTTTCACCAGGTGACGAAAAAAGGATCGCAGGGCCGACAGCTTCCGGGCGATGGTGGATTTCTCGTTCTTGCGGTGCAGGAGTCCAAGATACCCCCGGACCGTCAGACTGTCGATGTCGTCGATGGCCAGTAGCCGTTTCTCTTTTTCTTCGGATAATCCCGCCCCGCCGGCGGCATAGCCGACAAACTCCGCCAGGTCATGGCCATAGGCCCGGATGGTGTGTGCAGAGTAGCCCTTCTCCGAAGCCAACGCCTGCAGGAAAAGGTCGATCTGTTCTGTCAGCATGGGCCGCGTCATGGGAAGGCAATCCACCGTTCGAGTTCCTGCCATGAACCCACCTGAAGGTAATCATGGGGTTCCTGGTTCCACGGCTGCCGGAACACGACGGGCTCGATACCGGCGGCCTTGAGCAGGTGGCAGGTTTCAAGGCGATCCTCCACAAACCATTTGATGTCGTTTTCCAACAGCACATCGGTTTTGGCCTCGAATGAACCGGTGGCGATAATTCGCGCCCGTTGATGCTGCCCGTCGAGAAGCTGGTTCATCCAGCTCTCGATAGGGCCCGGCTCGGGCCGGGCCGTTACCATCAATATTCGCCCCGTGCTGGCGCCGATCCGCTTTAACACCTCGCCGGCACCGGGTACGGGTTTCAGGTCCGCCCGGTATCCCCCGTCGAGAATCCGGACCACCGCCCCCTCCAGGACATCCTTGTCCAGGTCCAGGCAATGGTCCAGCCGGTAGCTGGTGATGTCCGCGTACCGCACCGTATGGACATCGTAGTGATCGCTGAGGATATCCAGAAAAAGGTGCATGGTGTCGGCGATGACACCATCAATGTCAAAGGCAAGTGCCGCCGGATCGATCATTGGTTTTCCTGTTTGATGCCCTTAGGCCGCCCGGCGCGTCTTCTTTTTCAATCGGGAGATTTGACGGCGAAGAGTGTCGGATTGCTTGCGGTCGTTATTTCCGGCATCCTCCCGCTTCTTAGCCTTGAGTGCCCTAATCTGCTTTTTAATCTCCCGGACCGATCGGTTTGCCTTTCTGGGCTTCTCTTCCTTGATGCCCCGGTGGGTCTTGACGGTATCCAGAAGATCCTGCTTATTCATGCCATGAACGCCTTTGATGTCCGGTATGGATAGGGCGATTTCACGAAGCTCTTTGACGGTCATTTTATCCAACGGTTTTTCTGCACCTTCCGTACCTTTAGTCATGTGATCCGGTCTCCTTTCATGAGGTTGCAGTCAATCCCCCGAACATGGGTGCCATGGGCACCGTACTAAAAAACTCACCTTCATATGCAAAAAACTGTTTTAGTAATCCTATCGTACCGGGCGTGTCAATACAGATATTGGATTATCAGGAAAGGGATCTAGGGTTCAAGGATTCAAGGGTGAATGTCAAATGTCCAATAACAACTAGGGCCTGGTTCCGGATGAATTCGTAGTAAAAGAGACAAGGGTCTGTTTTTAAAAAATCTTTTTAATGTTCAGACCGCGTTCACCAGATTTGTGCTAACCGTTCAAGCCGTTGTTATTCTGAAGCCATCCCCTCGAACCCTTGAACCCTAATGAACGGCATCCGGGGCAAGGCGCGCCTGCATGTTTACTCCTTCTTGCCCTTTTCCACCAGCTTTATAAATGGCCGGAACAGGTCCAGAGGAAACGGAAAAATCGTGGTGGTGTTGTTCTCGGCGGACATTTCCCGCATGGTCTGCAGATAGCGAAGCTGGATGGCAGTGGGATACTGGTCAATGATCTTGGCCGCCTCGGCCAGGCGGTCGGCGGCCTGGAACTCACCTTCCGCATTGATCACCTTGGCCCGCCGTTCCCGCTCGGCCTCGGCCTGCTTGGCCATGGCCCGCTGCATCTCCTGGGGCAGGTCGATGTGCTTGAGCTCCACCGTGGCCACCTTGATGCCCCAGGGATCCGTGTGGGTGTCCAGGATCTCCTGGAGGCTGGCGTTGATCTTTTCCCGGGCCGACAGGAGCTCGTCCAGTTCCGCCTGGCCGCAGACGCTGCGCAGGGTGGTCTGGGCCAGTTGGGAAATGGCATAGATGTAGTTTTCCACCTCCACGATGGCCTTGATGGGGGCAATTACCCGAAAGTAGATGACAGCATTGACCTTCACCGACACATTGTCCATTGTAATCACGTCCTGGGGGTCCACATCCATGGCCACCAGGCGCATGCTCACCTTCACCATCTTGTCCACAATGGGAATGAGGATGATCAGCCCCGGCCCCTTGGCGTTGATTACCCGGCCGAGGCGGAAAATGACGCCCCGCTCATATTCGTTCAGGATCCGCAGGGCAGCGGACAGGAAAAAAACGACGAGGACAACAACACCGATGGTTGGCAGCATGGATTCCTCCTTTGGCCCGAATGGGCGAATGATGGAGAAGAAGATGATGATGATGAAGATGAGTAAACGGTAATGGCCGAACGGAGACGATCCGTCCGGTACCGCCGGCTATGGGTTGATTCCCTGCGGTCCTGTGGCAGATACCTCCGGTTCCACCTCCAGGATCAGGCCGTCCAACGCCGTGACGCGAACCCGCTGACCGGTCGCCACCGGCGTCCGGCATCGGGCGAACCACAGTTCACCGTGAACCTGAATCCGGCCTTGGGGCGTCAAAGGCGTTTTCACGACGCCGGTTTTACCGATCAACCCCGAGCCCCCCGTCATGGGCCGACGGATTCGGGAGCGAAAGACCAGTCCGGCCACCACCACGAAGAAGCCTCCCACGAGGCTGATGGTCGGCATCATCACGGTCCATGAGATCCCGATTCGCCCGTCCACCCTGTCAAAAAGCATCACCGAACCCAGCAGCAGGCTGATGATCCCCGCCACGCTGAGCAGGCCATAGCTGGCTATTTTCATTTCCATGATAAAAAAGATCAGGGCCAGCACGATCAGCAGGACGCCGGCAATATTCACCGGCAGGGTCTGAAACGAATAAAAGGCCAGGATCAGGGCGATGCTGCCGATGACCCCCGGCAGGATGACGCCCGGATGGGAAAGCTCGAAATAGAGGCCAGCCATGCCGATCATCATCAAAATGTAGGCGATGTTGGGATCGCTGAGGGTTTTTAAAATACGGGTGCGCAGGGATTCGGCAATCCAGACTCGGTGGGCCGGGTCAATTTCCAGGCGTCCCTTGCCCTCGATCTCGAGACCGTTGATCTGGCCGATGAGGTCATCCAGATCCTGTGCCACCCGGTCGATAATCTTTTTCTCAAGGGCTTCGGTTTCCGTCACCGACACACTTTCACGCACCGCCTCCTCGGCCCACTCGACGTTCCGGCCACGCTTTTCGGCGATGCTTTTCACGAAGGCCACCATATCGTTGGTCACCTTCTCGGCCATGGTCTTGTCCAGGTCCTTTCCGCCGGCGTTGACCGGATGAGCGGCACCAATGTGGGTTCCCGGCGCCATGGCGGCCACATCGGCAGCCATGGTGATCATCACACCGGCGGATGCCGCACGCGCTCCCGACGGTGAAACGTAGACCACCACGGGGATTCTGCTGCCGTAGATGGCCATGACCATCTTGCGCATGGATTCGGCCAGACCGCCGGGGGTATCCAGCATCACGATGAGACAGCCGGCCCCTTCCCCGTTTGCCCTGTGGATGGCCGAATCCAGAAAATCGGCATTACCGGGGGTGATGGCACCGGTGAGCCGGACCAGGTAGACCGGCGCGGATCCGGCATCAACCGGACCGACGGGTAGCAGAAAAAGCATGGCAGTCAGCAGAAAAATGGTGATGGATCGGGTTTTCATAACACCCCCTTGAAGACGGGAAGGGGCAGTGTGGACCACTTATTCCAGCATTTTCATGATTTGCTGGACATCGTCCCACACATCCCGTTTCTTGTCCGGGCTGCGCAGCAGAAATGCCGGGTGAAAGGTCGGCATCACCGGTATGCCCATGACCTCATGAAACCGTCCCCTGAGACGAGAGATCGGCGTCTCGGTTTCCAGCAGCGTCTGGGCGGCCACACGGCCCAGGGCACAGATCACTCGTGGATTGATGGCGGCCAACTGCCGCTTGAGAAACGGCAGGCATTGCCGAATCTCGTCGGACGCCGGGTTCCGGTTGCCGGGGGGGCGGCATTTGACGATGTTGCAGATGTAAACCCTCTCCCGGGACAAGTTCATGGCCGCGATGATTTTGGTCAGCAGTTGTCCGGCCGCTCCCACAAAAGGCTGTCCGGATTGATCCTCATCGAATCCCGGCCCTTCGCCCACGAATACCAGCTGCGCGCTCGGGCTGCCCTCGCCAAACACAATATGGGTCCTCGATTTGCACAGCCCGCATCGGGTACAGTCTCCCAAGTCGGTGCGGATGTCTGCCAACGTTTCCCGACCGACAGCTGCATCAAGACTCGGCAGCCTCAGCTGACTCAGGGTCTTCAGGCTCTCCTCGCTACAGTTAAAACCGGTGCACCCGCTTTGTTTAAGATAACACAGCGTGTTCTGGATGTCCCGAATGATTTGGGCAAGTGACGCTTCGGCGTTCATCTTGGGTTTCGAAAAAGACATGGAATGAATGATCTCAAGGGATAGCTCTCTGCTTGACCAGTTCTGCCACTCGGTCAAGGATCAGGTGGGCCACTGCATCCTTGTCCATTACTTCGAGATCCTCTTTTCGGCCGTCTGCAAAAAACAGGGTCATGCGGTTGGTGTCGGATGCAAATCCGGAGTCGGGTGGACCGATGAGATTGGCCGCAATCATGTCCATACGCTTCTCTTCGAGCTTTTTCCGGGCATGGTTTTCCATATCCCGGGTTTCTGCGGCAAAACCGACGACGATCTGATGGCTTTTTCGTTGCCCGACGGTTTTCAGGATGTCCGTGGTCCGCTCCAGGGCCAGCTGCACTCCGCCTTCACCCTTTTTGATTTTGTGGGTCTCGGTTTTAACGGGCCGATAGTCTGAAACCGCCGCCACTTTCACGACCACGTGGGACTGCTCCAATCGGGAAAAAACCGCTTGGGCCATGTCATCCACGGTCACCACAGGCACCACCTCTACATTCAGCGGCGGAGCCAGGGCCACGGGGCCGGTGACCAGGGTTACCCGGGCGCCGCGGTTTTCGGCGGCGCGGGCGATGGCGTACCCCATCTTTCCCGATGAGGGATTGCTGATAAAACGCACCGGGTCGATGGCCTCACGGGTGGGACCGGCGGTGACCAGCACATTTTTGCCGGCAAGGTCATCCGGGGAGAGAAAACTGATCAGCCGGTCCACCATCGCTTCGGGTTCGGGTAGGCGGCCCGGTCCGGTGGTGCCGCAGGCCAGTTCACCTTCACCGGGAGCCAGAATGCGGCAACCATCCGCCTTCAGCCGGCTCAGGTTTCGCTGGGTGGCGGGGTGCTCGAACATGTTTGAATTCATGGAGGGGCAGATCATCACCGGGCAGGTGACCGCCAGCATGAAGGTGCTCAGGGCATCGTCGGCAATTCCGTGGGTCAGCTTGGCCACCATGTTCGCCGTGGCCGGTGCGATTACCACTCCATGGGCCGCTTCCGCCCAAGCGATATGCCGGATGGCCGCATCGTCTTTTTCTTCGAAAAGATCCAGGCACACCGGATTTTCCGACAGCACCTCGAAGGTCATGGGACCCACGAATCGGGTGGCGCTTCGGGTCATGATTACCCGCACCCGTGCACCCAGCTTCACCAGTCGCCTGAGCAACTCCACGCTCTTGTAGGCGGCGATACCGCCGCACACACCCAGGACGATATTTTTGTTATAAAGAACCGTTTTTTTCATGGTGTCCGGATCTTTTCAAGCCGCCGAAGCGCATTGCACCGAAGCATCAATCGGACCCATCGCTCGATCAGATTGGAAACGTCATGCCATTGTCTGGGCGCCTCCGGCAGCATGGATGAAACCGCATCCAGTGCCTGTCTGAGATCCGCCCGGTCGGGGGTCTGGTCCAGCAGATAGCGGTAAATCCGGGCGGCCTCTTCATATCTTCCCTGATTGGCGTAAACGCGGGCCATGGTCATCGTGTAAAAGGTTTTGTCCCCTATAATTTCCATATCATTTTCTTTGCCCCTTGGAACCTGGGAAAATAATAATTACGTCATCCTTGCCAATCATGCCCAGTTCATTGCGGGCCACGCTCTCGATATAGGTCGGATCGCTTTTCAACCGCCCGATGGTACGGTACAGGCTGACGTTCTCTCTGGCAAGTGTCTCGTTTCGCTGCACCATCAGTTGCTCCTTTGCACGCAACCGGGACAGTTCCACCAGCCCGTTGTCGCCGAAGACAATCAGCAGCATCAAATTCAGCAGCGCCACCGCCGCGCTGGCAACGATGATCTTCCGGCGAAGGCTCATGATCGGTTCAGACTCCTATTCATCAACCCCAGCACTTTTCGCCATTCCGGAATCTTCATCATCCAGGCCGCAGCGAAAAAAATTATGCTGCCGCCGATGACACCTGCACTGATTCCCGTCAGCAGTTGTAGCTTGCCCAATCCGGTTTCAGGAGGAATGAGAATTCGGCAGGTCATCACCACTCCCAGAGCCATCATTCCGGATGCTGCCAGTGTTCTCAGGCAGCTTGAGAAGATGGGACGCCACCGGACCATTCCCAGCCTTTTTCTCAGGACAACCACCAGAATGAATAGGTTCACCATTGAGGCCAATGAGGTCGCCAGGGCCAGCCCGCAGTGTTTCATCGGACCCATGAGGGCTATGCCGATAAGAATATTGGCAACGATGGAGACGGTGGCTGCTATTACCGGCGTCCGGGTATCCTGCATGGCGTAGAACGTTGAGACCACGATACGTACGGCAGAAAATGCCCACAGACCCAAAGCATAGTACAAAAGGGCATCGGAGGTCAATCTCGTGGTCTGGGCATCGAAGGCGCCGCGCTTGAACAACAGGGCTACAATGGGGTCCCGCAACACGATGAGGCCCACCATGGCCGGGATGGTGATAAACAGCACCAGGCTCATGGCGTGGCCGAAGGTGTCTCCCAGGCCGGCGTGATCGCCGTTGGCCGCCTGCCTCGACAGGCTTGGCAGAACGGCCGTAGCCGCCGCCTGGGCAAAAATTCCCAAGGGAAATTGCACCAGACGGTCTGCGTAGTAAAGATAGGAGACACTGCCCTGGGGCAGCAGGGAGGCCAGCAAGGTTCCCACCAGAATATTGATCTGGTAAACGGCCGCACCGAAAATGGTCGGCAGCATGAGCAGCCCCACTTTTCTCATCCCCGGATGCCACAGCCCCGATTTTTTCCAGAACCGGATGCCATGCTTCACCAGATAGGGCAGCTGCAGGGCCAACTGAAGCACCCCGCCCACCAGCACCCCACCGGCCAGTCCCATGACCTGAACCGTTTCCGAATCCGAAAGTCGGGAAACGGCAAAAACCGACCCGATCATGGCCAGGTTCAACAACACCGGTGCAATGGCCGGAGCTGCGAAATGACCCATTACATTGAGGATCCCCATACAAAGGGCCACCAACCCGATAAGGATCACGTAAGGGAACATGATGCGGGTCAGTACAACCGTCAGCGCCATCTTTTCCGGGGGATTGGAAAACCCGGGTGCCACCGTTTTGATGATTATCGGTGCGGCAACCACACCGATAATCGCAATCACCGACAGAGAGACCAGAAGCAGCTTCAGCGCACTCACGGCCAAACGGAGGCCATCCTCGCGCCGGCGCAGCAGATTGGGAATCCGGAAGGCGGCAATGAATGCGTCCGCCGCCATGCCGGCGCCAAAAAAAGAGGCGAATACCATATCCCGGACGTAGCCGAAGATCCGGCTGAGCAGGGTCGCCGCCCCCACCACGCCGGCGGCCCGGGTGACGTTATGGTTCTCACTTTTTGTCTGTTGTCTGGCGTCCGAATTCATAGGACACTGGCCTTAAATTGATTACACAAAAAACCTTGACATGCCCACTGTTTTTGGCTATCAGGAAGTTTTGTGTTTTCCCAATTAATTACCGAAAGGAGTAACAGAAGGTGGCAAACCATAAATCAGCATTGAAACGCGCCGGCCAGAACGAACGTCGGCGCCTGAGGAACAAAGCCGTTCAGACCCGGGTAAAAAATGTTGTCGTCATCGATAACGCGGCTAAAAAAGGGGTGCTCCACAAGAAGACCGCTTCCCGCAAAATTTCCCGTCTCGCCAAGCAGGTCAACGCTCAGCAAGCCTGACAGTTCCCGGCGCCCGCAGCCCGGAAAAATCGGATATTGATTGTCATTGCCGGTTTTTTTCCGACTGCGGCACTGCTGGTTCTCAGTCATCAAAAATCATCGGTCATTCGGTTGTAGGCGGATTCCGCCAGTTTTTTGGAAAGCGCAGCAATGGCATCGGACTTGTTCTGATCCGTTGCCGTTTTGTCTCCGCTGACCACGGCATAGGCTTGGCGCTCCACGATACCTCCAGAAGACCAGAGAGTCCGACCACCCGGAGATTCCAGCCGCAGGGTCACCGTTCCGGTCACCCGCCGCTCCACCGCGGTTGAAACAGTGGACCGGGCAATGTTTTCCACGGTCAGCGAAACAATGGACCCCGTCAAGATACCATCGGCCGAAGACAACTCCTGGGCCAGGCTCTCCTTGCGGTTCCTGGTGAATTCATAGATCAGGTCGTTGGTAAAGGTTTTCTCCACCCCGGTTTCAGCCGACCGGTTTTCCAAGATAGTGATGAACACCCGGGATACTCCGGCCGGCAGGCTGCCGCTACCGGCAAAATGGTAGCCGCAACCGGCCAGCATCAACACCAGCACGACCACCGATCTTCGTTTCCACCCGTTCTTCATTTACATCCCTTAAACTACGATATTCACCAGCTTGTTTTTGACGGTGATCACTTTTTTTACCGGTTTACCGTCAATAAACCGGATGATCCGTTCGTCTGCCAGCGCCGCCTGTTTCAGTGTCTGGGCATCGGCAGCCAGGGCAGCCGAAAACCGGCTTCGCAGCTTGCCGTTGACCTGAACCACCACCTCCACTTCGCTTTTCACCGCGGCCGCATCGTCGAAGGTCGGCCATTTGCTCAGCAAAACGCTCTGGTCGTGTCCCAGGGCCTCCCACAGCTCTTCGCAGAAATGGGGAACGATGGGTGAAAGGAGCAGGACGGTCGTCTCCAAAGCAAAACGCATAGTCCGTTTCTCCGCATCATCCGAATCGGATCCGTCGATGGTCTGCATGGCGTTGACCAGTTCCATGACCGCACTGATGACCGTGTTGAAATGGAACCGCTCATCGATGTCCCGGGTGACCCGTTTGATGGTTTCATGGGTTTTTCGGTAAAGCTCCCGAAAGGGCTCTTTCAATTCCTGAATGTTGGTGGGGCCGCACTCACAGCCCGTCAGTAGCGGCAGCCAGCTTTCGGCCAACCGCCAGACCCGCTGCAGGAACCGGTAGCTGCCTTCTACCCCCTGCTCGCTCCACTCCAGGTCCCGTTCGGGCGGTGCGGCAAACAGGCAAAAGAGTCGGGTGGTGTCTGCCCCGTATTCGCCGAGCAAGACGTCGGGATCGATGACGTTCTTTTTCGATTTGGACATCTTTTCCACCCTCCCGATGGTCACTGGCTGGCCGCATTGCAGGCAAGTCCGCCGGGAATCGCCGTTTTCCGCCACCTGTTCGGGAAAGAGGAAACCATGTTCCGGGCAGGCGGTGGTCTCCTTGCACACCATGCCCTGGGTGAGCAGCCGGGTAAAGGGTTCCTTGAACTTCACCAACCCCAGCGACTCGAGCACCCGGGTAAAATAGCGAGAATAGAGCAGGTGCAAAATGGCGTGCTCCACGCCGCCGATGTACTGATCCACCGGCATCCAGTAGTTCACCGCATCTTTATCGAACATGGCCGTGTCGCACCGGGGGCTGCAGTACCGCTCGAAATACCATGATGACTCCACGAAGGTGTCCATGGTGTCGGTCTCCCGCCGGGCACCATCGCGCCCGCACTGGGGACAGCGGGTTTTGGAAAAATCATCCAGGACCGATAGCGGTGAACGGCCGCCTTCCAGCAAATCGGCGTCTTCGGGCAGCACGATGGGCAGATCCGATTCGGGCACAGGAACGATGCCGCAGCTGTCGCAATGGATCACGGGAATGGGTGCCCCCCAGTATCGCTGCCGGGAGATACCCCAATCCCGCAACCGGAAGCTGACGGTCTTCCTACCGATGCCGTTTTTTTCCATAAAGATGGCGATGTCCTCCATGGCCTGCCGGTTGGCGGTTCCGTTGAAATCCCCGGAATTGACCATGCTGCCCTCTCCGGTGTAGGCCTCGTCCATGGTGTCCCCGTCCAGTTTCTGATCGTCGGGGCTCACCACCACAATGATGGGCAGGTCGTATTTTCTGGCGAAATCGAAGTCCCGCTGGTCGTGGGCCGGAACGGACATGACGGCGCCGGTGCCGTATTCCATGAGGGCGAAGTTGGCCGTATAGATGGGCATTTGCCGGCCGTTCATGGGGTTGATGCAATAGGCGCCGATAAACACCCCTTCCTTTTCATAGTTTTCAATGGCCTTGCTGGAACGCTCCTGCAGGGAGATGCGCTCGACGAAGGCAGCCACAACAGCCTCTTGATCCGTGCCCGCCGACAGCTCGGGCACCAGGGGATGCTCGGGCGCCAGGCACATGAAGGTGGCCCCGAACACCGTGTCCTGACGGGTGGTGAACACGCTGATCACCGCGTCGCTGCCTTCCACGGGAAACCGAATTTCCGCCCCGACACTTTTACCGATCCAGTTGCGCTGCATGGTGGTCACCTTGTCCGGCCAGCCGGGCAACATGTCGCAGTGCACCAGCAGGTCTTCAGCGAAATCGGTGATCTTGAAAAACCACTGCCACAGCTTCTTCTGACGGACCGGCTTGCCGCAGCGCCAGCACATGCCCGCCTCCACCTGTTCGTTGGCCAGCACTGTCTGGCAAGGTTCGCACCAGTTCACATATGACTCTTTGCGATAGGCCATACCCCGCTCGACCATCTTGAGGAACAGCCACTGCTCCCAACGGTAATATTCGGGATGGCAGGTGGCCAGTTCCCGATCCCAGTCGTATGAAAATCCCAGCCGTTTGAGCTGGACCCGCATGGCGTCGATATTATCGTAGGTCCACTTGGCCGGGTGGGTGTTGTTGGCGATGGCCGCATTTTCCGCCGGCATGCCGAAGGCATCCCAGCCCATGGGGTGAAGGACATTGAACCCGCGCATCCGCTTGTAGCGGGCCACCACGTCCCCGATGGTGTAATTTCTCACATGCCCCATGTGGATCTTTCCGGATGGATAGGGAAACATTTCCAGCAGGTAGTATTTTTTCTGGTCCGGTGCCTCGACCCCATTGAACAGCTTGTCGTTCTGCCACCGCTTCTGCCACTTGTTTTCGATTGCCTGGGGGTGATACTGTGAATCCATGAATCTTCCTATCTTCTTGCGAACATTGTTGATTTTGCTGGGTTCAAGTGCACCCTCATGCCATAAAGCCCAATAAAGATCAAGAGCCGTTCTGGACAGCTATCGGCCTGGTAAAGTCTTTCGTGTTGGGGGGTTGCCGGGACCGTCAGACGATCCGGCCGAATATCGGTCGGTCGTTTATCCATTTCTCCGGCCTCCCTTTTTCTTCATTACCCCTAAAATTCGGTTGACTTGGCTGTAACAATTCCTTATTTATGCAAGGTTAATATCAACAAGAATACGTGAATGGAAAAGAGCCGTCAACGAATGACCAGCAAAATTCTCATCAATGCTGTGGACCCCGGAGAAGTTCGACTCGCCATCGTCAAGGACAGCCGCCTGGAAGAGTTTCACATCGAAAGTGCGGCCCGGGAAATTCTGCACAGCAGCATTTACAAAGGTATGATCACACGCATCGAACCCAGCCTTCAAGCCGTGTTCGTGGACTTCGGTGCCGAACGTCACGGTTTTTTACAAAAGCAGGAGATCCACAGCGACTATTTTCAGGATCCGCCGGCCAACGGCAACCGCATCCAGAACATGGTGAAGCGCGGCCAGGAACTGATGGTGCAGGTGACCAAAGACCCGTTCATGAAAAAAGGGGCCATGCTCACCACCTTCATCTCTCTGCCCGGCCGCTACGCCGTGCTGATGCCGGGAAGTAACAGTCGAGGCATCTCGCGCAAGATTGAAGACGAGAGCGAACGCAAACGGCTCAAGGAGATCGTCGAAAAGCTGAATCTGCCCGATGGTTTCGGTATCATTATCCGCACCGCCGGTCAGGGATGCACCAAGACCATTCTGGCCAAGGATGTCCAGTACCTGCTGCGCCTGTGGAAGGACATAACCGCCCGTGGCGTAAAGGCCAACGCGCCCTCCGCCCTTTACAAGGATCGAAACCTGGCCGTCCGCTCCATCCGCGACCACTTCACGCCGGATATCAAGGAAATTCTCATCGACGATGAAGCGGTCCACCAGGAGGTTAAAAATTTCGTTCATATCATTTCGCCGAAACAGACCAACATCGTCAAGCTCCACAAATCGGACAAGCCTATATTCACCCGGTTCCAGTTGGAAGATCAAATCGCCACCATTTTCGACAACCGGGTTACCCTCAAGTCCGGCGGGTCGGTGGTGCTGGAGCGCACTGAAGCGTTAGTGGCCATCGACGTCAACTCAGGCAAAGGCACCCAGAAGAAAAACATCGAAGAAACCGCCTTAATGACAAACCTTGAAGCGGCGGCGGAAATCGCCCGTCAGCTCAGGATCCGGGATCTGGGAGGGCTCATCGTGGTGGATTTCATCGACATGCGGGAGCAAAAGCACCGCAACCAGGTGGAAAAGGCGCTTCGCGCCAGTATGAAACAGGATCGCGCCCGGGTAAAAATCGGCAAAATTTCCAAATTCGGTTTGCTGGAACTCTCCCGCCAGCGCCTGCGCCCATCCATCGACTTCGGCAGCATGGAGACCTGTTCCCATTGTGGCGGCAAGGGCCAAGTGCCGTCCGCTGAATCGCTGGGACTAAGCTTTTTAAGGAAGCTGAAGCTGGACACCCTGAAAGAGGATATTCGGCATGTGACTGCACAATTGCCGGCACCGGTGGCGACCTACCTGCTCAACCGCAAACGCAAGGAACTGAGTGACCTGGAGGGCAAGCGGGCGGTAGGAATCACCATCATCTCCCGGGACGACCTGATCCCCGGCCAGATGGAGGTCGCTTACGACAAAAAAACCAAGCCCGTGGAGAATCATACCACATAGGTATTTCCCCCATTTTGTGGCCATGGTGGATTGCCACGCATAAGAACCATTTGACGGAACGGATGATTTGCAGTATATCAGCGCCACTTTTAATGGTCGCCAAACAAGCACGGCGCCGGTAAACGCGATTTCAAAAATGCACCGGCGCCCACTTGAAATATCTGACAGGAGGTTTAGATACCGATGAATATCGCTTACGCAATGGGACAGGGAGGGGCCGCCGGCCAAGGTGGTTCGGGAGGATTCACGTCGTTTATTCCGCTGATTCTCATGTTCGTCATCTTTTATTTTCTGCTGATCCGTCCCCAACAGAAAAAGACCAAAGATCACCGGCAGATGATCGACAACCTGAAAACCGGAGACCGGATTGTCACCAGCGGCGGCCTTCACGGCCGGATCACCGGCATCTCGGAAAGTGCGTTGACGGTGGAAATCGCTGAAAAAGTTCGGGTGAAGGTGAACCGGGGTAGCGTGTCCGCGCTGATGCAGACCAGTTCCCCCCCGGCCGCACCCAAAAAAGAAAAGAAAGACAAAGGCAAAGCCTAAATTCGAATCGTTTTCTCCTAGAAAGCCCCATTGCCACCGGCACATTGACCCGCTTCGACCGCAGGTTCACCTGCGGCCGGCTCAGGGGTGACACGGCGGCTGGGGCTTTGGCGTATATATCATGAAAGGAACGAAGCGTTGAAGAATCTTTCGTGGAGGCTCATCGTAATTGCAGCGGTCATCGTAGCCGCCGTGATTTATGTGATTCCGACATTTCAGCCCGGCGTCTGGCCCCATAAGAAAATCAACCTGGGTCTCGATCTTCAGGGTGGCATGCACCTGATGCTGGAGGTGGATGCGGACAAGGCCGTCGAAAACACCATCGAACGAGTGGGCCAGGAGATGCGGGGGCTGTTGAAAAAAGAGCGGATCCGAACCCTGGGTATCGAACGGGTGGAGACCGTCAAGCTGGCCGTCAAAGTGGCGGAAGAGGAGGACAACATCCAGCGTTTCGATGAACTGCTGGACGAAGAATTCCGGGATCTTCGGATTGCGGACCGGACCGTCAGGGATGGTGTACTGGAGATCGTTCTGGATATTCCCGATAAGGAAGCCGACCATATTCGTAAACTGGCGGTGGACCAGGCCTTGGAGACCATCCGCAACCGTATTGACCAGTTCGGTGTCAGCGAACCGGACATCCGCATTCAGGGAGAACGGCGGATCCTGATCCAGTTGCCGGGCATCAAAGACACCCAGCGGGCCAAGGAACTGATCGGCAAGACCGCCCTGCTAGAGTTCAAACTGCTGGACGAAGAACATGACGTGGATGCCGCCCTGAGCGGCAACCTTCCGGCCAGCAGCGAAATTCTTTACGAAACCAAAGAGGATCCGGCCACGCGCCGCGTCCAGAAGACCCCCTATCTGGTCAAAAAGCGCACCGCCCTGACCGGGGCTTATCTGACAGATGCCCGGGTGCAGATCGACAGTCAGTATAATGAGCCGTACGTGTCCATCACCTTCGACAAAAAAGGCGCCCGGATCTTCGAGCGCATCACCGCGGAAAACGTGAAAAAGCGCCTGGCCATCGTGCTGGACGACAACGTCTACTCCGCGCCGGTCATCCAGGAAAAGATCGCCGGCGGCGAGGCCCGCATCACCGGTAATTTCACCACCGAAGAAGCCCGGGACCTGGCCATTGTGCTGCGTGCCGGTGCCCTGCCGGCACCGGTACAAATTCTGGAAGAGCGGACCGTGGGTCCCTCTTTGGGAACCGACTCCATCCGCATGGGCCTGCTTTCCATGTGTGTGGGCGGCATCTTGGTAATCCTGTTCATGGCGGTCTATTATAAAGGATCGGGTGTCGTGGCCGATTTCGCCCTGATGCTCAATATCCTGCTCATCGCCACGTGCTGATCTTCGAACGCATTCGTGAAGAGATGACCCTGGGCAAAACGCCCAGAGCCGCCGTGGACGCCGGTTACAACCGGGCCACCCTGACGATTCTGGATGCCAATGTCACCACCCTGATCGCCGCTCTAGTGCTGTTTCAGTTCGGCACCGGCCCGGTCAAGGGCTTTGCCGTCACCTTGAGCCTCGGGGTGGTGGCCAGCCTGTTCACCGCGTTGGTGCTTGCGCGCGCTATTTTTGATTACTTTCTGATCAGTCGTAAAGTTCGAACCATCAGCATCTGAAACAGATGCCCTGATCCGAGCAGGCAATTGCACCCTAGCCGGCAACGCAAAACCACCATCAAGGAATTGATTCATGCAGTTTATCAAACCGGGTATCAACATCGATTTCATTGGGAGACGCAAAATCGCCTTCATTCTTTCGCTGGTGATGATTCTAATCAGCATCGGCTCACTGCTGGTGAACAGGGGGCCCCGCTACGGGATCGACTTTGCCGGCGGCACTCTGGTCCAGGTCAAGTTCGAAGCGCCCGTCACCATCGACCGAATCAAATCGGGTCTGAAAAACATGGAACTGGCCGCCTCGGCGGTCCAGCAGTTCGGCCAGTCAGAAGACAATGAGTATCTCATACGCACGGATGCCATCACCTCGGCCATGGAAGGCCTGTCGGAAAAAATTGAACAGCATCTCAAGGAGACCACCGATGTACCGGTGGAAATCCGGCGGGTGGA
This sequence comes from Desulfosarcina sp., assembly GCA_014237405.1. GTDB lineage: Bacteria > Desulfobacterota > Desulfobacteria > Desulfobacterales > Desulfosarcinaceae > Desulfosarcina. The sequence continues at coordinate 17,679 of JABZFO010000031.1, read as the reverse complement.
AATGGTGGGGCCCCAGGTGGGCCAGGACCTTCGGGAAAAAGCCCTATTTGCCATGTTTTACGCCCTGCTCTTCATCACCGTATACATCTCTGGCCGTTTCGAGCTGAAATGGGCCAAAAGCGGCATCGTAGCGGCCGCCATCATGGGGGTGGTCTACCTGCTCTCCCTGTTCAACGTCTCCGTTCCGTTTCTCATGCTGGCGGCCCTGATCGTCTCCCTGGTAATCTTCTGGTTTTTTGAATTCAAATACGCCATGGGCGCCATCGTCGCCATTATCCACGACGTGACGATCACCGTAGGCATCTTCTCCATCTTCGACAAGGAGTTCACCCTGCCCATCGTGGCCGCCCTGCTGACCATTATCGGGTATTCCCTCAACGACACGATCATCGTTTTCGACCGCATCCGGGAAAATCTGCGTAAGTATCACAAAGAGCCCTTGACCACGATTTTAAACAAGAGCATCAATGAAACCCTGAGCCGGACCATCCTCACATCGCTGACGACCCTGGCGGTTGTTATCGCCGTGTTTTCCCTTGGCGGCGGCATCATCCACGATTTCTCCTTTGCCCTCTTGATCGGAATCATGGTCGGTACCTATTCGTCAATCTTTGTGGCCAGCCCCATCCTGCTGGCATGGCAGACCCGGAGAAAATAGATGGCTTCAATACGACCCTGGTTCGCCCTGAAAAGCGTGCCAGGGGTCGGCAATCTGTTGTTTCGACGACTGGTGGAGCGGTTTGAATCGCCGGAAACCGTGTTTAACGCAGATGACTCGGCAATACTGGCGGTTCAAGGCGTCACTTCCCGTTTGGTCGCAGCCATACGACGTCACCGGGTTCCGGATGAGGTTGACCGGGAGCTGGAAGCAATCCAGCAAAAAGGATATACCATCGTTACCCAGACGGACCATCGCTATCCCCCGCTCCTGCGCCAGATCCCGGATCCACCGCCGTTTTTATACGTTTACGGCACGCTGCCAGCCACCGGGCTGAATATCGCCGTTGTGGGGTCGCGAAATGCCACCGATTATGGCATCTCCACCACGCGTCAGCTTTGCATGGACCTAGTCAGACAGCAGGTGAATATCGTCAGCGGCATGGCCAGGGGGGTTGACACCGCCTCCCATTCCGGCGCCATCGCTGCCGGCGGGTGTACGGTCTCCGTTTTGGGTACTGGTCTGGGCCAAATCTATCCCAGGGAAAACAGACGCTTGTTCCACAAAATCGCCGAAAACGGTGCAGTAGTCACCGAATTTCCCCTCGATACAGGCCCCGACGCTCACCACTTTCCGGCCCGCAACCGCATTATCAGCGGCATGTGCCACGGCACGGTAGTGGTGGAAGCCACCGGGCGAAGCGGCTCGCTGATCACCGCGCGCCTGGCCGCCGAGCAAAATCGGGAGGTGTTTGCCGTTCCCGGAAACATTCACTCGTTTAAAAGTGTTGGCACCCACACCCTGATCAAAGAGGGTGCAAAACTGGTGGTGCATGCCTGGGATATCCTGGATGAATTTCAGCATATTCAGCCCCATGAGCAGGGAACATTGAAACCACCGGAACCGGTATACCCGCCATTGACGGATGAGGAAGCCATGGTTATCGGTAGTCTTGAAGCCGACCCCGTCCACATCGATGATCTGGCCAGGAAACTGTCCCTTCCGTCGGGCCGATTGTCCGGGCTGCTGCTCCAGCTGGAGCTCAAGGGGCTGGTGGACCAATCCCCGGGAAAACGGTTTTCCCTGGCCCCCGGCGTCGATCGTCAACAATTGATAAAACAAAACATCAACCAAGAGGTATCCAGTGAGTAAACCCCTGGTGGTCGTGGAATCACCCACAAAGGTCAGAACCATAAAAAAATATCTTGGCAGCGACTATAACGTCGCCGCCACCGTGGGCCACATCAAGGATCTGCCCGGCAAGGATCTGGGCATCGATATCGAAAACAACTTCACCCCGAAATACCGGACGATTCCCGGTAAAACAAAGGTGCTGAGCCAGTTGAAGTCAGCAGCTGGTGATGCGACAGACATCTATCTCGCCCCCGACCCGGATCGCGAGGGGGAAGCCATTGCCTGGCACACATCCGAAGTGCTCAAAAAAAAGGGCCGGAATTTTCACCGGGTGCTGTTTCACGAACTGACCAAAAAGGCTATCATCGAGGCCATGAAAAAGGCTCAGGATCTGGACCGAGACAAATATGAAGCCCAGCAGGCCCGCCGCATCCTGGACCGACTGGTGGGGTACCAGATCTCGCCCCTTTTGTGGCGAAAGGTGAAAGGCGGCCTCAGTGCCGGCCGGGTGCAGTCCGTGGCCGTACGCATTATCTGCGACCGGGAGCGGGCCATCCAGGCATTCACATCAGTGGAGTACTGGTCCATCACCGCCAATCTGAAAGGTATCGCACCACCGGCATTTGCAGCCAAACTGGTGCGCAAAAACGGGCAAAAAATCGAGACCCCGGATGAAGCCGCTGCCACCGGCATTTTAAAGGACCTGGAATCGGTCCCATTTGTGGTGGACAAGATCATCAAGCGAACCTCCCGGCGTAATCCCTTGCCGCCCTTCATCACCAGTAAGCTTCAGCAGGAAGCCATCCGGAAGCTTCGTTTTTCGGCAAAAAAAACCATGATGGTGGCCCAGCAGCTCTATGAAGGCATCGACCTGGGACCCGGCGAGCCCGTGGGCCTGATCACCTACATGCGGACCGACTCCACCCGTATTGCCGATGAAGCGGCACAGGAAGCCTTAAGCTTGATTCATGAGCGGTTCGGCAAAGACTATTCCAACGGTAAGCCACGGTTTTTTAAAAACAAGAACAAAGCCCAGGACGCCCATGAGGCCATTCGCCCGACCTCGGTCTATCACACGCCGGACAAGGTGAAACGCTATCTGTCGAAAGATCAGCTGACCCTGTATACCATGATCTGGCAGCGTTTCGTAGCATCCCAGATGGCCCATGCGCTCATCGACCAGAAGACCCTCTCCATCGCCGCCGGCGACTATACCTTCACGGCCAGTGGCTCTTCGGTGAAATTTCCCGGGTTTCTCGCCCTCTACCAAAGTGCCGACGATGAGGCGGAAAGCAGCAAGAAAAGCCAGCCGCTGCCGGAACTGGCTGAAAAGTCGCTTCTGGAGTTGCTGAGCATCGAACCCAGGCAGCATTTCACCCAGCCCCCGCCGCGGTTTTCAGAAGCATCCCTGGTCAAGGAACTGGAGGAAAACGGCATCGGCCGGCCCAGCACTTATGCGGCCATCCTCTCTACCATTCGGGACAAGGGCTATGTGGAACTGATCAAACGATACTTTAAGCCCACGGAAATGGGATTTATCGTCAACGATCTGCTCGTCGCCAGCTTCCCGGAAATCCTGGACGTGGCGTTCACCGCCCGGCTGGAGACTGACCTGGACCGGGTGGAACAGTCGGAAGTGGAAGCACTGACCATCCTCAACCAGTTTTACGGCCCTTTCAGCCGGAAACTGGCGGAGGCCGTGGAAAGCATGCTCAGTGTCAAAGGTGTGGGCATGCCCACGGACCTGACCTGCCCGTTGTGCAAAAAAAACGCCCTTCGCATCAAGATGGGCAAAAACGGCCATTTTCTGGCCTGCTCCGGATATCCGGAATGCACCTACTCCAGCGACTACGAACGGGATGAAAAAGGGGTCATCGCCCCGGTGGCACCGGTTCAAAGCCAAGCGACCGACAAAGTCTGCGAACTGTGCGGTAAACCCATGGTCGTCAAACGGGGCCGATATGGAGATTTTCTCGCCTGCACCGGCTACCCGGAATGTAAAAATACTCAGTCCCTGAACAGTGGGCCCAATGCCAAGTCCACGGGTGTCCCCTGCCCTGAGAAAAGATGTGATGGAGAGATTGTGGAAAAATCTTCCAAACGGGGCAAAATCTTTTACGGGTGTAACCGCTATCCAAAATGCAGTTTCGCCAGTTGGGACCGACCCGTAGCCACCCAATGCCCAGTCTGCGGCAACGCCTACATGGTGGAGAAAACAACCAAGCGGGAAGGCACCTTGCACGTATGCCCCAATCGCGACTGCCGGCACCGCCAGGCGCCGAGTGGATCGAGTACGGATCTGACATAAATTCTATTCGAGAAAAGAACCATCTCCTAAACCAATGATATATACGGAAGGGTTCAAGGGGCCGAGGATTCAAGGGGTCAAGGGAAATGATCAAGAATCACATCGGGCTAAAATAGTGGTAGATTGGTGGTCAGGTCGAAGGTTGAAGGCGTTAAGAACTGAGGTCTGAAGCCGGAAGTCGGAGGTCTGATGACCGAGCCAAATGAATAGTGAACGGTAAAAAAACGAACCGAACTCCGAACCCCATTATGAATTTTTAATTTTTAATGAAGGCATTCTATCGATCTAAAAAATAGACAGCCCACGCCTACATTTATAGAAAACCAAACCCAATAAACCCAACGAACCCAATAAACGCAATGAACCCAACGAACCCCATGAACTCAACAAACCGTTCCCATATCAGCGCCATCAGCGCTGAAATGAATATAGATGCCGAACAGATCAAGTCCGTGGCGCAGCTGTTGGAAGACGGGGCCACGGTGCCCTTTATCGCCCGCTACCGCAAAGAGGCCACCGGCAGCCTTGACGAAGTAGCGGTGGCCGCCATCCGAGACCGACTGACCCAGCTGCAGGAGCTGGATCGCCGGCGGGAGACCATCCTGAACTCTCTGGAGCAGCACGGCCATCTCACCGATGATCTCAAAGCCCAGGTGCTGGTCGCTGAAACGATGACCCGTTTAGAGGACATCTACCTGCCTTTCCGACCCAAGCGACGAACCCGGGCCACCATTGCCCGTGAAAAAGGATTGGAACCGTTGGCCCTGGCCATTCTGGCCCAGGAGGGCGTGGATCCGATCGCGCTGGCCGTCGACTTCGTAGATCCTGAAAAAGCGGTGGAATCCGTCGAGGAGGCCCTGTCCGGCGCCCGGGACATCATTGCTGAAACGATTAACGAAGACCAGCGGTCCCGGTCACGGGTTCGGGACCTGTTCTTTGAAAAGGCGGTCATCCGTAGCCAGGTGGTGGCCGGCAAGGAAACTGAAGGGGCCAAGTACAAAGACTATTTCCAATGGGAAGAGCTGGTGGCGACCGCCCCCTCCCACCGGATCCTGGCCATGCGCCGCGGAGAAAAAGAGGACGTCCTGAGCCTGTCCATCGCCCCGCAACCGGAACTGGCCATCGCCATTTTGGAGGTTCTTTTCGTGATAGGTGACAGCCCGGATGCCGAGCAGGTGCGGACCGCAACCCATGATGCCTACAAACGTCTGCTGTCCCGCTCCATGGAAACCGAGGTCCGGGTGGCCATCAAAGAGCGGGCCGATGCGGAAGCCATCCGCGTCTTTGCCGACAACCTGCGCCAACTGCTGCTGGCCTCCCCCTTAGCGGCCAAACGGATCATGGGTATCGACCCGGGTTTTCGCACCGGCTGCAAGGTGGTGTGCCTGGACCGACAGGGAAAGCTGCTGCACAACGACACCATCTACCCCCACAGCTCGGAGCGGCAGGCAGAGGCTGCCGCGCAAACCATTAACGCGCTTTGCCGGCAATTTGGCATCGAAGCGGTGGCCGTGGGCAACGGCACCGCCGGCCGGGAAACCCAGGCCTTCCTGGAAGGGACCATCGATGCGCAATCTCTGTCGATAATCATGGTCAACGAGAGCGGCGCATCGGTGTACTCGGCATCGGAAATCGCCCGCCAGGAATTTCCTGACCACGACCTCACCGTGCGAGGTGCCGTCTCTATCGGCCGCCGACTGATGGATCCGCTGTCAGAATTGGTCAAAATCGACCCCAAGTCCATCGGCGTGGGTCAGTACCAGCACGACGTAGACCCGTTCGCCTTGAAAGGGGCCCTGGACGACGTGGTGGTCAGCTGTGTGAATGGCGTGGGAGTGGAAGTGAACCAGGCCAGCGTTCAGCTGCTCACCTATGTGTCGGGCCTCGGGCCACAGCTGGCCAAAAATATCGTCGCCCACCGGGACGTAAATGGCGCATTCACCGGTCGCGGTGACCTGAAGAAAGTCAAACGGCTGGGGCCCAAAGCCTTTGAGCAGTGCGCCGGTTTCTTGCGGATCAAAGGCGGTGAAAACCCTCTGGATGCCAGTGCGGTCCACCCGGAAAGCTACCCGGTGGCTCAGGCCATGGCCGACGACCTGGGCTGCAGCGTGTCCGGTCTGATGAACGATGCCGGCCTGCGTAAAAAGATCGATCTGAACCGCTACGTCACCGATACCGTCGGCCTGCCGACCCTCTCAGACATCCTGGCGGAGCTGGCCAAACCCGGCAGAGATCCCCGGGAGCCCTTCGAGTATTTTTCTTGTGGACATCGGCGTTCACCAGGACGGGTTGGTACACATCAGCGAACTGTGCGACCGGTTCGTGAAAACGCCCTCCGATGTGGTCAGCGTTCAGCAGAAAGTCACCGTCACCGTGATGGCGGTGGACCTGCCCCGCAGCCGGATTTCGCTTTCAATGAAAAACGAACCGGGGAAGAAACCCCGGCCAAAAGCAAAATCGGATCACCCCCGGAAAACGGGGCGGGTTGGAAACAGAACCAAACCCGACCGTCCACCAAAGCCGTCCTCACCCAAGCCTTTCAACAACCCCTTTGCCGACGCCTTTGGAAAAGTGTCCGGCCGGTAGAAAGGACCACCGATGATCTCCGTGGTTCAGCGCGTTCTCAGCAGTAGCGTCACCGTCGATGGAAAAATCGTAGGCAAGATCGAACAAGGGGCCAACATACTGCTAGGTGTGGCCAATGGCGATACGGAGAAGGACGCCGAGTACCTGGCCGCCAAAGTGGCAAACCTGCGCATCTTCGAAGACAACCAGGGCAAAATGAACCGGTCATTGATTGATATCGGGGGACAGATGATCGTGGTCTCCCAGTTCACCCTGCTGGGGGACTGCCGCAAGGGCAGACGACCTTCCTTCATTAAGGCCGCCGAACCGGCCCTGGCAGAACGGCTCTACCAGCATTTCGTGGATAGGGTGAGAAAGCTGGACATCGATACCCAAACCGGCCGGTTCGGTGCCCTGATGCAGGTCAACATCGTCAATGACGGACCGGTCACCTTGCTGGTTTACAGTCGATAATCCTTCCGGTGCCGGCCGTATAGATCCTCCAGCCTTGTGATGTCATCCTCCCCGAAATAGCTGCCCGTCTGCACTTCTATGATCTCCAGGGGAATCTTACCCGGATTTTCAAGGCGATGGGCGATACCGGTGGAAATATAGGTGGAGCTGTCTTCTTTCAGGACAAATTGCTCATCACCTTTGGTTACCAGGGCAGAGCCTTTGACGACGATCCAGTGCTCAGACCGGTTGAAATGTTTTTGAAGAGATAGTACGCCGCCGGACTTGACCGTGATTCGGTTCACTTGGAATCGCGTCCCTGCCACCAATTGATCCACCGTGCCCCAAGGCCGGTAGACCCGCTTATGCGTCCGCGTCTCTTCCCGATTCTGCGCCTTGAGCTCATCCACCAGCCCTTTGACATCCTGGACCCGGTTCCGGGGGGAGATCATCACCGCATCCGACGTCTCTACAACGATGTGATCCTTCAGTCCCACAGCCGCGATCAGGCGGCTTTCGGCGTGCAGGTAGGAGTCCCCCACATCACGTAGGACCACATCTCCTTTGACCACATTGTCAGCATCGTCTTTTTTCCCCACCTGCCACAGGGCTTCCCACGACCCCAGGTCGTTCCAGCCGGCGGCCATGGGGACCATGGCGCCGTTTTCCGTCTTTTCCATCACGGCATAGTCGATGGAATCGCTGGGGCAGGCAGCAAAAGCCGCTTTATCCAGCCGGAAGAAATCCAGATCGGATTTCCCGTTTTTTACGGCTTTCCGACAGGAAGCGACAATATCGGGAACAAAGGTTTCCAACTCCTCCAGCACCTGCGATGCATTAAACATGAACATGCCGCTGTTCCAGCAATAGGCTTTTGAGGCCACATATTGGCTGGCTGTTTCCAGGTCCGGCTTTTCCACAAAAGCGGCAATGGCCACAGCCGATTTATCAATACTGACCGACGGTAACGGTCCGCCCATTTTTATGTAGCCATATCCGGTTTCTGGCTTTTCCGGAACGATGCCGAATGTGATCAGTCGACCAGCCTGGGCATGTTCATAACCCGCTTTTAAAACACGTTGAAATTTATCGGCAAACTGAATGTGGTGATCGGCAGGAAGGATCAGCAAAACCGGATCATCTCCCTTATCCAATGCCCGGATGGCGGCCACAGCCAGGGCGGGAGCGGTATTCCTGCCCACCGGCTCCAAAATGATGGAATCGGCCTTTATTCCGATCTGGCGAAGCTGCTCGGCCACCATGAATCGGTATTCATCATTGCAAATCACGACAGGGTCTCCTACGCCGTCCAACCCGTCTAACCGAAGGATCGTGTTCTGAAGCATGGTGTGCTGGTCAACTATACTTATGAGTTGCTTGGGGTAAAGGGCCCGGGAAAGGGGCCAGAGCCGGGTGCCGCTGCCACCTGCAAGAATTACCGGAAGAATCATCGACAACCTCGAGAGTTTATTGGGTTTATTGAGTTTGTTGAGTTTGTTGAGTTTGTTGCGGACGGATTCGTAAAAAACCCGAGATCAAGGCTTGCGAATCCCGAGGAAGGAGGCGTACTGATCGTACTCCGCAGTGACGAGGGATGAAGCGTAACGCAGATATCGGGCTTTTTACGCATCCGTCAACAGTTCCTTTCTCAGAATATCCAGCGCTGCCATGGCAAAGATTTTCTTGTTCATCAGGCGCTTGCCGAAAGGGAAGTACAACCGGCGCCCAAAGGATCGACCGGGTCCGGCAAAGCCGATGCACACGGTGCCCACCGGTTTGTCTTCGGTTCCACCGTCAGGGCCGGCGATACCGCTGGTGGAGAGTCCAAAGGTGGCATCGGCCACCCGCCGGGCCCCTGCGGCCATCTCCCGGGCCGTTTCCTCGTGGACAGCACCATGTTTTTCCAGGGTTTCAGGTTTGACCGCCAACACATCCATTTTTGCCTGGTTTGAATAGGTGACACCGGAAAAAAGAAAATAATCCGAACTGCCGGCCACGTTGGTCAGCCAGTTGGCCAACAGGCCGCCGGTGCAGCTTTCCGCCAGGGCAAGGGTGGCTGATTTCTCTAACAGCAGTTTTCCAATAACGGCTTCCATGGTCTCGCCGTTTTCGGATACTACATGCTTGCCCAGCCGTTCCGACGCCCATCGTCCGGCCGCCTCCAGTCGTTGATCCAGAAGCACCGCATCCTTGTCCCGCCCGTAAAGCTTTACCTGAATCTGGGGGAAATTGGCCCGCAACCCCAGCTTGATACCCGAAAAGGCAGACTCCACGCCTGCAACCTTCTCGCCGGCCAAAGACTCGGGCAGGCCGAAGGTGGTGATGGTCTTCACCCGGCTGTGCATGGCCGTATCTCCCTGAAAGGATAGCACATCGGGAATGACATGCCCGGCCAGCATCCGTTTCATCTCGTAGGGGACACCCGGGAGGAAATAAAATCGGCACTGTCCGATATCCAATGCGAACCCGGGGGCCGTCCCCACCGGATTGTACAGGATCTTGCAACCATCCGGAAGCAGTGCCTGCTTCCTGTTGGACGCGGTCATCGGCCGGTTGAATTTTCTGAAAAAGCTCTTGACGTTTTCCAGGGCCGTTTCATTGAACACCAGTGCCACCCCGGCCGCCTTTGCCGCTGCCTCAGCAGACAAATCATCGGTGGTCGGTCCCAACCCACCGGTCACCACCGCCACATCGGCCCGATCCCCAATTTCACGAAGCGTGGATACCAATATGGGAAGATAGTCCCCCACACTGGTGTGGCGCACCACTTCGATACCGTTCTCCTCCAGTTTCTCCGAAACATAACCCGAATTGCTGTCCACCAACGCACCAGTTCGGATTTCGTCTCCCGTTGCCAGAATTTCCGCTTTCATTTGACCGCTTTCCAAAATCGTTTAGATTTCTATTGGGGTTCCCGACAGATGACAATAGCGGCACCAGGACGAATGTGTCAACGAAACATTGTTTGGAAAGAAACCGACGTTTTGCTTTTTCAAGGCACCTGAGATATGAAGGGCTGCGAAACGTAGATTATCAACGACCATGATATAGATAGCCTATGCACCTATTTCCCATTCTTCATGTTCTCGGCACCCTGCTGATGGTCACTGGCATCTCCATGGTTTTGCCGCTGATCTGTTCATTGATATACCGCGAAGGGGATTTCCTGTCGCTTTTTGTTTCTGCCGTGTTGACCCTCTTATTAGGGATGCCGTTGTGGTGGTTTTTCAGGAAGTACCACGACCTGGGTATTAAAGACGGCATATTCATCGCCGCTTTCGGCTGGATCCTCGTTTCCGCACTGAGTGCCCTGCCCTTCATGATCCACGGATCCATCCCGTCGTTCACCGATGCTTTTTTCGAGATGATGTCCGGGTACACCACCACCGGCGCCACTATCCTGACGGACATCGAGGTGGTGCCCCACGGGCTATTGTTCTGGCGCAGCGAGACTCACCTGCTGGGCGGCATGGGGTTTTTAACCCTGACGGTCATCTTCCTGCCCCACGGCATGGGCGGGCTGCGCCTCTTCCGGGCGGAATCCTCGCCGGGCCAGGTAATTACCAAAGAGAAATTCCATGCCCGCAACCGGGATACCATGGTCCGCCTGTGGATCATCTACCTGATATTGAACCTGACTCAGATCATTCTGCTCTGTTTCGGGGGCATGTCTTTGTTCGATTCACTGTGCCACGCCTTCGGTACCGTATCCACCTCCGGGTACTCACCATACAATGCCAGCATCGGGCATTACAGCAACGCCTACTTTGACTGGATTATCATTCTGTTTATGTTTCTTGGCGGCATGACTTTCGTGCTTTTCTACCAGATGGTCCGGGGTGATTGGCTGGCGCTGCGAATCAACACGGAGTTTCGCTGGTACGTGGGGTTTATGCTCTTTTTCTGCGGTATGGTCTCCTGGATATTATGGAAGGAGAACACCTATGGTCTTATGGATGCCATCCGCTACGGAACCTTTCAAGTGACAAGCCTGTTGACCACCACCGGCTTTACCACCGCCGATTACGAACAATGGCCCCCGGCGTCCCAGATGTTCTTGTATGCAGTATGCTTTATCGGCGCCTGTGCCGGGTCCACCACCAGCGGCATCAAGATTGTTCACTATGTGGTCCTGTGCAAATTCATGTCGGCCGCCATTAAAAAGACCTTTTTCCAGCCCATGTCCATCATCTCTGTCCGCCTGAACCAGCGCCAAGTGGACGATTCCATCATCCACCTGTCCATCTGCTATTTCATTTTGAATATCTTCATGGTGTTGGCGGGCGGGTGCGTTATGGTGCTCACCGACGATATGGATTATGTAACGGCCATGAGTTCGGTCATCGCTGCCCTTATGAACATCGGGCCGGGTTTTGGTGCGATTGGGCCGTCGGAAAACTATGCCTTTATTTCCGATGCGGGCAAGTGGTTTCTTTCCTACAACATGCTTGTCGGGCGGCTGGAGATGTTCTCCGCGCTGGTGATCTTCTATCCGTCTTTCTGGAAAAGATGATGCTGAACAAGCATAATTTTTAATGTTGAATTGTGAATGTTGAATTAATGTATTCTGTCTATTTTTTAAACCGATAGAATGCCTTCATTCAAAATTAAGAATCAAGAATTTACAATTGGATTTTTAAGCATCTATCCCAAAAACAGCTTATGCACATCCTTAAGGTGCAGTGATTTGCAGACCACGATCACGCGTTCATTGGGAAGGATACGGGTATCACCCACGGCGATTTTCCATTGTTCATCCCGGTAAACACCGCCGATGAGAATTTTTCCGTAAAAAGACGGGTCTATCTTGGAAAGCGGAATTCGTGTGATGGGAGAATCCGGCGCCGCCAGGATTTCCACCACTTCCGCGTCGAACCCGTGAAGGTGGGCGACCGACAGCAATTCCCCCCGTCGTATGAACTTCAAAATCTCGTTGGCCGCCAGCACTTTCTTGTTCAGGGCGATATCTGAACCACTGGTGGCGGCCAGCACCAGGTATTCCTCTTTATTCACCAGCGAAATAGTTTTGCGCTCGTTGCTGCGGGTGCCTCCGTTACCGGTGGTCATCAAGTGTTTGGCCAGCATACAGCTCATGATGTTGGTTTCGTTTTCTCCGGTAGTCGTGATGAAGGTGTCCATGTCTGTCAACCCGGCCAGATCAAGGGCTTCGGCATCGGAGCCGTCCCCATGAAGCACCTCGACATGGTCCAGGCGTTGGCACAACTCGGCCGCCCGGGTTTCGTCCTTTTCAACGATCTTCACCTGAACATCTTTGCCCATCAGTTCGGCCACGCGGCAACCCACCAGACCACCACCCAGTATCATCACCCGGTGCCGTCGCTGCTGTTTGACCCCGGTCATGGCCATCAATTTGGGAAGATCCTTCTTTGACGCCATGATCAGCACCTGATCCTGAGGAAGTATTTCATGGTCACCGCCGGGCAGGATGGTGGTAATCCCTCTGGCAATAGCCACAACCCTGAACGGAAAGGTGTTGTGGGTCATGGAAAGGGTTTTCAGTTTCTGGTGGGCCAGGGGCGAGGCTTCGTGGACACGGGTGGCCATGACCTGTGTTTGACCATCGGCGATATCGATGATCTCATTGCCGGCCGTTCGTTTAACCAGTCGAACAATTTCCTGTGCAGCCAGCTCTTCCGGATGGATGATCAAATCGATTTTTAGATCATCGGCGTTGAGCACAGAATCGTTACTGTCAAAATCCAGAGAACGGACCCGGGCGATCTTCAGTGGAATACCAAATCGGTCGGCAATCATCGCCGCCAGCATGTTGACCGCGTCATTGTCGGTGACGGCAATCAGCACGTCTATGCTTTCCGCATTGGCTTCCCGCCAACAGTCGATGCTCATCGCCGACCCTTGAATCAGCCGAGCGTCGAGGTTGCCGTCTATAACGCCGCCAAGACCTAATATCAGGATGTTTTCCGCAAACGATCTTTTCTTGCCCAGCATGAATGCAATCCCTTTTGTTGACCCGAAAAAATAAGCGCTGACTGGTCATATACAAAGCCCAGTCCGTTGTCAACGCGATGAGACCGGCACTTGGAACGGCATCTTTCAGGAAGATGGATGCAGGATGCCCTTTCATCGAAGTCCGAAATGACAGGCGTTATTGCCAGATCAATCATGAGGCCGAGGGGTGGGTCCTTGCCCGTTTTTCCTTTATCGAGCATAGATCCCTAATTGAATTTCACGCTTGTCCAAATTAATTTAATTTGTTATTTTTCCAGCATAATAGAAAAATACTGCCATCCTTGGCCGCTTGGTCACCACGACAAACGATACCACTTTCTATGTATTGAGTGAACCTGCGACTTCTTCCAAATTTCAATTGGGATGTCCGATACACTGGTCTATATGCTTTCCGCCCCCTGGCGATTGTGGGGATCATGAGCTATGGGAAAATATTTTTACCTGCCTTGAAAATGAATAGGTTTTTTTGCATCAGGACATAATTCACTGTTGGATCTGGGGTTAGCCTTAAACGGAATAAAAGAGGCAGGCTTTTTTGGAGACGGTACGATGGAAACTGTTGGTGCTCACCTAAAAAAAGAGAGGGAAGCCAAAAATATCAGTTTGCGTGAAATTTCGCGATTAACTAAAATTTCAGAACTCTATCTGGATTACATTGAAAAAGATGACTTTGAGAAGCTTCCACAAGGTCCCTATATCAAAGGGTATATTTCCTCTTATTCCAGATTGATTGGGGGTGACGTAGATAAAGCCCTCACATTGTACGATTCCCTATATAGCAAGAGGAATCAAAACCGCTTCCCAGGTAGGGAAAATTAGATCTTCATTCAATGCCGTTGCATCATTCGTAAAGGTCTCTTCGTTGAAGACAGCGAGCACCTCAATCAAAGCCATCAGCCCGTCGATACCAAAAAAGAGTGATTTCTTGAAAACCATTGTTCCGATTTTCAAGAAAACCGCCTTAGCCGTGACTACAAATCGCTGGTTAACCCATCGGCGGACCTGGCTGTATACTTGCAGCGCCCTATTGGGCGCCGGTATTCTGGTGTTGGCCGGTTTTGGATTTTATCATCTGTTTATCTATGATGAATATCCCTTGATAGTTGCCGAATTGCAAATCTTGCAAGACAAGGAAACACCCCCCCTCCCTGCCATGGGTGCTGAAAAAAAGGTCTTACCGTCAAGATCCAATGATGCGTCCGTAACATCCAAGCAACTAGAAGAAAGTGCCAACAAAAAGGAACTTCTTCCTCTCCTAAGCCTGCCGGCAGATCAAAAGCGCCCGTCATCGTTGTCGACCAATCCGGACGCAGAGGTATCCCGTGCAACGTCAAACGTCGAAAGACCGAGCAGCACTTCCAGACCGACTAATCAAGTAAGCACCCCGCCCTTGAGTTCATCTTTGCCGGCAGAGAATGTCGCCTCAAGTCGAACCACTGCCAGCAGGGAAAGCAGCGATCCATCGGGTCAAAGACAGATGACGACCAGTGCATCGCCAGAATCGACAACAACCACTGTAAACCTAAGCGTGATACAAGCCAGTATCTGTTCAAAAATAAAAAACCGGATGCCGGCCGGTATCGATACGTCTTTTCCCTCATCTGTCCAACGGGTTTATGTGTGGAACCGGATTGAAGCGAAGCAGATTCCATCCAAGATCCGGCATATCTATTTTTTTAAAGGCCAGAAAATCAGTGATGTGACCCTGGATGTCCGGTCCCACTACTGGCGGACATGGAGTTTCAAGAATATCTCAAATAATCGTTATCGGGGCGAATGGCGAGTCGACATCGCCTCGGCCAGCGGAAAGGTGCTGCGACGCCTTTACTTCGAGGTCAAATGAGGCACCCCATGGCCATGCGATAAGGGGGAATCGCCACATGGTCACCGTTTTTCTATAGTTTATCACTGAAACCATCGTGGTTGTGGACCTTTTTTTGAAAAAAGTCAGAAAATGTGATTTTTTTCCTCCGCCCCGAAAAACCACCTGAATCACCCGAAAGGAGCCTCATGAACGACCAGCCCAACCCTATTTCCTGCCCCGACGACACCCAACAAATCACGATCCTTTTACCCTGTCGGCTGGCTGAGCGTGCTGAAAAATACGCCAACGAGAACGGCAACACGGTCACAGGAGTGGTGATCGAGGCACTGGATACGTTTTTAAGGGGCCAGAAGGCAGATTGATTGAAAAGGTTTTTAATTGTAACCTTTTTTAACCGTTAAAATCCGTTTAGTTGAATGATGTCGTTAGAAAAATAAAAAGGCAAGTCATCTTTCAGACTTGCCTTCTCAATTTGGTGGTTTCCCGTTGTGCAGTTTTTCCGATGAGATGCACTTACACTCGAGAAACCTAATCCGACTGACTCCGAAAACCCTCTTTTTTAAATTATTACCTTCATGTCCGCATTCTCTGTAGTATAGAAGGTTCTTATATTGGTGTTGTGGTTAGGAGTTCTTCGGATCTTAACTTGTATCAAAGCAACACGCATGCCAAGAATTATACAAAAGAGGATACATTGAGTAAACAATAAGTTAAGTGCATAAACAAGTTTTGATATCAAATTTTATTATGAAATTAATTCAACAAGAAGAAGTAATTTTTTCATACTCCAGAAACGAACCCGGGTTCGTTCTCAGTGCAGAACACAAATAGCAATCGGTTAAGTGTTACCGGAAGCGTTTGGCTTGCTTTCGGGTTATTATCAATTTTAGGTTAAACCTACTCGCAACACAAGATATGTAATCACCACCTGCTCGGAATCTCGCCTGACCACAATATACAGGGTTTCAATTGTAGTCAGCCATATTCCCATTCCTGGTCAAATAAAAATTACAAGCATAAGTATGATTGATGATATTCATTTCATTTCTGTTTGTTTTTTATCAAAAGATCGTCTGAAAAGAATAGTTATCATAATAGTAAATGTACATATAAATAATATTGTAGCGTCCTTCACAGCTTCAAAAAAGACAGCATGAAATACCTGACTCCATCCGGAGTTACCAGTAGACCAATTAACTTCAAATGGCCAACAAAAAGACACTGGCGAGCTAGTCAAGAAAAAATCGGCAACAACATGTGAAAGGATAATTATAAAACAAGTTTTAAAACTCATACTTGGTATTTTTGACCAAATATTTGAGGCTCTTGAAGCTACAAATCCCATTATTAATGCAAATAGAATACTATGAGTCGGTCCTCTATGGAAGGCATCGCCATTGTTCTGCAGTATAAGGCCGAACAAAACGTCTATATCTGGTAAATTTGAAAGAATGACTATAAATATAGTAACTTGCAACTTGTTCTCGTTAAAGTAACTTTTATCATTTGAAATTATGCTGTGGGTTGCGAAGCCGATAGCGGAATGACCTAATGGTAATGGCATAATAAATATCCTCAAATTAAGGATTTCAAAATGGAAATTGAAATTAAATAAATCGCGTTAAACATTAATGAAAGCAAAAAACATGCAATATTTAATATTTCAAAAAATTTTTATTAAATCTTATCTTTTTATTTGGTTATGCTCGAACGTCAGAAATGCCATAGTGCTATAGTATGGTCATTCCGCTAATTAAGAATTTTATTCAATATGTTATGGAAGTTATGTAAACACTCAAGGCGAGAATGTTTGATCTGTTAATAAAACGTTGGTCACCATATTCTAAGTAGTTAATTATAAAGCTTTTTTGTTAGGAATGAGATTTGTGATAGAATCCGAACATTAGCATCGAACAGGACCCTCTTTTCTTCGCTAATACCAATTTTCAGAATACCACACCTGTATCAGCATGATGACGAGTTTTACGTATGTTTGACAATAATTGACACATACCTTCCATTTTTTGGCAATCTCTCATTCAGAAGTCTCTCATCAAAAACATAACCTGACGTAATATATATAAAATAGTTTTTGGCATCTATATTGCTGTAACATTGAGTAATTTTGTTTTTATAGTTTTAAGTCCATTAGGAAACTATATCATGTTTATTCCTAACAATGCACACCAGTATTACGATAGCGTTCCTACTGAAACAGCCAACCTAAAAAAGGAAGGTCTAAGCGTTAATCACTCGCCATATAATTGTTTATATGCGGGATCACTTTTTGCGATACCTGTATCCATCTCATTATGGGCCATAATCATTTGGGGCATTAAATTGTTGTTTTTTAACTCTCCATGATGAGAAAGCGAATACTTTGTTTTGCTACGGTGGGGTAAAGGTGGCACTAAATATTCCAAGCCTGCTTAAGATACCCGGCAATCAAAGAAGAGTAGAAAAGTAAAGGAAAGAAAAGTAAATTGAGAAACTTGCAAAAGCATGAAGGCAAAGTCAAAACGGCTCTCCCTTTACTATAACTGTGGCCTGTGATTGTGTTTAAATTCGGTAGATGTGCGATTCCGATTTGCAGATTATCTCCAATATAGTTGGCCATTTCTAACTTGTGTCCGTCCAGAAACGAGGATTTTCGTTCAAGATCAAGGCCTGCGAAAAATTTTACCACAGGCATATAGTTGATATTCCGAGGATAAAATTTTGAGCATAACGCAGAGATTGGGCGAA
>JABZFO010000022.1 GCA_014237405.1 Desulfosarcina sp. | reverse complement strand
CTCATTGAGATAGTAGGCTTTGCGCAGGTTCTTATTGGCGCGAGTCTGCTTGGTTTCCTCGATCGCTTTTTCCAACGCTTTGAGCTCCTTGGTTTGTGTCTTGGATGGCTTTTTAGCCTCCCAAGCCTGTTGCTTGGCGGCCAGGGCCTCAAGTTTGGCCGCGAGCGTGGCATCCACATCACTGTCATAGGCGTCGAAATCGTTATCACGGAAAAGCGTGTCGAACAGCCTCAATACACCGTGGGCTCGATCCGAGTCCGCCATTCTAAGTTCCCCTTCACGGGCTATAAAGGAGATCTGATCGTAGAATTTTGTTTGGGTGCGGTTGCTGCCCTCCTTATTGCGCACGATGGTGAAGTTGGCCTCTTCCAAAGCATCTGCAGTGGCATCGCCAAATTTTTCAATGTTAAAGTCTCCGACCAGAATATAGGTCTGGTCCTCCTGTTTGGCCCGCTTGGCCAGAAACCGCGCCACGGACTCGATCTCTTTGACGCGGCGCTTGTAGGCGTCAGCTTTTTTAGAAGCGTTTCCGTAATAGATGTGTACCGTGGCAAACATGAAGCTTAGCCATCCACTTTGAAACGCACAGGCAAAGGGAGTCCGGGCGAATTGACGCTTTTTAGTCACATCGCTGATCAGCAGTTTCTCAGGCAGCACAATCTCGCCTGCAATTCCCTGGAAGGAGACCTTATCGCGGTGGTATATAAACCCCAGGCGTTCTTTGTTACCCGAGCGTCCTTCAGTTACATCGGTAAGGATGAAATCATATTCATGCCCCAGGATCGACATCAGCCGTTCCACCGGCCTCAGATCGCGGCAGATCTCCTGGACGGCAATGGCGTCGAATCTGGAGATGACCTCGGCGATTAAAAAAAAAGACTCCTCGACACGCGGTCCATTTCGAAAACGGTTGTCGTCAAAGTTGCGAATGTTCCAGGTGCCCAGCACCAGCGTACCCTGGGCTGTGCGCTGCGGTAATTGCGCGTCGAGAAACCGGCGCAGTGTCTTTAGATGGCGAATGGCCCTGCGGCGTTTGTCGGAATTTAAATACTTGAGTTTCCAGTATTCCATGGCATGGTCCTACCCTAATGTTGAAAGAACCGTCAAAAGGATTTCGCAGCCACCGGCGGGGGTGGGTAGACATTGAATGTCTGCACGAATGGGTCGTATTCTCTGATCACGCTGCCCAAGCAGTATACCGTATCAAACGAATAATTGTCCAGCGGCACGGGGTGATAATCCGAGGGCCGTCTTAGGGCCTGTTTTTTCCGCCCAACTGACCGCAGGCGGCCATGATGCGGCCCCCTTTTTCACCCCGCCTTCGAACGAACACGTTTTCCGCAACCAGCCAGGCATGGAATCGCTCGTAGGCTTCGGCTGACGGGGGGTTAAAGTCAGAACCGGGTGCCGGGTTGTAAGGAATCAGGTTCAGCTTGACCTTCATGGGGGAGAGGTATCGTGCCAGGGCACCAGCATGTTCCTGCCGGTCATTGATGCCTTGAATCAGCACATATTCCATAAACAATGCAGATTTTTTGGCCAGCGGGTATCTTTGCAGCGCCTCTTTCAGCGCAGCCATGGGGATGGACCGGTTGATGGGCATAAGCCGGGAGCGGATGTCATCGTTGGGCGCATTGAGGGAGACGGCCAGATTCACGGGCGGGCCGTCAAACCGGGAAAGACGGCCGATGCCGTCGGTCAGGCCGACGGTGGAAACGGTGATATAGCGCCGGGCAATGTCCAGCCCCCGCTGATCCGCCAGCACCCGGATGGCCTGGACCACATTGTCAAGGTTGTCCAGCGGTTCGCCCATGCCCATGAACACCACGTTGCGGACATCGAAACCCAGTCGGTGACGGGCGGCAAACACCTGCCCAACGATCTCTGCTGCGGTCAGGTTCCGGACCAACCCCATCATGCCGGTCTGGCAGAAGCGGCATCTCATGCGGCATCCCACCTGGCTGGAAACACACAGGGTGTAGCGTTTGAACATAGGAATAATCACCGACTCGATGTCCAGGTCATCCGCTAACCGGGTGACGAATTTGACAACACCTCCGTCAGACACCTGCTTCACCAGCCGGCCAGGTGACAGCACCAGGTCGGATTCCAATTGTCCGGCCAGTTCAGGAAAACGGGTAAAGGGTTCCAGCCCATAAAACGCCGTTTTCCCGGTTTTCATCACATGGCGGTACACCGCCGTGCTGTAATAAGTTCCTTTACCGTATCGCCGGCGAAAGGCATCGGCAAACTGGTCATGAGTCTGGTCAAGAATCTTCAATGGCCCAATTCCTTTGACAATGGTCATTTGGGCTTTCACATGTTTACGCTGTATATCGGTTTGACACCCCCTGTGATTTTTGCCATATTCAGGGCCGCTCGAAATGCGAATTTCGCAGCAGCCCCAATCAGACAACTATTACAGGCAGTTTTACCCTAACGTTGCACCCATTAACTGTTTTTTCTCTTATTATCAATTGATTAAAATCTCTTCGTCATATTTTTTATGCAACGTTGGGGTTTAATTTGCCAGAGGTAAGTAAGATGACGGAAAACGAAATCGCACCAGGATCCAACTTCATCACAGCCATCATCGAAACGGATCTGAAAGAGAACAAAAACGAGGGCCGGCTGGCCACCCGGTTTCCCCCGGAACCCAACGGGTACCTGCACATCGGCCACGCCAAATCCATCTGCCTGAACTTCGGGGTGGCCAACGTCTACAACGGCACCTGCAACCTGCGCTTCGACGACACGAACCCCACCAAGGAGGACGTGGAGTATGTGGACGCCATCATGGAGGATGTACGCTGGCTGGGGTTCGACTGGGATGACCGCCTGCACTATGCATCGGATTATTTTGAACAACTCTACGATTTTGCCGTTCAGCTCATCCAGGCCGGCAAGGCCTACGTGGACGATCTGAATGCGGATCAAATCCGCGAACACCGCGGCACTCTCACCGAACCGGGAAGGAACAGCCCCTGGCGCGGCCGAAGTGTGGCGGAGAACCTGGACCTGTTCCAGCGTATGCGTGCCGGCGAATTTGAAGACGGCTCACGCGTGCTGCGGGCCAAGATCGACATGACCCACCCCAACCTGATCATGCGGGACCCCACCTTGTACCGGATCCGCAGGACGGACCACCACCGGACCGGCGATAAATGGTGCATTGTACGACTGGGTACTGGACAATGTGGATGCGCCCTGCCACCCCCGGCAGATCGAGTTCGCCCGGCTGAACCTGAGCTACACGGTACTGAGCAAACGCAAGCTGATCCAGCTGGTGGAAAAGGGACTTGTGAGAGGGTGGAACGATCCGCGCATGCCCACCATCTGCGGTCTGCGGCGGCGGGGCTACACCCCCGAATCCATCCGTAACTTCTGTGACCGCATCGGCCTGGCCAAGCGCGACAGCGTGGTGGACGTGGCCCTTCTGGAGTACAGCATCCGCGAGAACCTGAACAAGCGGGCGCCCCGTGTCATGGGCGTACTGAGGCCCCTGAAGGTGGTCATCGAAAACTATCCCGACGATCAGGTGGACGAACTGGAAGCGGTGAACAATCCTGAAGATCCGGATGCCGGTGTTCGCAAGGTCCCCTTTTCCCACGAAATTTACATCGAGCGGGACGACTTTATGGAAAATCCGCCCAAAAAGTTCTTCCGTCTCGCACCGGGCCGGGAGGTACGGCTGCGGTACGCCTTCTTCGTCACCTGCACCGATGTGATCAAGGATGAAACCACCGGCGAAGTCATCGAGTTGCGCTGCACTTACGATCCGGCCACCCGCGGCGGCGATGCCCCGGACGGACGCAAGGTAAAGGCAACCCTGCACTGGGTGTCGGCCGCCCACGCCGTGGACGCTGAAGTACGGCTGTACGATCGCCTCTTCAACAAGGCCAACCCTAACGAAAAGAAAGAAGGCAAAACCTACAAGGATTTCATCAATCCCGACGCGTTGGAAGTGCTTCGCGGCTGCAAGCTGGAACCCTGCCTGGCCGATGCCGGGCCGGGCTACTTCTGCCAGTTCGAGCGCATGGGGTACTTTTGCGTGGATTCGAAGGATTCGACGCCCGGGTCACTGGTGTTCAACCGCACCGTTACACTGAGGGATGCCTGGGCCAGACTGAAGAAAAAGAAAACCTGATCTACAATCGATAAAGGAGGGTTCTGATCCTTCTTTTGACCTTGCCAATAGTTGCCTTTGGTTCACCCATCCAATGGGTTTCTGCCTGTCAAAATTACCCCATTCAGGCATCCTGTCATCGGGGGGGAAGCTTCTTGACTTGGATCGGAAAACTCTTTATGAACTGGACTTTACCGAAAAAGGCGTGTACCCGACGGCAGGCACCATTACCCTGTGCTGGCAACCAGCAACCCATAACACCGGATCGGCTGACGCGTCAAAAGGAATCAGCTCTCAGGAAATAATTCATGAAGAACGCCCTCAAGGAAATGATTCTGACGGCAGCGACGGCCGCTCACGAAAAAGGCATTTTCCCCTCGTCTGACTTTTGCGATGTGGTGCTGGAAGAACCCAAGGCCAACAGCCACGGCGACCTTTCCACTAACATGGCCATGCAGATGGCCAAGATCCAGCGCATGTCACCGCGGCAAATCGCCGAAACCCTCATCGACCACCTGGATGACAAAAAGGGCATCATTGACCGGACGGAAATCGCCGGGCCTGGGTTCATTAACTTCTTCATCCGTCCATCCGCCTGGTACCCGGTGCTGGCCGCCATTCACGAACGGGGCGACCAGTATGGCCGTTGCAACCTGGGCCAAGGAACCCGCATCCAGATCGAATTCGTCAGTTCCAACCCCACCGGCCCCCTTCACGTGGGCCATGGCCGGGGCGGCGCCGTGGGGGACAGCACGGCCAACATTCTCTCTTTTTGCGGCTATGACGTACAAAAAGAGTATTACATCAACGATTCCGGCCGACAGATCCAGACCCTGGGCATGTCTGTCTACCTGCGGGGAAAAGAACTGCTGGGTGAAACCGTGGACTTCCCCGACACCTGCTACCAGGGCGATTACATCCGGGATCTGGCCGGGGAACTGCTGGAACAGGACGGCCGGGAGATTTTTGAAAAGGACGAGGTGGAGGCCGTCATGCCCTGCGCCCGGTATGCGGCGGAGAAGATTACCAACGGCATGCGGGCCGATCTGGTGGATTTCGGGGTGACCTTCGACCAATGGTTTTCGGAACAGAGCCTCTACGATTCGCCCTGTGGTTCAAAACCAGCGACTACGGAGACGAAAAGGACCGCGTGGTGGTGCGCCAGAACGGCCAGACCACCTATTTTGCCTCGGACATCACCTATCACAAGGACAAGTTCGAGCGCGGGTTCCACAAAGTCATTGACGTGTGGGGGGCCGACCATCACGGCTACATCCCGCGCATGAAAGCGGCTGTGGAGGCGTCCGGATACGACCGCGGCCAGTTCGACGTCCTTCTGGTGCAGCTGGTCAATCTGCTGCGGGGCGGCCAGCCTGTGGCCATGTCTACCCGGGCCGGTGAGTTCGTCACCCTGGCCGACGTGGTGAAGGAGGTGGGCCGGGATGCGGCCCGGTTTATCTTTCTGACCCGCCACTATGACAGCCCCTTAGACTTCGACCTGGACTTGGCCAAGAAAAAGACTAACGACAACCCTGTCTACTATGTCCAGTATGTCCACGCGCGTATATCCAGCATCCACCGCAAGGCCGAGGCTGATGGGATGGATGTGGGCGGCTTTGCGCCATCGGATCTGCCCGCTCTGGAAACACCGGAGGACGTGGCACTGATCAAGGCTCTGGCCCGCTACCCGGAAGCAGTTGAAACGGCTGGTGCCTTTATGGAGCCGCACCGCATGACCTATTACCTGGTGGCCCTGGCCGCTGCTTTCCACACCTATTATAACCGGCATCGGGTGCTGTGCGAAGACGATCTGAAGCTGACCCGGGCCAGACTCTATCTCATCTCGGCAGTGCAGAAGGTGATCCGAAACGGACTGGCGTTGCTGGGCGTGTCGGCTCCGGATTCCATGTAGATCGCGCGAATCGGGTCCCATTTCCGGGCAAAGGAAAAAACCTGTGGCAAAGGGCAAGGGCACCGTGTCAAAACGCCGGATCGCCTGGGGGCGATACCTGCTGATCTTTTTTGTCGCGGCGTGGATGTTTGTCCTTGGCGTGCTGGTGGGCCGGGGAACGGCACCCGTGCACTTCGACATCCAGGCACTGCAAAAAGAACTGGCCGCCCTGCGTGACGCCATGATGCAAAAGGAGCGGGAAGCGGTAGAAAAGGCTATCCGGGGAGAGGATGGAAAGGCGCCATTGGCGTTCTATGAAGCCCTGAAAAAAGACGAGCCGGATACCGCCGTTCAGATTCCGGTGGCCCAGGCATCGACGGGCGTGCCGTCTGCCCGTACGGAAACCGCCGAAGCGGTGAAGATACCCCACAAGTCGCGATCCGCCCTCATGGCTAAAAAAGCCACCGTTTCGGTTAAACCAACAGCCAGGGCCACACCGTCGGCAACTCAGGCACCCGCCCCAACCACGGGTAACCTGACGATTCAGGTGGCTTCCATGAAGGGTGCGTCGGCTGCGGAGCGAATCGTTGCAAATCTGAAAAAGGACGGGTATCCTGCCTACCTGTCGAGAAGTTACATTCCCGACAAAGGCCTCTGGTTCCGGGTTCGGGTGGGCAGCTACAAAGACCGTGAACAGGCTGCAGCGGATATGAATCGGTTAACCAGGGATCAGAAGAAGCCAATTCTGGTGAAGAAATAAAAAAGGGTTGAACACGATGAAAATCACAAAAGAAGAAGTCCTGCACGTGGCCCACCTGGCCCGGCTGGACATCGATGATGCAGATGTCGACCGGTTTGCCGGCCAGATCGGCACCATTCTTGATTACGTGGACACCTTGAAACAGGTGGACACCACCGGTGTTGCCGCCACCTCCCATGCCATCACTCTGACCAACGCATTTCGGGAGGACGAACAAAAGAGCCATCTGGATCCAGAGGCTTCGCTGGCCAACGCCCCGGAAAAGGATGACGGCGCTTTTGTGGTGCCCAAGGTGATCTGACGGCACATTAACGATTTGACCGTCGCTGAAAAATAAAGAGATCTCCTCCGTCGAACTGACCCGGGCCGTTCTGGACCGCATCGACGCGGTGGACGGCAAAGTCGGCGCCTATCTGACCGTCGATGCAGAGGGTGCCCTAATCCAAGCCGAAGCGGCGGACCAGCGACTGGCCAACGGTGACGCTATGCCGCTGACCGGCATCCCACTTGGCATCAAGGACCTGCTCTGCACCCGGGGCCTTCGCACCACCTGCGCGTCGAAAATTCTGGAAAACTTCGTTCCGCCCTACGACGCCACGGTGATTACCCGCTTGAAAGACGCCGATACGGTGATCGTTGGCAAACTGAATATGGATGAATTTGCCATGGGCTCCACCACCGAGCATTCCGGCTTTCAGGTTACCCGCAACCCCTGGAATCCGGACCGCATTCCAGGGGGCTCCAGCGGTGGGGCCGCTGCGGCTGTGGCGGCGGACATGTGTCTGGGTGCCCTGGGTTCGGACACCGGCGGTTCCATCCGCCAGCCCGCCTCCCACTGCGGGGTGGTGGGGATCAAGCCTACCTACGGCCGGGTGTCCCGTTTCGGGTTGGTGGCCTTTGCCTCTTCGTTGGACCAGATCGGCCCATTGGGCAAAACCGTGGCCGATTGCGCCATCATGCTGGACGCCATCGCCGGTCACGACCCGAAAGATTCCACCTCCGTTCCCGAACCGGTGCCGGTCTTTTCAGATATCGCCGGTGACGGTCTCACGGATGTGGTGGTAGGCATCCCCAGCGAGTACCGTTCCGCCCAGGGCCTGGACCCCCAGGTGGGCGCGGCCGTTGAACGGGCGGTAAAAACCATCGAATCGCTGGGCGCCCGATGCATCGACGTCTCTCTCCCGCACACCGACCATGCCGTAGCCGCCTATTACGTCATTGCCCCCAGTGAAGCCAGCTCCAATCTGGCCCGCTACGACGGCGTGAAATACGGCTTCCGCGACAAGGCACAGACCGATCTGCTTCAGATGTACCGCAGCACCCGGTCAAAGGGATTCGGTCCGGAGGTGCAGCGACGCATCATTTTGGGTACTTACGCCCTGTCCGCCGGTTACTACGATGCTTACTACGGCAAGGCTTCCCAGATTCGCACGTTGATCAAAAACGATTTTCAAACGGCATTCGCGTCCTGTGACGCCATCGTCTCTCCGGTGGCGCCCACACCGGCCTACCGCATCGGAGAAACTCTTGACGACCCCTTGACCATGTATCTGTCGGACATCTTCACGCTGTCGGCCAACCTGGCCGGCATCCCTGGAATTTCGGTGCCCTGCGGTTTTTCAGAGGACGGCCTGCCCATCGGCCTGCAGGTCATGGCCCGCCATTTTAATGAGCCGATCCTTTTCAAGATCGCCCGGCAGTTCGAACAGGCGGCGAACATCAAGGATAAAAAGCCCTTGCTGTGATATAGGCTTTAAGATAATTAATTTGGACTGCGTTATCGGTCGTCGCAGTATTACAATACGGCTTCCTCCCTCTAGCCTTGCCAAGTTAATTATCTTAGAGCCTATAGAGGCCGAACTTTGCTTTTTCCAGGCACAATTTTTGTTTTTTAACCGGAAGAGAAACCAAAATTGGATTAGTATACTCAGAAACTTGAAGAAAGGTTTCCATGACCATACAGCCCGAAGGCGAAAGCCTGAGAAAAGCAGTCAAGTGGATTTCTGAAGAAGAAAAGGCGGGATCGCCCAAAAGCCGACAGCAACTCATGGAGGCGGCCTGCCTGAAATTCAACCTGACCCCCATGGAAGCGGAGTATCTGTCCCGCAGTTTTGAAGAGATTTCCAGATAACCCAAATGTCCAAAATCAGAAGCCGGCAGCACCCGGATCATCGTGGAAATCGAACAGGGCGGGCGGAAGCTCATCCGGGTATCGGACAACGGCCAGGGCATGGGCCGAGACGATGCCCTGCTCTGCCTGGAACGATACGCCACCAGCAAGATCACCAAGGATCCGGACCTGTTTGCCATCCGTACCCTGGGATTCCGGGGAGAGGCGCTACCCAGCATCGCCTCGGTCTCCCGGTTCACCCTTGTCACCCGGGAAACGAACGCCGACGTAGGCGCCCAGATAGAGGTGGCGGGGGGCCGGATCAATAAAGTTTCAGACGTGGGTGCCCCTGCCGGCACCATGATCACCGTTGCCGGCCTCTTTTTCAACACGCCGGCCCGACGAAAGTTTTTGAAAAGCATCGACACGGAGATGGGTCACATCGCCGACACCATTGCCAGCATGGCCCTGTGCCGGCCATCAGTTCAATTCCGGCTGTCGCACAACAACCGGATTGTGAAAAGCTGGGCACCGGCCACAGACCCCACGGATCGGGTGGGCGATGTCCTCAGCAAGGCCATCAAGAAGGAACTGCATCCGGTTGACCGGGTCACAGAGGCTGTCGAAATCAGCGGGTGGGTAGCCGCTCCGCGCATAAACCGGTCCACTGCACGGGGCATCTATCTGTTCGTCAACGGCCGGTGGGTCAAGGACCGTGTCATTCAGCACGCCCTGTTTGCCGGCTATACCGGCCGGCTGATGAAGGGTCAGTATCCGGTATCGGTGCTGTTTCTAAGGGTCCCCTTCGACCAGGTGGACGTAAATGTGCATCCCACCAAACACGAAATCCGATTTGTCCGGCAAAAAATGGTTCACGATACCGTGCGGGACGCAGTGGCCGACACCCTCAGACAATCCGATCCCACCCGGTGGAAAGCGCCCGGATCGAGGATTCCCGAACCGGTTCCACGGCCGGCAACCGTGTCCGAGCAGCATGCCGACTACGGAATGCCACGAACGCCTGAAAAACCAGATAATCGTGCCATTTTTCGTAAACCGATCGAACCGACGGCATCTGAAATGGCCCACGATACTGTCGCGGATGGCAAACAGGATCCATTGCCGCCAGGGGATCACGTCAATCCGCCGGCGTCACCGGTACCCCCACCGGCCCGCACCGGCAAACCAACCCAGCAGGCACCATTGTGGAAGCAGCGGTTTTTTGCTGACCTGACCCTCATCGGCCAGTACAAGGGCACCTATATCATCTGTGAATCCGACGATGGCCTGATGCTCATCGACCAGCATGCGGCTCATGAACGCATTGTTTTCGAACAGCTCAAGTGCCAATCCGACAAGCGCCGACCCGCCGCCCAGCGCCTGCTGCTGCCCGAAACCATCGACCTGGGATTTCGTGAAGCCCAGATCCTGGAAAAACTGGCCCCGGAGCTGGACCGTTACGGGCTGGAGATCGAGCCTTTTGGCGGAAACACATTCGTGGTCAAGGCTATGCCCACACTGCTGAACAGCGGCGACATTCCGGCGCTGATCACTCAGGTCGTCGAAAAAACGGCGGAAATCGGTGTGGGTGCCGGGATGGAAACGATCATGGATGGATGCCTCATGGTCATGGCATGCCACAATGCGATCCGGGCCCACCAGCACCTCACCGAGGTGCAGATCAAGGCCATGCTCGAACAGCTGGATGACTGCGACAACCCGTCGCACTGCCCCCACGGCAGACCCATCTGGATTCGATGGACCGTCAGGGATCTGGAAAAACAGTTTCAACGGATTGTTTCATAGTACACATTTCGTCAAGCGGTTGACGAAATGTGTCTGACGCAGTCGCTGATGATGGACGCTGTCCAGCGGCGGCATGCCGTATTCAAGAATCGTAGGTGTAAAAATAAAAAGTATTTACAATCGGTTAAAAGATTTGTTTGGTGTGCAAGCCCACAAAACGTCGCTACTGTAGCTTTCAGGTATGTTTTTTGCTTTTATTCCCAGCGGTTTGGATTGATGATCGAATGAAGCCCTACATACGGATACGTGGAGAAAGACATGGGTAGTTGCAGTCGACGCGATTTTCTAAAAATCGGCACCGGTTTTTTGGCTACCTGTATGGCACCGGCAACAGGATGGTCAGCCCTGTTTCCGGACAGTACCCGCCGCTCCCTATCATTTTTCAACACTCACACCGGCGAAGGGCTCAGTATCTGCTATTTTAAAAGCGGCGCGTATTGCACCGGCGCCATGCAGCAAATAAACCACATTTTAAGGGATCATCGCACCGGTGATATCGAAGCCATTGATCCCCGTCTGATCAACCTGCTCTTTACCGTCAAACAGCGCTTGGGATCCAACTCCCCCTTTCATATCATCTCTGGCTACCGCTCCCCCCAGACCAATGCCCGGCTCCGCAAGCAAAGTTCAGGAGTGGCTAAATTCAGCTACCACATGCAGGGACGCGCCATCGACATTCGCCTGCCCGGATGCAATACCCGAAAGCTGCGGCAAGTCTGCCTGGATTTGAAACTCGGCGGCGTCGGCTACTATCTCCGGTCCGATTTCGTCCACGTGGATACCGGGGTTTTTAGAACCTGGAACGGGTAAGGGCCCGCTCTAAATCTCGGTCCCGGTTGTAAATGTCGCTGCGAAACTGGATGACACCCGTTTCGTCCGCCCAGGCGGTCATATACAAAAGGTGCACGGGAACCGGATGGCTAAGCCAGATGGTCCGGGTTTCTCCTTCTTCAATGGCTTCGGTCAATGCATCCGGCCTCCACCGTTCATCTCCCGCCAGCACGAAATTGGCAAGAACAACAGGTGCTTCCACCCGGATGCAGCCGGAACTGAAATCCCGCTGAACCCGGTTGAAGAGGGAGCGGTTGGGGGTATCATGCAGGTATACGGCAAACTGGTTGGGAAACATGAATATAATGCGGCCCAGGGCGTTATAGGGCCCGGGATCCTGGCGAAGCCTGAAGGGAAATCGGTCGGCATGGTAGGCCTGCCAGTCAACGGTGGCCGGATCCACTTCCGGTGCGTCCACTTCCCAGTTTTGAAGCACGCGGATGCCCTGCCGGGCCAGGTAGGCAACATCTTTTTGAACCTCGGGCAGGATATCCTCTACGGCGATTGTTCTGGGCACATTCCAGTATGGGTTGATCACCAGATAGGTCATGTTGGCGCTGAAAACCGGCGAACGCCTGGCCGGCTGGCCGACGACCACCCGCATCTGCAGCTCTATCTGGTTGTTTTCCACCGCTTTGAGGTTAAAATCAGCCGTGTTGACCATGATGTACCGGGCTCCCAGATTACGGGGCAGCCACCGCCCTCGTTCGAGATTGAGCACCACTTGGCGGATGCGCTGTTTGACGGAAACGTTTAACATGCCATAGGTGTCGTGACCCACTATGCCATCCACCTTCAACCCGTTACGCTGCTGAAAATGCTTCACTGCGGACGCGAGCGTGGCATCGAAAAAAAGCGGATCGTCATCAGGACCAGTCGGGTCGACGTCACCGCTCACGACAAGCCGGCGACGAAGATCACCAACAGCAGAACTGCGGTCTCCCGGCCTGAGCGTTTTCCTGACATCCAGCACCGGCCAGCCATTGGCAGCGGTCAGGCCGCGAAGCCGGGCCAATGCATTGCGAAGGGCCGCATATTCGCTGTGTGCCGGCCGCAATTTTCCAAACGCAGCGTCGATATTGCCTGTTGAGGCTGCATTGTCGAGGGCGGTCAACAGGTCCACGGCACCCGGGTGGATCTTCCAGTCGGTGTGCAGGGTCTCTGGGTTTACCCGCCCGGCAGCCAGATGGGAACCATACAAGAGGAATGCATCGGTGAGGATCAGGTCCAGGTCCGCCCACAACTCGGGAGAGGCCGAGGCCGTTTTCGTTGAGGATTGTTCATACACCGCGGCCAGCAGGTCGTAAATAGCTTCCAGGTGATAGTCCGATGGCGCCAGTCCTTCTTCCCCGGCACGACCGATGGCCTCGGCCAGGGCCTCCGCCTTTTCCAGGCGCAGCGAAGCGTCAATCCACAGGGGCAGATGGTTTCTATTGCGGTAGGCCAGCGGCAGCATCCGGATGCCGCAGAGCATTTCTCCCTGGCAGACAAGGGGTTTTGTGGCCGTGTCACCG
This sequence comes from Desulfosarcina sp., assembly GCA_014237405.1. Classification (GTDB taxonomy): domain Bacteria; phylum Desulfobacterota; class Desulfobacteria; order Desulfobacterales; family Desulfosarcinaceae; genus Desulfosarcina. The sequence goes on along the minus strand of JABZFO010000022.1, from coordinate 18,736 downwards.
TCCAGCCGGGCCTTAATGGCGGCCTGTATCCGTTCGATAAAGGAATCGGCAGCCCGGGCTTCCGGCTCGATCCCGAAAAAGGTACCGGCCAGAAAACCGGTGAACAGCAGGCACACGGCCAACACTCCGGGTAAACGCTTATTTGCAAAGGTGGTTTGCATAATAAATGAACTGCAGGGCGCTGCGGTAGTGGAAAATTAAAATGTCGCGTCTCCATCCACCCGGCCAAAAAGCGATAGCCCGCAAATCAAGCGGGCTATCGGGAAACTGGCGGAGAGAGAGGGATTCGAACCCTCGGTGCAGCTTTCACCACACACTCGCTTAGCAGGCGAGCGCCTTCAGCCGGCTCGGCCATCTCTCCAAAAATTTTTCCAAAATTTTTAATTAATCCAGTAAAAATAAAATCGTGAAGCGATTTTATGGCGGAGGGAGTAGGATTCGAACCCACATTTAGAACCATCAGCGTCAATCCTTTTATCCCCGGCAAACCCGGGATTAACCCGGTTTGTCCCTTTTTGCGTGCGGTCTTTCATCCCGTTAAATGATGGTTGACATCAAAGATATTTTGTGATGTTCCTCCGTGCACAAAAAAAGCGAAAGATCGCTTCTGGAGGAAGATTGATATGAAACAAAAATATGTGGTTCTGTTGGACAATGAGACCGAAAAACTGGCCATCCAGGAATACGCTGAACTGGACAAGGAGATGCTCTCCCTGCTGTGCGAAGAAACCTACGACGCCAAGGCGATCAAGACTGCCATGGAAAAGGATCGCAACACCCTGATCCAGGCCCTTCGTACCCACAATATGTATCCACCGGGGGCCTACACGGAACGGATCGCCGATGCCATTATCGAGATGTTCCAGCCCGGCGCCAACACATCTGCCGAGCTTTTCTTCGAAGAGCGGGAGATGTTCGACCCCATGGATGAAGAGACAATAAACGAGTCTGATGACGATGATGACGATACAGGGATGGAGGTGGATGAACTGCTTGATGATAACATTGATGATGGCTTCGAAGAAAAAGGGATTATCAAAGATCTGAAAAAATCCATTCAAATCTCCGATGAGGATGCCAGCATCGACGATGCCTGACCCGGCTCAACGCCATTGAAACCCAAAGCGCCCGTGTGGGCATGCGGGCGTTTTTTTGTCTCTTTCTGTGATTTCCTCCACGCGGACAACCCCCTCGTCGTCGATCCCAACTGGCTTGAACAATAGCCAAAAAACGCTTTTTACCTTGACTTGCCACAGGTCTTCCACGCCCGTGTTCTGCGTTGCATCTAAGGTTACAACCAACAAGGTTGCGCCCTTAGACGCGCCTTGCCTGATCTTATATAAAACCGGCGAACAAAAATCCTTGCGTCATTTCTGTGTATTTTGCTCCACCCATCCTTAATCAGCATCAGGAGGTGCCAATGGAAAAGGAAAAATTATTTTATGAAAGGTTGAAGGGAAAAGGCGTCTCGCGAAGAGATTTCATGAAGTACTGCACGGCGCTGACGGCAACCATGGGACTGTCGTCGTCCTTCGTCCCCAAGGTGGCCGAGGTGTTCGCCGCGCCGGCACAGCGCCCGCCGGTGGTCTGGCTGCATTTCGCCGAGTGCACCGGATGCTCCGAGTCCCTGTTGCGCTCCATGTACCCTTACATTGACGAATTGGTTCTCGAGGTGCTTTCGGTGGAATATCATGAGACCATCATGGCCGCTGCCGGACACCAGGCCGAAGAGCAGCTCCACCATGCCGTGAAAAAGTACGAGGGCAAATTCATCTGCGTCGTTGAAGGCGCCGTGGGCACCAAATTCAACGGCGGTTACGGTAAAGTGGGCGGCCGCTCCTTCCTTGAAATTGCCAAGGACGTCTGCCCTAAGGCAGCAGCCGTTATCGCCTATGGCACCTGCGCCACATTCGGCGGCGTTCAGGCCGCAGCCCCCAACCCGGGCGGATACAAAGGGGTGGGTGATGCCATCGGCATGAAAACCCTCAACATTCCCGGTTGTCCCCCCAACCCCATCAATCTGGTGGGAACCGTGGTCAACTATCTGCTGCTGGGCAAACTGCCCGATCTTGATGATATGGGCCGGCCCCTGTTTGCCTTCGGCAACACCATCCATGACAAATGCCCCAGACGCTCCCACTTCGAAAACGAGGAGTTCGTGGAAACGTTCGGCAGCGAAGAGGCCGCTCTGGGCTACTGCCTATACAAGATGGGCTGTCGCGGTCCGGAGACCTACAACAACTGCCCCACTGCCAAGTTCAACGATGGGACCAGCTGGCCGGTGGAAGCTGGCCATCCGTGCATCGGATGCAGCGAACCGGATTTCTGGGACAAGATGAGCCCATTCTATGAAGAGATGTAAGAGCCGGGCTCATAGGTGTTACGTTTTTTTCTGCAAATATCCTTTACGAATAAAGGGAGGTTTTTAATATGGGTAAACGCGTAGTAGTGGATCCGATTACCAGAATAGAGGGCCATCTCCGCATAGAAGTTGAAGTGGCCGGCGGCAAGGTTGTCAATGCGTGGAGCTCGGGCCAGATGTTCCGCGGCATCGAGCTGATTCTTCAGGGGCGCGACCCGCGGGATGCGCATCATTTTGTGGCCCGATCCTGTGGCGTTTGAACGTACACCCATGCTCTGTCCTCGGTGAGGGCAGTCGAAGCCGCCGTTGGTGTTCAGATTCCCAAAAACGCCAGACTGATCCGGAACATGATGCATGCCGCACAGTTCCAGCACGACCACCTGGTTCACTTTTATCACCTTCACGCGCTGGACTGGGTGGACATTGTCAGCGCCCTGAAGGCCGATCCCAAGAAAACCGCCGCTCTGGCGGACAACGTCAGCAACGCCAAAGTGGGTGGTACCGCTTATTTCAAGCAGGTGCAACAGCGCCTCCAGACCTTCGTGGACAGTGGCCAGCTGGGGCCCTTCTCCAACGCCTACTGGGGGCACCCGGCCTATAAGCTGCCGCCGGAGGCCAACCTGATGGCCAGTGCTCACTACATCGAGGCCCTTCGTATTCAGGCCAGATGTGCCCGTATGCACGCCGTCTTCGGCGGTAAGAACCCCCATCCGCAGTTTCTGGTGGTGGGCGGCGTCACCAGTGTGGCCGACCTGAAGCCGGACCGCATCGCCGAGTTCCTCTACCTGCAGAAGGAGATCCATGAATTCATCGAAAACGTCTACATCCCGGACCTGGTGGCCGTTGCTTCCTTCTACAAGGATTGGGGCGCCATCGGCGGCACCACCAATTTCCTGGCTTGGGGCGAGTTCCCCGAAAGCAACAACGAGCCGGACAGCCTGTTTATGCCCCGCGGTCTGATCAAAAAACGGGACCTGGCCAATATCCCCATGGCCATCCAGGAGAAGGTGGCGGAGAACGTCACTCGCGCCTGGTATGAGGACGGTCCCTCACTGCACCCCTACAAGGGCGAGACCAAACCGCTGCAGGAAGATCCCAAATACCGACCCGACGGCGGCAAGTATTCCTGGTTCAAAGCCCCCAGATACGAAGGCGAGCCCTGTGAGGTGGGACCGCTGGCCCGTGTGCTGGTGGCGTACGGCAAAGGCCACAAGGACATTAAACCGCTGGTGGACGGCACGCTCCAGAAGCTGGGAATTCCCGCCGGCGCCCTGTTCTCCACGCTTGGCCGAACTGCAGCCAGAGGCCTGGAAACCATCGCCATCGGCCAGGCCACTCCCGGTTGGATCATGGAACTGCTGGAAAACATCAAGAGCGGAGACGCTCAGACCTACGAGCCCTGGGAAATGCCCGATAAAGCCATGGGCCTTGGCCTCAACGACGTGGCCCGTGGTTCCCTGGGACATTGGATTAACATCGAGGGCGGAAAGATCAAGAACTACCAGTACGTGGTTCCGTCCACCTGGAACTTCGGCCCCAGAGACGACAAGGGCAAGCTGGGCCCGGTGGAAGAGGCGCTTATCGGCACCCCGGTGGCCGACGCAAAGCAGCCCCTTGAGATTCTTCGCACCGTCCACTCCTTTGACCCGTGCGTGGCCTGCGGTGTCCATGTGATCGATCCGGACTCCAATCAGGTTTACAAATTCAAGGTCATTTAATCTCTTGGGGTAAATTCCCCGCAGCTTGCTGCGTTTCCTTTTTAGCAGTTAGCGGTTGATACCCCGTCAGCTCTGCTGCGGGGTAGTTCATTTCGTTTTTCACCCCTTCCCGGGTCTTTTGGACCCGGGAAGGGGCTTTCCCGTCACCGTTACCCCACCCGTTGATCCATGTACACCGCATCCACCGGACATTCCAGCATACAAAAGGTGCATCCCATGCAGTTTCGCGCTTTTTTTAAAAAAGGATAACGAAGGGTCTCCCGGTTTCCCCGGTCCGTCTTCAGATCAATGCAACCCGTGGGACAAGCCTCCACACAAATGGTGCACCCCATGCAGCGTTGATGATCAAATTTCGGTTTAGGCCACCGGGAACGGATGCGAATCCGTTCGCACAACTCTCCCTTTGGATTCTTTACGCTGGCGTGGGGGCAAATCCGGCCGCATGCCCCGCAGTCAATGCAGATTTCCGACACGATGCGATGGCGCTCCTTGGGTTTGCCGATGATGGCATCCACCGGGCAGACCCGCATGCATACGCTGCATCCGATACATTCATGGGTGATGGAATAGGCCATGGGATATCCTTGGCGTGTTGGCAACGCCCATTCAGGCATCCGGGTTGATCATATGGTTAAGTTCAAACGAGCTAAACATTCCGACGTCGGCACCCCCGTCTCCGGGTCGAAGCCCATGCCGGACCAATAATATCGCCGTAGTTTCTCCAGAGGGACCGTGACACCTTTATTTGCCCCTTCCTGCTGGGGCGGGTCGCCCAGCACCCGTTTGCTGACCCGGATATCTTTAGGATTGATGCCCTGCTTAATGTTGAACAATTGCTTGACCGCCTGAATACGGTGCCCGATGACCAGGTACCCTTCGGGCGTTTGCTTCCAACCGGTAGCTGCATTGAGCCAGTCGAACAGCGGAATCCGGTGGGCGCCCATCAGGGCGCCGAAGAGGCAGCACCCGGCACCGTTGATCACGTTCATATACTGACTGCAGGCCGCCCCCATGGCCGCCTTTTCCCGGTTCGCCCGGTACTTGCTGCGTTTGAGGTAAAATAGGGCCGGATCGGGCAGATCCGGTATTTCTCTCCACAGCTGGAACATCTCGTAATACATATAAGCCCCGATGGTGTGGCGGCCGGGAGTGGGCTCGACCACGTTGTGCAGGGCGAATCCGGGATCGTAGCGACCGTCGTGCATGCCCAGTTCCTGGCCGCCGGCATGAATGGCCATCTCTTCCGCCCCCTTGCCGATCCTGGCGGCGGCTGCCCGGGTACCGTCGGCCAGGAGATCACCGATCCCTTCCCGTTTGACCATCTTTTCCACCAAGCGGACGATGGCGTCGGTATTGCCCCAGGTCAGCTTCAGACCGTCGGTCTCCTTTGGGGTCAGGAGGCCTTTTTCAAAACACTCGATAGCGAAAGCCACCGTGCCGCCCACCGATATGGTGTCCATACCGGCACGGTTTAACATTTCGTTGAGATAGTAAATGCTGTTGGCGTCTTCATTGAGGCACAGGCCCCCCAGGGCGATGGTGGATTCGTATTCGGGCCGATGCACCTCGGTTTTGCCGTCGGGTGCCAGGCTGATGCCGCCGCAACCCAGTGGGCAGGAGTAGCAAAAGTATTTGGCCACTACCGGTTTGGTGAACTCGTCGGGGTCAATGAGTTTGGATTTATCCAGTCCGAAATCCCGGTTGGAGCCTTTCCAGTTCATCACCGGGGCATCGCCCATTTCGATGGCCATCTGGTTCTGGTTGACGGTGCCCCACTTGCTCAACATGATCTTGTATAGCATGCCGTCGAGTTTCATCTGGGTGGGCAGCATGCGCATGAGCGCGCCCAGGTAGGCGGTCATGGTGCCGTTTAAAAAAGGCGGCTGAAAGGCCACATGTTCGTTGCACGCCAGGCTCAGGGCTTTCATGGCCTTGGGATCGTATGCGTGGACGCGACGGGAACCGCAAAGGACAACGGCCTTGAGCCCCTTGGCTCCCATGACCGCCCCCAGGCCGCTGCGGGCCGCCAGTCGGCCGCCGTGGTTAACGATACCGGAAATCAGGGAGCGACGCTCTCCGGCCATGCCGATGCAGGCCACCCGGGCCCGCTGTTTGCTGCCGTGTTCATCCACCAGAAGACGCTCCGTCTCGATGGCGTCCTTGCCCCACAGATGGATCGCATCGCGTAACTCGGCACCCTTGGTGTCGGCATATAGGTAAACGGGCCGGTCACTTTGGCCGGTGAAAAAAATACCGTCAACCCCGCACCCCTTGATGCCGGGAGCCAGGTTCCCCCCACAGTTGGCATCGCCCCAGGTACCGGTGAGTGGGCTTTTGCCCACCACCATCCATCGGCCGGTGAACAGGGAGCCGCTCGATGTCAATACGCCGGACACGAACCCCAGGATATTGTCCGGCCCCAAGGGATCCGCCCCGGCCGGGATCCGCCGGTACAGCAGCCATGCGGCCAGGCCGTTGCCTGATAAAAAACGGTTGTACAGGTCGTCGGGGATGGTTTCGGTGGTGATGCGGCCGGTGGTCAGGTCGACCCACAGCACCTTTCCCATATAAGAACGGTTCATCGGGCCTCACAATGGTCTAAATGAATCCTAAGGCTGCAAAGAAAGAATTGCTTTACTATTCCATGTTTTGAGTATAATTTCAATAAAGATCACGTTGGAGATGGAGGATGTCCGGGATGTTTAAGAACATGATCACCATTTTAATCGTAATGCTGACCCTTGCCGGATCTGCAGGAATTAGTCAGGCACTGGCCGATCAGTGGATTGTGGGGTCCATGTCCATCCGGAACGATGCCGGCCAGAATGTGTATGGCGAGTATCTGTCGGTGTTTCTGGTGAACGAGAAAAGTCCGGTCTCTGCAGAAAAATGCTTAGGAGAAGCTGACCATCAGCGAAAAGTGGACTGCATCAACAACTGCCACCTGGATTTTTACAAGCGCTTTCAGCAAAAGCAGCAGCAAGCCGGCTACCTGATCGCCCAGACCGTCACCTCGACGACCGGCAATTTTGCCTTCCTGAACGTACCCCCTGGAACCTACTATGTGCTGGTAAAATTTCCCGCCATGATTGACGGCTACAAGGTTGCCTGGCAGGCCCGGGTGATCGTCACACCGGGCCGGATCAGCGTGGTTACGCTCGATGAGAGCAATCTGGTTTTGCCTAAAAATCGCCGGCGCTAAGGGCTATTGTCCCCGCCTGATGGAGGTTCATTTCGCAGCTGGTGATCATGGCTTGAACCGTTTACCAATCCATGCTACCACATCCCATTGCTGTTTTCCCACCGGGTATTCGTTTCAGACGGCTCCAGTCAATGGCAACAGGATGCCCGGCATAAAAAATACAGAAAGAACCAATCCAATGACTGACGACCATGTAATGATCCTGGGGGTGGGGAATCTCCTGCTCTCCGATGAAGGCTTCGGCATACGTGTGGTGGAGGAACTGGAACGCCGGTACACCTTTCCGGACAACATTTCCGTCGTCGACGGTGGTGTTCTCGGCGTGAGCCTGCTGGGTGTCATGTCCGAGGCGGACCAGCTGATCGTCGTGGACGTGATCCGCAACAAAGGGGTCCCCGGTGATCTCTACCGGCTGGCGGGTGATGCCATCCCCGAACGAATCCGGGCAAAGAACTCACTGCACCAGGTTGATTTTCTCGAAGCCCTGACCCTGTGCCAGGCCATGGACAAGGTGCCCGAGGCGGTTATCCTCGGTGTGGAGCCCGAAGATATCAACACCCTGAGCACGGAATTGACCGAAACGACCAAGAACCGGATGGAAGATGTCATCCAGATGGTGCTGGGCGAACTCGACCGACTGGGTATTACCTGCCAAGATAAAGGAACAGGCGACCATGTGTCTTGCAATCCCATCTAAAATCACCCATATCGACAACGAGATGGCCACCATCGACGTGGACGGCGTCAAACGGTCGGCCAGCCTCATGTTGCTGGAGGATGCGGCCGTGGGGGATTATGTCTTTGTGCATGCCGGCTTTGCCATTAAAAAGCTGGACGAAGAATCGGCCATGGAGACCATCCGGCTCCTCAAGGAGGCTGCCGCCTTTGTGGATGATCTGGAAGCCGATAAAGGATGACGGGTTCGTAAGAAGCCCGATATCTGCGTTACGCTTCATCCCTCGTCACTGCGGAGTACGGCAAGTACGCTGCCTACGGCACCCGCGGTAGCGGTATTCTCGGGATTCGCAAGCCTTGATCTCGGGCTTTTTACGAACCCGCCTGAAGTGAGACTTTTTATGAGCTAATCAAGGATAGCGCCCAAGGCGGGTCATGACAGATGCAACCTCGGCAAAACGTCTGGAGATCAACGGCATTGTTCAAGGGGTGGGCTTTCGTCCCTTCATTTACCAGTTAGCCAACCACCACGGCCTGAAGGGAGAAGTGGCCAATACCGCCACCGGTGTGTCCCTGGTTCTGGAAGGCCCGGAAAACGGCATTCGGCAATTCATCGACGATCTCCCAGCCAGAAAGCCGCCCCTGGCCCATATCGTCGAAGTATCGGCAATGCCTGAACCGGTGAAGGGCTTTTCAGCTTTTTCCATCGTCAAAAGCCGGGGCAGCGCCACCCGGGCTACCCTCATTTCACCGGATGTGATGGTCTGCGATGACTGCCTGGCGGAGATGCGCGATCCGGCGGACCGCCGCTTCGGCTATCCGTTCATCAACTGCACCAACTGCGGTCCCCGTTACACCATTATCGACGACATTCCCTATGACCGGCCCAAGACCAGCATGCGGCACTTTACCATGTGCCCCCTGTGCCAGGCCGAATATGATGACCCTGACAATCGGCGGTTTCACGCCCAGCCCAACGCCTGCCCGGTCTGCGGCCCCCGGGTGACCCTGTGCGATTCACACGGGCATCTGATCGACACCGATGATCCCATCGCCGACACCGCCCGCCGGATCAAGGAGGGGCGGATCGTGGCCGTCAAGGGGCTGGGCGGTTTCCATCTGGCTGTGGATGCCACCAATGCGGACGCCGTAACGAGGCTTCGCCGGCGAAAGCACCGTGAGGAAAAGCCTTTCGCCCTCATGTGCGCCGACCTGGATCGCATCCGGGCCATCTCCCGTGTAAGCGACGCCGAAGAAAAACTGCTGGTGTCGATCCAGCGCCCCATCGTTCTGCTGGAAAAACGGGAGCCCAACCCCATTGCCGAGGCGGTCGCCCCCCACAATCGCTATTTCGGCATCATGCTGCCCTATACGCCCTTGCACCACCTGCTGCTGGATGCCGGCTTTACCGCCCTGGTGATGACCAGTGCCAACCTGAGTGAAGAACCCATTGCCATCGACAATGATGAAGCGTTCCGGCGACTGGGGGAGATTGCCGATGACTTTCTCATCCACGACCGGGAGATTTGCCTGCGCAGTGACGACTCCATCGTTCGGTACAGCGCCGGCCACATGCGCCCCATCCGGCGCTCCCGGGGCTATGTGCCCGTGCCCGTGTTTTTAAAGGACAAAATGCTGCCGGTGCTGGCCTGCGGGGCCGAACTGAAGAACACCGTCTGCCTCACCCGGGGCAGGCAGGCCTTTGTGAGCCAGCATATCGGCGACCTGGAAAATCGGGCCACCGATGATTTCTTCCGCCTCACCGTGAACCATCTCAAGCGCATCCTGGATATCGATCCGCAGATTGTGGCCTGCGACCTGCACCCGGACTACATGAGCACCCGCTATGCAAGGGAACTGGATGGCATCCCCCGCATCGAGGTGCAGCACCACCACGCCCACATCGCCGCCTGCATGGCCGAGAACAAGGCTGACGGGCCGGTGATCGGGCTCTCCTTCGATGGTACGGGGCTGGGGACGGACGGCACCATCTGGGGGGGAGAGGTATTGGTGGCTGACTATCACACCTTTTCCCGGGCGGCCCATCTGGCGCCGGTGCCCATGCCCGGCAGTGCCGCCGCCATCAAGGAGCCCTGGCGTATGGCCGTCAGCCATCTGAGAGCCGCTTTCGGTGAGGATCTGGGATGTCTCCCGCTGCCCCTTTTCCGGTCGGTGGACAAACAACAGGTGGACGTCATGATGGCCATGATGGAGAAACAGATCAACAGCCCGCTCACTTCCAGTCTGGGCCGGCTCTTTGACGCTGTGGCCGCCATCATCGGACTGCGCGGCCAGGTGGCCTTCGAAGGCCAGGCCGCCATGGAACTGGAGATGATTTCTGACGACGCCGAATCCGGCAGCTACGATTTCTCATGGGAAGGTAACGGCGACGGTCCGCTTTGCATTCTGAACGCCCCCATTATCCGTGGTGTGGTCCGCGATTTGGCAAAGGGCTTTTCCCCTGCGATGATTAGTACCCGGTTTCACAATACTCTGGTCATCCTGTTCGACCAGTTGTGCCGCCATCTGCATACTGCCACGGGCATCCACCGGGTGGCCCTGAGCGGCGGCGTGTTCCAAAACAACCGGCTGCTGGCCGGGCTGACCGCCGCCCTGGAAAAAAGCGGCTTTGACCTGCTCACCCACCGGCTGGTGCCGACCAACGACGGCGGCCTTTCCCTGGGCCAGGCCGTGGTGGCGGCGGCCCGGGCAAACGCTAACCAAATATAATTGTAATTATTAATGTTGAATGAATGTATGATGTCCATCGTTTAAAACGATAGAATGCCTCCATTCAAAATTAGAAATTAAGCATTCATCATTAGGTTTCTTCAAATTGAGGGACGACCCATTATGACCCTGAAACACAGCGACGCCTATCACGACCCGCAAATCGCCCGACACCTGGCCAAGCGCATCACCCGCACCAGCCGAAAACCGGTCCGTTTCATGGAAGTGTGCGGCACCCATACCGTCTCCATTTTCAGAAGCGGTATCCGCTCCCTGCTGCCGGAGACCATATCCCTGCTTTCGGGGCCGGGGTGCCCGGTGTGCGTGACGGCGCAGAAAGAGATCGACGCCTTCATTGCCCTGGCCCGGGAACCAGAGACCATCGTGGCGACCTTCGGAGACCTGATTCGGGTACCGGGCAGCGGCTCTTCCCTGCAGCGGGAGAAGGCCGACGGCGCTGACGTGCGTATCGTCTATTCCACCTTCGACGCCGTAACCCTGGCCCGGGAGAACCCGAATAAGCGAGTGGTCTTCTTAGGGGTGGGGTTTGAAACCACCGCTCCGACAGTGGCCGCCGCCATTCTGGCCGCCCACCAGCAGAAGCTCGACAATTTTTCCGTGGTTTCGGCCCACAAGACCGTGCCCCTGGCCCTGGAGGCTCTATCTGACGGCGAGATCAACATCGGCGGGTTCCTGCTTCCCGGCCACGTGTCCGTGATCATCGGCCTGGATGCCTACCGGCCTTTTTTCAACGCCTGTCGGGTGCCTTGTGTCGTAGCCGGCTTCGAACCCACCGATCTGCTCCAGAGTATCGCCATGCTGGTGGACCAGGTGGAGTCCAACCGGCCGGCCCTCGAAAACGCCTATCCCCGGGTGGTATCCTCGGCTGGGAATCCCAAAGCCGTCTCAATAATGAACGAGGTGTTCGAAACAGCCGACGCCGACTGGCGGGGAATCGGCACCATTTTGGCCAGCGGTCTGGCCATCCGTGATAAATATGCTGATTTCGACGCCGTCAAGGTTTTCGACATTCGGCTCAAACCAGTCCCGGAGCCCAAGGGATGCGCCTGTGGTGAAATCCTTACCGGCATGAAAATTCCACCTCAGTGCCCGCTGTACAAAACGGTATGCAACCCCATGGCGCCGGTGGGACCGTGCATGGTCTCCAGCGAAGGCACCTGCGCCGCCTATTATCGCTACCACGGTGACGGGTAACTATTTATATTCAAAGAGGAAACAATACGACCCCATGAAACCGGACATGATCCTTCTGGACCACGGCAGCGGGGGAAAAATTTCCCACCGCTTAACCGCAAACCTGTTGCTGCCCGCATTCGACAACCCGGCTCTGGCCATGCTCGATGACGGGGCCACGCTGAATGTGGCAGGCGGCCGCATCGCCTTTTCCACGGATACCTATGTGGTGGACCCTATCTTCTTCCCCGGCGGCAGCATTGGGGACCTGGCCATCAACGGCACGGTGAACGACGTGGCCATGTGCGGCGCCATGCCCCTGTATCTGAGCGTGGGGATGATCATCGAAGAGGGCTTCCCCATGGCTGACCTGGAGCGGGTGGTGGCAGAGATGGGTCGTGCTGCCAGACTGGCCGGGGTCACTGTGGTCACCGGCGACACCAAAGTGGTGCCTAAAGGGGCGGCGGACAAGATCTTCATCAACACGGCCGGCATCGGCATCATCGACGAGAACGTCAATGTCTCCGGTGCAAATGCCAAATCAGGGGACGTGGTCATCCTCAGCGGCACCATGGCCGACCACGGCATGACCATTCTTACCCAGCGCCAGGGACTCGTCTTCGAATCGGACGTCAAAAGCGATTCCGCCCCTTTGAATCACATGGTGGCAGATATGTTGAGTACCGGGTGCGACATCCATGTCCTGCGGGATCCCACCCGGGGCGGTGTGGGTACGACCCTCAATGAAATCGCCGGTAAATCACAAGCGGGCATCCGCATTTATGAGGACCGCCTGCCCGTCAGGCCCGAAGTCTCCGGTATCTGTGAACTGCTGGGCTTCGATCCCCTCTACGTGGCCAACGAGGGCAAGCTGATGGCTTTTGTGCCGGCGGACCAGGCAGATCCAGTGCTGACGATGATTCAACAATCCCCCTACGGCAAGGACGCCTGCATCATCGGCGAAGTGATTGACGGTCATCCGGGCCGTGTTTTCATGAAAACCCGCATCGGCGGCGAGCGCATCGTAGACATGCTCACCGGCGAGCAGCTGCCGCGAATATGCTGATTCTTTTTCGACCTGGGGCCACGCGGCCGGCCGTCCTTATCCTTGGGATGCTGACTGTATTGCTCTGTGCAGCGTGCCAACCGAAAAGGGAACTGCGGCTGTCCGGAAAGACCATGGGCACCACCTACCATGTCAAGGTGGTAACCGGGCTATTCACTTCCGGCCCCGATCTGCAGCAGCAGATCGACAACCGTTTGGCTGCTATCAACAAGAGCATGTCCACCTACGATCCCGGAAGTGAGATCAGCCGGTTCAATGCCATCGAATCGACATCCGCATCCTTTTCTCCGTCCGATGATTTTCTCAACGTGCTGCAGGTGGCGGGAAAGTTGTACAGACTCACCGATGGTGCGTGGGACGGCACCCTGGACCCGCTGGTCAACCTATGGGGGTTCGGTCGAAAGGGGGAGGTGAACCACATTCCGGATGACGGTGAGATCCGGCAGACCCTTGCCCACGTGGGGTTCGATCGTATCCGCCTGGATCCGTCGGGCACCATGACCAAAAAAGATCCCGCCGTGACCCTGGATCTAGCGTCCATCGCCAAAGGATACGGGGTGGACGAGATCGCCCGGCTACTCGGAAGCAAGGGATTTTCGAATTTCCTGGTGGAGATCGGCGGCGAGGTCTATGCTCGTGGCCGACGCAAGGACGGTATGCCCTGGCGGGTGGGCATCAACCGTCCGGACAAGACGGCAGCGTTCATTGATGTCTACAAAGCGGTTCCCCTCACGGACCGAGCCATGGCCACCAGTGGCGACTACCGGATTTTTTTCCAGATTGACGATCAATCCTATTCGCACATCCTCGATCCGCGAACCGGCCGGCCGGTGAGTAACGGGGTGGTGAGCGCCACGGTGGTGGCGGCCAACTGCACGGTGGCCGACGGTCTGGCCACCGCCCTGATGGTGATGGGGCCGGAAAAGGGGGTGGCATTGGTCAACCGCCTGGCGTCTGTAGCGTGCCTCATTGTGGTCCGCCAGCCGGACGGCACCCTAACTGATCACCCCTCGGTCGGATTTGTGGTTCGGTGACATGGCCAGACGCAAAAAACCCCCGACCGCGCTGATTTCCCGTTGACATTGTCACGCTAGCCATATATTTGACTTCGAAGTCATAACAATTCTCATTATATTCATAGGTTATATTGTGTAGTCGGTTTTTTTTAAGTAAAACGGTGCGGGGTCCGCACATCCCAAAGGCCTCGGCCATCTGCACCAAAAGGAAGGTGAAACGTGGAAATTGCCGTATTGCTCAAACAGGTTCCGGCCACCGAGTCTCTGGTTGAGATTGCCGACGACGGGACCGCCATCAAGACGGAAGGCATCAACTGGGTCATGAACCCCTACGACGAAATGGCCGTGGAGGAGGCGCTTCAGATTCGCGACGCTGCCGGCGGGACGGTCACCGTCTTTTCGCTGGGACCGGAAAAGACCGTGGAGGCCCTTCGCACCGCCCTGGCCATGGGTGCGGACACCGCCGTTCGCATCGATACACAAGGAACGCTGCTGGACGGTATGGCCACTGCCAAAGTACTGGCCGGGGAGCTGAAAAAGGGCGCTTTTGACCTGATCATTGCCGGTCACCGGGCCGTGGATGACGACAATTTTCAGGTCGGCCCGGCTGTTGCCGAATTCATGGGTATCCCCCACATCTCCATGGTGATCCGTCAGGAACAGGCAGACGGCAAGATCCGCTGTACCCGGACCATTGATGGCGGTACCCTGGTACTGGAAACGGCCCTGCCGGCACTGATCACCACCCAGCGTGGTCTCAACGAGCCCCGTTATACCAGCCTGCCGGGGATCATGAAAGCCAAGAAAAAGCCCATCGACACCCGTGCCCTGTCAGAAACCGGAACCGATCCGGGAGACCCCATGGTCGAGACCATTGCCATGCGGCTGCCTCCCCAACGAAAGGGTGGCCGGATCATCGAGGGAGACAGTGCAGCCGACAAGGCGGCGGCTCTGGTCAGGGCTCTGCGGGAAGAGACCAAAGTGATCTGATCGTACGACACCAACTGTCGCCGAAAACATCCACACGCTGCCCGATGCGGATGCCAAAGCATTTTCGGGCGTTACCATACCAGGAGAACAATCATGTCACAGGGAATACTGGCCATCACCGAACAGGTTGATGGTTCCTTTAAAAATATTTCATTCGAAGTTATTTCCACCGGCAAGAAGATTGCCGAAAAAACCGGCGGGCCGCTGACCGCGGCTGTCATGGGTGCCGGCGTCGACGCCATCGCCCGGCAGGCTGCCGAATATGGGGCGGACCGGATACTGGTGGCCGACCATGAAGGCTTGAAAGATGGCCTTTCCGATGCCTGCATCCAGGCTGCCGCCCAACTGATGGCCCACGTTGATCCGGCGGTGGTGGTAATCGGCGCCACCTCGTCGGGCAAGGATATCGCCGCCCGGCTCTCGGCCCGGCTGAATGCCCCCCTGGCCATGGATTGCGTGGACGTTCGCGTTGACGGTGACCGGGTCGTGGCCACACGCCCCATGTACGGTGGTAAAGTCTTGGCAGACGTGAGCCTCTCCGGTTTCCCGGCCATCGTTGCTATCCGTCCCCGGGCCATGGAAGCCGTGGCCGCCCAGGGTGCCGGCGAGGTGGAAAAGGTGGACATCCGTTTGGACGGCACCACCTTGAACCTTGTTGAAAAACACCTGGAAACCGGCAAGATCGAGCTGACCGAAGCCGATGTGGTGGTTACCGGCGGCCGGGGTATGGGCGGGGACGATTTTACCGTGGTGGAAGCTCTGGCCAAGGCCCTGGGCGCCGCTGTGGGCGCCTCCCGCAGCGCCGTGGACGAGGGCTGGCGGCCGGTCTCCGACCAGGTGGGGCAAACGGGCAAAGTGGTGGCACCCAACCTGTACATCGCCTGCGGTGTTTCCGGAGCCATTCAGCATCTGGCCGGCATGGCTTCATCCCGCGTGGTGGTGGCCATCAACAAGGATCCCGAAGCACCGATTTTCGCTAAATGCGACTTCGGCATCGTTGGCGATCTTTTCGACGTCGTTCCGGCAGTCACCGCTGAAATTGAAAAACTGAAAGGATAAGGACCTTGGAAATAATTAAATCCACGATCTTACTTGTTTTTTTGCCCGTGTTCTGCGTTGCGTCGATGGCCACATACAACAAGTATGAAACCATCGACACGCCTTGAACACAAGCAAAAATCCGGCGCCATCTCTGTGGATTTTATTTTTTCCGAGGCCCTAAACCGCCGGCTACCGCTGCGCGAATCGGCCACTTTCGATCGCCAAAAGGCCACCCGTAAATTTCGGGCGGCCTTTTGACTTTTCATATGGTTGCTGGTAGAGGAATTCGGTGCTTAACGTGCATCTATACATTGAAAGTCTGGGCTGTGCTCGAAATCAAGTGGACAGTGAAAACATGGCCGGACAGCTGCGCCAGGCCGGCTGGTCCATGACACGCGACCCGGCCGAAGCCTCCGTTATCGTGGTCAATACCTGCAGCTTCGTGGAATCGGCCATCAACGAATCCATCGACACCATTCTCGAATTGGCCCGATTTAAAAAAGAGGGGGGCTGCAATCGGCTCGTGGTGGCCGGGTGCCTGCCGGAACGATTTCGAGAAGCCATTGCCGATGCCCTGCCCGAGGTCGATCAGTTTTTGGGCACCGGTGCTTTTACCCGCATCAAAGATGCTGTGACCGGCAATCTGGCCGGCGGAACTTGCCTATTGCCGGATCCGGACCGCATTCCCATCGGCGAGACCGTAGCCCGGGAACGGGTGCAGTCCCATACCGCCTACCTGAAAATTGCCGAAGGGTGTAGCCGCCACTGTACCTACTGCATCATCCCCCGGCTGCGGGGCCGCCAGAAAAGCCGGCCCATGAATCATATCCTGGACGAAGCCCGGGAACTGATTGCAGCCGGTGTCAAAGAGCTGAACCTGGTGTCTCAGGATACCACCTGTTACGGCCACGATTTGCCCGAACCGGTAGGTTTCGATACCCTGCTGGCCCGGATGGCCGAACTGGCAGGGGATACCTGGATTCGGTTTTTATACGGTCACCCGGAGAGCATCACCGACGATGTCATCGAGACCGTTGCCGCCCACCGCAACCTGTGCCCCTATTTTGACCTGCCCGTTCAGCACGCTGCCACAAAGGTATTGAAAAAAATGGGTCGGAAATATGTTAAGCAACAGTTGCTGGATCTGTTTCACCGCATTCGATCAAGGGTTCACGGGGCGGCCATTAGAACCACCCTGATTGTTGGATTTCCCGGAGAAACAGACGCTGATTTTCAGGAGCTGATGGAGTTCGTGGAACAGGTCCGCTTCGACCACCTGGGGGTATTCATCTATTCCGATGCCGAGGATCTGCCCTCCCATCGGCTGCCTGGGCATGTATCCAAAAAGGTGGCCCGGTTCCGGCACGATGCCCTCATGGCCCGGCAGATGGAGATCTCGGCAGGTAACCTGGCTTCCAAGATTGGAAAGACCTTGCCGGTACTGATCGAAGCCTCGCCCGAGCCCCATCTTTACGAGGGCCGATTCATCCTTCAAGCGCCCGAGGTAGACGGCATTACCTTTGTAAGGACGCTGCCGGGCGGTCCCACTGCAACGATTGGACAAATTGCAACGGTCAAGATAACCCAGACCCTGGAATACGACCTCATCGGAAAAGTGCTATGACCGACCTGAAGCAGAAAATCCTGGCCGCCGTCGGTGACGATCTTAAGGCCATCGAAGAGGCACTGGCTGAGAACTTGAATCCCTATTTCGATCTGGTGTCTCAAGTGGCCGGGCATATCCTGTTTGCCGGAGGAAAGCGATTAAGGCCTCTTTTGATGGTTCTGTGCGCCCGGCTCTGCGGATATTCAGGCAACCACACGGCCCGCTTCTCCACCATTTTCGAATACCTGCACGCCGCCACCCTGCTTCACGACGATCTGGTGGACGGCGCCGACATGCGAAGGGGCCGGCAGGTGGCCAACCAGTTGTGGGACAACCCCACGGCGGTGCTTACCGGAGACTTTCTTCTATCCCGGGGGCTCTCCATCGCCGCGGACACCGGTCTGTGCGAGGTGATCCGGGTGATCGCCCGGATCACCGAAAACATGTCCCAGGGCGAAATCCGCCAGTTGGAGAAAAAAGGGGACATCACGCTCACCGAGGACGAGTATTTTGAGGTGATTCGCTGCAAGACGGCTGTGCTGTTCCAAGGGGCCTGCCGGACCGGTGCCCTGGTGGCCGGTGCGAAAGCTGCCAAGGTGCAAGCGCTGACCAGCTACGGGTATCATCTGGGACTGGCGTTTCAAATGGCCGATGACCTGCTCGACTACACCCAGGATCTCTCCTCACTGGGCAAACACGCCGGTGCCGACCTGAGGGAGGGGAAACTGACCCTGCCACTGATCCATGCCCTGTCTCGGGCACCGGAAACGGATCGGAAGCGCATGGTAGCCATCCTTCAGAACCCGGATTTTACCACCACCGAGTTTGTCGCTCTTGTTGAGATGCTGAAATACCATGGCGGTATCGCTTATACCCATGAGCAGGCAGCGGCCCACATCCAAACGGCCAAGGCGAAGCTTCACCCGTTTGGGAACAGTCAGACGCGGGAAATTTTAATGGACATTGCCGATTATGCGCTGGTCCGAAAATCATAGGAAGGTAAGCGTTCACAGGTTCAGCGTTCACCGTTCTGGGTTGGCTTTCATTCGTTGACCTTACTTGTAGGCTACCAAGTTACTGATGAAACCGCGAATCGCAGCGCGAGTATTTCCGGCATGTAACCGTTCACCGGATCA
>JABZFO010000145.1 GCA_014237405.1 Desulfosarcina sp. | reverse complement strand
CACTATGCTGGGCATTTATAAGAAAGCATGGCTGCTATTTGCGTACGTAATTACATTTAAATACGTAACACAATCAAACCTAATGGATCATTGAGAACTTTGGACTCTCAAGTAAAGAACGTCATACTATATAATGATCAATATTCTTTTCAAGCCTTTTTGCACGCCATGTCACCTGCCACTTCGGGGCCAGACCCCTTAACTGCCGAAACCCTTCTGCCCCATCGCGGTCGAATGCTGCTGGTGGGAGAGATCCTTAAACTGGATGACGAACAGGCAACCACGCTGTCCGTTGCCCATCGGAACTGGCCGCTGTTCAAGGACGGAGTTATCAGCCCTCTGATCCTGGTGGAGCTGGTGGCACAGACCGCGGGCGTTCACAATGGCCTGAAGCGGCTGAAAACACGAGGCGAGGGCTCGGAAACCCGGGGGTGGCTGGTGGGTGTTAAAAAAGCGGTATTCCATGTGAATGCCATTGCCCTCGGGGAACCGGTCACGACGACGGCCAGAAATGCCTTTGTGTTCGAAAACCTTCGGGAAATCACGGGGACAGCATCCATTAACGGCAGGCTGGCTGCCGAGGTGACCCTTCAGGTGGTGGAGGCACAATAGTTCAAAGCTCAAAGCTGATAGCTCAAAGCCCAGAACCCAGAACCCAGAACCCAGAACCCAGAACCCAGAACCCAGAACCCAGAACCCAGAACCCAGAACCCAGAACCCAGAACCCAGAACCCAGAACCCAGAACCCATAGACCGATAGCTCATAGCTAAAAGCTGATAGACTTAAGGCGATTGAGGAGGGGCCATGACATCTTTAGAAAAACGACCCGTGGCATTGGTGACCGGCGGCTCCAAGGGCATCGGCCGGGCCATTTGTGTGGAGTTGGGCCGGTGCGGGTATGATGTGGTGGTCAACTATCATTCCGACGAAAAGGGCGCTGCCGACACCCTGGCACAAGTGAAACGCCAGGGTGGGGACGGCCGGATCCTGGGCTTTGATGTGCGTAACGCGCAAAGCTCGCAGCAGGCCATCGAGACGCTGCTGGCTGACGTGGAATCGCTGGACGTGCTGGTGAACAATGCAGGGGTCGCTGCCGACGGGCTGTTTCTGATGATGTCACGGGACAACTGGAAAAAGGTGGTGGACACGACGCTGGATGGCTTTTACCATGTCACCCGGCCGATAATCGAAAAAATGATCCGCCAGCGCAGGGGCAGTGTGGTCTCCATTGCCTCGGTGTCCGGCCTGGTGGGCAACCGGGGGCAGACCAACTACAGTGCGGCTAAGGCGGGTCTTATTGGCGCCAGCCGCAGCCTGTCTGCCGAGGTCGCCCGACTGGGCATCCGGGTGAACGTGGTGGCGCCGGGACTCATCGATACAGACATGATCAAGGATCTGCCGTTGACCAATATCAAGGCTATGATTCCCATGGCCCGGGTGGGAAAGCCAGAAGAGGTGGCACGGGTGGTGCGGTTCCTCTGTTCAGACGATGCGTCTTATATCAGCGGGCAGGTCGTTGGCGTTAATGGCGGCATGTGCTAGCGTGTCCATCCAGAAACGGCATCCCCGAAAAGAAATCGGGATCTGCGACTTTCGGCCCAGCTCTGTGTTCTCGCGTTTTGGCAATTCTCGACGTAGCGCTGCTACGTTTGCGGTTCCTAAAACACTGCGGCCTTGATCTGAACCACAATCACCATTTATGGACGGACACTGAATATTGAGACAGCCTGTTTTCATCAATAGCTGCCCCTTAAACAATCCCTTCCCATCGCGGTTGAGGGGGTTTGCTGGATGTTTGCTATGCTCCCTTTTGCTGATTGCCGCCACGTTTTGTCCGGGCTGGGCGGACACCTGGGAGAGCATCCGCGCCGCCGCCGGAAATGTGGATGCCATCAGCGCTGACTTCGTTCAGGAGAAGCACCTGCCTATTCTGGCCAGACCGCTGGTTTCCAAAGGAAGACTTTTTTACCGGCGCCCTGACTCTTTGCGGTGGGAATACACATCACCGGTGAAAAGCGTCCTGCTCATGCACGACGGTGATGCCAGGCGCTTCGTCCAGTCCGACCAGGGACTGGTGGAAGATGCCAGCGTCCGGCTGCAGGCCATGCAGTTCGTAATGCCGGAAATCTCCGGCTGGCTCGGCGGGCGGTTTCAGGACAATCCCCTGTTTGACGCCAGCTTGCACGGGACTAATAAAATCCTGCTGGTGCCAAAAGATGCGGGCATGGCCCGGTTCATTCAGCGCATCGAATTGTTTATGTCTGACCGGCCGGGGGTTATCGAAAAGGTGATGATTTTCGAAAGCGAAGATGCCTTTACCCGGATGGTGTTCAGCAACACGGTTGCAAAAGCCTGAGCGCTTCAGAGCCGCGGCGGCGAGGGTGAAGCCGTAGTGTTTTACTGCAAGCCCTCGGCAACAAAGGATCTGAAGTGCTCAGGCTTTCCCGCAGGGGAAAAAACGATGCGACATGCGGACGACATCCTTGAATCAACCAGGGATAACACTCAGACCAAGACCCTCAACAGTAACTTTATATTATGTTATCAACTTGTTAAATATTATTCATAACGGTTTTTATGCAACGTTGGGGTTTATCGTACTGCTGCTAAGTGCTTGCACCCACATGCCGCAGATTCAGCCGGCGGATGCCGACCGTCAATCCCGCATCGAAGCGTGCTGCCAATCCCATTTTCTCCAGGGCCGGTGGCAACTGGTGCACACCATCAACGCCCGTCTGCATGGCGGCCGGCAGGCCACCCTTACCGGGGTGATCGTGCTGTCTACAGCGGATGCATCGATCCATTGCGTGCTGATGACCCTGGAAGGATTTGTACTTTTCGAAGCGGTGGACCATGGCCGGGTGTCGGTGCGGCGGGCCTTCGGCCCCTTTGGCAACGACAATTTTGCCAAGGGGGTCATGGATGATATCCGGTTTCTGTTTTTCGAACCCGAAGACGGCATCGTGGCTGCTGGCAAATTCGAAGACAATACCGATGGTTGCCGCTACCAGGCGCCCCAAAATCGAACCGTGGACCTGGTCGAACTGGCCGATGGCGGCTGGCGGATGCGACAATACGATCAGTTCGGCTATCCGCTGCGAACCATGACAGCCGATGCTGCCAATCACAGCGGGGTTTCTCCCCGTCTGATCCTCGAGGCTGGCGGCCGCAATGCTTACAGGCTGTCGATGACATTGGTGGAGGCGATACAGCTTCAATAGGCGCTATTTTCCGTAAAGGTATTTTCCTATGAAATTTCGGCTGATCTATCCCCGCTGGCCCAAACTGATGCGCCAGACCGAGTTCCACCTGCCCCCCCACGGTCCGGTGGTCTTTGCCGCCACCCTGCCGCCCGAAGTGGATGTGGAATTCGTCGACGAGAATCTTGAAGCCGTTGACTTCGACGCACCGGCCGACGTAGTGGGCATCTCCATGATGCTCACCGCCCAGGTGAAGCGGGGATGGGAAATCGCCGATGCCTATCGGGCCAAAGGCGTGCCGGTGATGTTCGGCGGCATTGCCACCATGCTTCACGCCGAAGAGACGCAAACCCACGCCGATGCCGTGTTCCTGGGCGAGGCCGAAGGGCGCATGGAACAGGTGTTTGCCGACCTGAAGGCCGGCCGGCTGAAAAAAACATATGACTACCTGTCCGCCCCGCCCCCGGTCGAACTGGTGGGGCCTGCCCGGAGGGATATCTTAAAAAGGGAACTGTACAACTACCGGGGCATCCAGATGGTTGACCTGGTGCACGCTTCCCGGGGGTGCCGGTACAACTGCTACCCGTGCTGCGTGGCTTATTTAGGGGGTCGAAAATTCCGGCCCCGACCCATCGACAAGGCCGTGGCCGAGATGGCCGCCATAGACAACAACCGCTTGTTTATCGTGGATAACTCGCTGGCCCAGGACACCCGCTGGGAGATGGATCTGTTTAGGGAAATGATCCCTTTGAAAAAAAAGTGGTGCTGTCATCCCATCGAAGATGACCCAAAAGTGTTGGACCTGGCGGCCCAGGCTGGCGCCTGGTATGTTTACCAGGCGGTGTTCGATACCTCGGACACCATCCGGGAACGGATCAGGCGCTACCATGACCATGGCATCGGCGTGGAGGGAACCATCCTGCTGGGACTGGACAACCACACCGAAGATGGCATCCTTCGGCTGATCGATTTTCTCCTGGAAATTGACCTGGATCTGGCCGAGTTCACCGTACTCACTCCTTTTCCCCACACCAAAGCCTACGACGACCTGAAGCGGCAGAACCGGATCCTCTCCTTTGACTGGAACGAATACACGGCCGACAAGGTGGTGTTTCAGCCCAAGAACATGAGTACCGATCGGCTCCAGGAGCTGTTGACCCATGCCTGGGGCTCCTTTTACCGGACCGAATCCCAGGGCATGAAAATGTCCAACCTATTTCAGCAGGTCATGAGAAAAGAGAAGGCGGATGGTACCTTTCGCTCCCGAAACCGCGAGTTGGCGCAGCAGGCGTTTGGCCGGGCAATATGAGTCGACCGCTGCCATTTCCAATGCCCGACAACCTGAGGCAATTGGCTGGTATCCGCTGCACCAAATGCTTGACAATCCATTGACGAACGCGTCTATTATATTCTCAGTTACTGCTGTCATCAATTCACGATGGGGAAAATATGGGGCTTAAGGAGCACGAATACGTCAGGCAGACACTGGAGCGCTACACCAACTGCAAGCTGGAAGATTACTGCAGCCACGTGCTAATTACCAATTTCCGTCAATACATCAAGGAATTTTCCGAACGTACCGACTGTGAGATGCATGAGGGTAATTTCCGAATTGTCAACGCACCGGATCTGGACTGCACCATGATCGATTTCGGCATCGGCTCACCCCAGGCGGCACTGGTGATCAACGGGTTGGCTTATCTGGACAACCTCAAGTCCGTGGTCATGCTGGGCATGTGCGGCGGCATCGATGATATCCTGGAAGTGGGCGACTTCGTGATACCCACGGCTGCCATCCGGGGAGAGGGCACCAGCCGCCACTACCTGCCCATGGAATTTCCCGC
>JABZFO010000082.1 GCA_014237405.1 Desulfosarcina sp. | reverse complement strand
AATAGCTGAACGCCCAACATCGAACATCCAACGTCGAACGTCGAATAAGGTATTCTATCCATTTCATCAATCGGTGGAGCGTAGCGACCTCATCATTCGATGTTCAACGTTCGATGTTCAATTTGTTAATCAAGACCACCGCCCAGCGTTCCGGGAATATGGTTTCATTTCCGATCAAACCTCGTCGGCCGACGGGCCGGCGGCGCTGGATTGAGGGATTGAGGAATAGTAAAGAATCCTGGCCCATCAAAGATCCCGTTATGCGGGGAAGTACCAGGTTTTCTATGGTTAAATAAACCAACGGACCAATAAAACCAATGAACCGCATTGAATGCAGTCGTCTCCTGGAACATGACTTGGTCACCGCGGGCGGCGGGAAGATGGCTCTCGACAATTTCCTTTGGCCCCTGAGCCGACGATGCAATTTGCTTAACAAATTATTTCTTTCCGTGACCCTTATGCAAAGCATAGAAATTCTGCCTATCCTGTGAATCCTGTCAAAAAGGGTTTCAGGTTTTGTCTTTGGTTTTCCCCCGCGAAGCGGGCAACCCTGCGGTTTTCTCTGCGCCCTCTGTGATCTCTGCGAGAGCCAAAGGGTTTTAAAATTAGGTACATTACAATACCGGAGGAAGCGGTTAGCAGGTTACTCACATGCGCTATTCCCAACCAACCACACTCGGCCGCACCGGTCTTATTTCACCTGGGGCACTTTTCTCAAAGGCCGCTCGAATGCCATGCGCACGGCGATCTGCAACATCACCACCGCCGGCAAACGCGATGATCTGGTTGTGGCCATGCTCACCTATGCCCACAACTCACGGCTCACCGAGCATTTTTTCATCAAGGGTCTCAAGGCCGCCAAACTCGAATATGCCGATGTTCTGCTGCTGGGGTATTTTCCCAAACGCCCGCCCCGAAAGGTCATCGACGGGGCGCTTAAACTCAAGGAAAAGGGCCTGGTGCGCTTCATCGGCCTGACCAGCCACAACCGCCGGCTGTTTCCCGAGTTGGCCGGGGAAGGCTTATTCGATCTCTTTCACATCCGCTACAACGCCGCCCACCGTGGTGCGGAAACCGAGACTTTTCCTTATCTCACCGGTGACGACCGCCCCGGCGTGGTCAGCTTCACGGCCACCGACTGGCGAAAACTGCTCAAAGCGAAAAAGATGCCGCCTGGCGAACGGCCCTTGACCGCCGCAGCGTGCTACCGCTTTGCCCTGTCAAATCCGGCGGTGGATGTGTGCATGATGGGGGCGAAAAGCACCGCTCAGATGCGGGAGAACCTGGCAGTGTTGGAAAAAGGGCCGATGACGGAAGCAGAGCTGGAGCGGGTGCGAATGATCGGTAAGCATGTTTATGGGAAATGATCGTTAAATATAGGATAAATAGCCTTGTAT
The DNA here is from genome assembly GCA_014237405.1 of Desulfosarcina sp. Classification (GTDB taxonomy): domain Bacteria; phylum Desulfobacterota; class Desulfobacteria; order Desulfobacterales; family Desulfosarcinaceae; genus Desulfosarcina. Next base: position 2,027 of record JABZFO010000082.1, on the reverse strand, counting down.
CCGCCTATTGACTGATGCGATAAAATCCTCTGAGATATCGGCCACGATGACATGCTTCCCATTCACCGCCTTGATCCCCTGGATGGCGGCCAGAGTGGCAACGATAGGTTTAGCCATGGCCATGGCTTCCAAGACTTTATTTTGAACATCCCTGTCCGAATCCAGATCCCAAAAATCCATGACCAAACTGGTATCGTTGTTTTTTTTCTTTTAATGCGGCCCAAAACGGTGACGCGAACAGGTATTCGGCCATGGGTGACGAAAAGCATTGGTTACAGCTTTCAGCTGAAAAAATAGAATAGGACACAGATTTTCGCGGAGGAACGCGGATAAAGATTAAACGCCCTTATCCGTGTTCATCGGTGTTAATCCGTGTCCCAAAAGATTTTGAGGTTGCTTTCCCCCTGTGTCAGGATAATTGGCTGAGATGCCTCTCAGCGTTTATCCACTTGACCGCAGATATTCCTTACGTTATTGTCGATTTGTAAGGAAGAAATATAAGGAGGCACGTTATGAAATCTGCCAAATCCGTAGTTACTTCTAAATTTCAAACAACCATTCCAAAGATTATCCGTGAGAATCTAAAGCTTTCAGTTAGTGACACGCTTAACTGGGAAGTTGAAAACGACAAAATTGTTGTCCGCACAAACAAAAAGAACTTTTTGGCATATAAAAACACCATTATAACCGGCCCGGGAGACATCGAGGACGATATCGCACTCGCGCGAAAACTCAGAGCGGAAAAATATCGGTGAAAACATACGTAATAGACACAAACGCCCTGCTATCTTTTGTCACAGACAGGAATGCGGAACAGCAGGCAAGGGTTGCGGAACTTTTCGAGTTGGCTGCCCGCCTGAAATGTAGAATTTTATGCCATCAGCATGTCATAACGGAATTTGTTTATGTCCTGAACAAAGTTTATCACTATGCCAAGCCGTCCATTAATCAAATGATCAGAGATTTTATATACATGCCCGGGATCGAAATCATTCATGAGGTTAATTTTAAAATCCTTTTAGAATACTGGCCAAATACAGTATCTGATTTTGGTGACGCCGTTATTGCATCCCTTTGGAAAATGAACAAAAAGGCTTTTGTGGTGACTTTTGATAAGCGGTTTAAGAACGAGCTGCAAAAAATCGGCGCTCAATTGTACTAAGCCGTGCTCCGCACTTTAGTCCTCATCCCCCACCCGGAACCACAAACCAGAAACCTGAGGTCGAAAGACCGAGCCCTTAAACCCTATTGCATAATGTCATAATTATGATAATATTCAGACCATAATTTCGATATCCCGGAGGATTACCATGCCGACCATCAGGCCCATTTCCGATCTCCGCAATCGGGCCATGGAGATTTCAGAGATCTGCCACCGTGACGACCAGCCCGTTTTCATAACCAGAAACGGCAAGGGTGACATGGTGATCATGAGCCAGGCCCACTACGAGCGCATGCACAGCCAGTTGGAACTCTACCGGCAGCTGGGAGAGGCCGAAGCCCAGGATGCCGCCGGAGAAAAAGGGACGACGCACCGGTCCGTGATGAACCGGCTCAGGAAAAAAATCGGATGATCCGGCCGTATCAGATCCGGTACCTGCCCGCTGCGGAAGATGATCTGGACGATATTTTCGGCTACATCCTGAAAGACAATCCCACCGCAGCCGCCGGACTGCTTGACACCTTCGACCGCACCATTTCCCAACTGGCGTTGAATCCTGAACTCGGTGTCGTCCCCAAGGACGAGCGCCTCAAAAGACTTGGGTACCGGATGCTGATCGTGGGCAAATACCTCGTCTTTTATGTGGTTAAATCCGGAGTCGTCCAGATCCGCCGCGTTATCCACGGCGCCAGGCGATACGATTTTCTTCTTTAGATCGAACTGCCGACCATCGAGGAAATCGAGGCGGAGCTTTCCGCTGATCTTCGAGATGAGAGTGAGGGAGACGTGTAAAATTGTGGTTGTAGAAAGTTGGATAATAAATCGGTTGCGAGATATGAGTTCTGGCTTTAGGGGTATTAATGGC
>JABZFO010000089.1 GCA_014237405.1 Desulfosarcina sp. | reverse complement strand
TGGGGGTCTATCGCATTCATTGCCGTGGTACTTATTTTAGGGAAGATGATCGACCGGTATACCGTGGGCATCGTCATCGCTTTGGTGCTGGCCATCTCGGCAGCCCAGGCCATGGCCGCCACCGTTATGCCACGAATCAGCTCGCAGCGGCAAGCGCAACCCCATGATGCTGTTCGGCTGCTCTCGGGTCACACGGTGGTATTTCTCCTGTGCGCCTTTCTCATGCTGGTGAGCCATGGTGCCTACTATGGATTTTTCTCCATCCACCTGGCCCAGCTGGGGCATGGGGGAAGTTTTATCGGCCTCTGCTGGGCCCTGGCATCCACAGCGGAAGTGGTGGTGATGATTAACTCCCCCCGGCTGTTTGCCCATTTTTCGTTCAAGCGGGTGCTGGCCGTTTCTTTTTTGGCAGCTACAGTCCGATGGATCATTCTGTATGCTGCCCAGTCGGCCATGGTAATTCTGGCCAGCCAGCTGCTCCATGCCATCACCTACGGCGCCTTTCACATGGCCGGTATCCTGTACATGGATCAGCTGGCACCGGCATCGGACAAAACCCTGGGCCAGGCATTAAACAATGCCGTCACCTATGGCCTCGGGCTCACCGTGGGTTTTTTCGTCAGCGGTGCCCTCTATGAAGCAGGCACAGCACCCCTGTTCCTGTTCAGCGCCGGTGCCGCGCTTGCCGGGGGGATGCTGTTTCTTGGGTTTCACCGATTTGCTTCCGACAAATCCGGAACCGCGGGAGGTTGAACATCATGCCCACAGCCGAGTGCCGGTGCAACGCGTGCAGTCACACATTTCCGCATCTGACCTTCAAAGGCGATGATACGCAACCCGTCTGTCCCCGGTGCAAAGGAAGGGATATTCAGATGAAAACCAATCAGGAAGGATTCATGACCGGACCCGGATTGGGATCGCGTATCGCCGGCGTTCCCAAGGGACCTTCCTGAGCGGGGTGAAAAAAGGCGGCGGTCTGCCGTTTTTTGGGGGTCAGTTGGGTTGAGGGGACACCCAGCCTATTCCCTGCCATCTGACTGGAATGGGCGCTCGGGCATTTCAGTACCGCTTTTGGATGCTGAAAGCCCGAATAAATGTTGTAAGATGCAACATAATATGTCATATTGCGACAAAAAGCATAGGAGGTCTTACCATGACAACAGCTGTCAGAGTCTCTGGGGAACTAGTCAAAGAGGCTAAAATTTATAGTAAAATTGATAAACGATCCATTACCGGTCAAATCGAACACTGGGCTAGAATCGGAAAATGCTCAGAGGAGAATCCGGATCTTACTTACAGCCTCATCAAAGAAATATTGATCGGAATCGCCGAATTGGATCAAGGTGAATCTTCCGAATACAGATTTGGATAGGGCACGATGAAAGTCCTTCAATCAAGATCATTCGAACGAAAAGCTAAGAAATTCAGCAAAGCCCAAAAGCTTCAATTGGATAAACAGGTAAAGCGTATCGTTGAAGATTCCACTATCGGTACTGAAAAGAAAGGCGATTTACGAGGAATCTACGTTCATAAATTCAAAATCAAGACGATCCAGTATCTTTTAGCATATCGAATAGTCTCCGAAAACCTTGAATTGATAATGATTGGCCCCCATCAAAATTATTACCGAGACTTAAAAAAATACATTAAAACCACTTAAGCGAACATATCGCTTTGTTGTGGTCAAGCAAAACCGGACCGGGGGGGCTTAATGGCCGGCCCCGGATTGGATTCGCGTATCGCCGGTGTTCCCAAGGGACCTTCCTGAGCGGGGTGAAAAAAGGCGGCGGTCTGCCGTTTTTTGGGGGTCAGTTGGGTTGAGGGGACACCCAGCCTATCCCCTGCCATCTGACTGGAATGGGCGCTCGGGCGATTCGTTGACGAGTTTATGCGAAAGCTAAACGCCTGCCGCAACGCCGTCGCGACGGATTTCGGCCACACCCTGGAATTCGTCTTTTGTGATGCATCGCAGGACCGCGTGTATGGCTCCCAGATAAAAGGAGTAGTCGCGCCGGTGGGAAAGATCGGCGGCTTTTTCTTTCAGATAATCCACAATGCGGGGATCGAAACGTCCGGATTCTATGCTCAGCACGCCCTCGGGCGAATAATGCAGGCGGGGGCGACGCATGGCCTCGCAGATGGGCAGGGAGCCGTCCACCAGGTGGCTTAAGAATTGGGCCACGCTGGATAGGATCCGCTCGGTTCCGGGGCTGCCGGCCACAAGCCAGGGCCTGGCCTGCTTTATTATCATTACTGGCGCCACGAAGGAAGCCGGATAACCGCCCGGCCGAAGGTAGTGTGGATGGCGGGGGTCCGTAGTGTTGCAATCCAGCAGGTAGTTGTTGTAGAGAAAGCCCAGGTTTTGTGCAGCGGCCTTGGAGGCGTAGACCAGGTTCACCGACTGGGTGAGGCCCACCGCGTTGCCCACTGCGTCCATGGTCGATATATGGGTGGTTTCGCCGCCGGAATCCCCCGGCAGATCTTCGGAACCCGGCACGCGCTCCAAGACGGCGGGATTGTTGAGGGCCGCGTCGTGGGCCGGTTCGTAGTGATCAGGGTCTATGGGATTGGCCCGTCGCTCCCGTAGCACCTGGCGAATGGCGCGGGCCATGTCCCAGGCGGCCTGGGGATTTTCCAGGCCCCAGTACTCGGAGGGTTTGACCTCCAGAAACTTCAACAGGATGAACAGGCTGCGGCCGGCGGCCGGCGGCGGAGCGGAGATCAAATCCAGACTGCGATAGCTGGCGTGAAGGGCCGGACGTGCCACAGGCCAGGGGATGTCCGCCAGGTCCTCGGCCCGCAGAAAACCGCTGTGGGTCCGCATGTCCCCATCAATTTGTCGGGCCGCCTCTCCGGTATAAAAAGCCTCCGGGCCTTGCTCCATCAGGGTTTCCAAAAGCCCGGCTAATTCGGGCTGCTGGAAAAGCTCTCCTGGTTCAAAGGGCTTGAGGCCATCTTTTAAAAAGTATCGCGCACCCGACCTGGAGGGCGTCTTGACGAAGTTGGGCAGTTCCCGGACCTGCAGCCGGTGCTGCAACTCGGTGATCCGGTATCCGTCCGCGGCGGCGGCCAGGGCGGGTGCCACGATCTCCCGCCAGGGGAGCGTTCCATATCGCCTGACAAGGTAACCCAGGACCGCCGGCGTGGTCGGTACGGAGGTGGCCTTGTAGCCATATTTGATATCTTCGTTCGTAAATTCATTCAGACGGGCCTTGGCCGGAACCCGACCCGAGCCGTCCAAAAAAAAGGAGCGTTGGTTCAAGTGGATCAGGGCCATGCTCTGTCCCCCCAGGCCGCTGGCCTGGGGCTCACATACACACAGGCACAGCGCCGCTGCCGCCGCCGCGTCCGCCGCGTTGCCACCCTTTCGCAGCATCAGGGCTCCGGCCCTTGCGGCCTGGGGAGAACCTGCCGACACCATGCCCCCCTTTGCCTGAACGCATTTTCCATCCGGCGTGGCCTCAAAATCGTTCTCCACCTCTAACAGGTTCATGTTTTCGCGTCCTTAAAAAGTTTCCGCCTCTAACAAGGGATCAACCGGCATGCCGCATGAAGGCAAAGTCTTCATCATGACCATACAGTTTGGAGTCTGCGTCCGGATATACCGCCTCCTCACCGGACCAGGGCTTTTTTAAGGTGATCATACCGTTTTCTACCTTCACCACGTTGGACCGATGCAAGGGCACCTTGCCCCCAGCAGTGGCGATATATCGGGGTATGGCGTCTCCGGATATGTTGCCGTACATGCTTTCAATGATGTCCTGTCCCACGGAAAGCGGAACCCGCATGTGTGCGTACTGGGGGTTTCGATAGGAGCAGTTGAATACGTAGTAGGGCCTCACGTGGGCCTCCTGAATGGTTTCGCACAGCTTCCACATCTTGATCCGGTTGTCGTTGATCCCCCGTAGCAGCACGGCCTGGTTCATGACCGCCGTGACCCGGCGGCTGATTTTCCGGAAGGCTGTGGCACTTGTGGGCGTGATCTCCTGGGCGGTGTTGATCTGGGTGACCACCCGCACCGGGCCGCGTTCGTCGCTGGCCTCCAGGATGTCCAGCAGCTCTTCGTCCACCCGCATGGGGGCGGTGACCGGGATGCGGGTGCCCAGGCGCTTTACTTTCACATGATCGATGCTGTCCAGCTCGGCCAATAGCCAGGCCAGATGTTTGTTGGGCAGGGCAAAGGCGTCGCCGCCAGTGATGAGCACGTCCCGGATAAGATCGTTGCCACGAATATATTCCAGGGCCTCGGAATAGGCCTCTTTGCCATAGACTTGGTCGTGCTTGCCGATATGGGCGATGCGCAGACAATGGGTGCAGTACATGGCGCACATATTGGTGGCCTTGATGGTGAGCACCCGGGGGTAGAACTGGTCCACCAGTCGGGCCGGGGAATGATCCGAGGCCACCGGGGGGAGTTCCACGCCCTGGTTGTCCACCATCTCGGCGGTGGGCACCGACTGCAGCAGAACCGGGTCGTTGACCTCGCCGGGCATGATCAGGCTGGCATAGTAGGGGGTGAGCCGCATCCGGTAGTTTTTGGTCACTCGGGTCACCTCTGCGATGGCCCCCGCAGGCAGTTCGATGCATTTGGCAAGGGTGGCCACGTCATCGATACGATGCCGAAGCTGCCCTTCATAGCTTGGCCAGTCCGTCTTGCTCATGCCCAGGGCCGCCATGATGCGGGCCTGGTTTTCCAGCACCCTCTCCCAAAGCTGGATGCCGGAGGGGGCTTCTTGATCCTTTTTGGCTATGTACTCGGCTACGCGGTCATTGGCTGTTTGCACGATGGGTCGGGCCTGGCCCAGACGTCCGCCCAGGGTGACGCCGTGCTCGTCGATCTCTTCGTGCTTGGCGGCCAGTTTTTCCAGTTCGTCTTTGGTTAGGCCCAAATCCTGGGGACCAATGCCTCGCTCCCGGCTCAGTTCGGTCAGACGGGCGAAAAACTCCAGTATGGGCCTGGTTTTGTTGCCGGCCACGGCCTGTTCAAAACCCAAGCGTATCTCTTTTGCCAGGACGGGTTCAGGTTTTCCGCCGACCGGGACGGCCAGTTCATCCAAAATCTCACGGGTAAACATGTCCATAATGAACCTTTCTATACCCCGCCCTTTGGGCAGGCTCAGGACTGCCGGGGATCCAAGACGTCTCTGAGGCCGTCTCCCAGCAGGTTGAATCCGAAAACGGTGATGAATATGGCCAACTCCGGATTTATCTCCATGAAGCCCCTGGCTTCATGGAGTATGCGTCCCTAAGAGGGCGCCGGGGGAGGAGTACCTATGCCCAAAAAACTTAAGGACGCCTCACTTAAGATCACGCTGGGCAGGGTGAGGGTGGCCTGGACGATGACGGAGACCAGCAAAAGAACCGGCGCCAGCTGGGCCAGGCGTTTTAAGAGGTATCTTCCCACATCGGTTCTCTCTATCCACTCGGCCGAGGGCAACCCTCGGGTGCAGTGTAAAAGAGGCTCCGGCCGATGTCTGCAACCTCATGGTCAACGCCCTGCTCCGTAAGGGACTGGACGCCGAAATCGGTGGTCACCAGTTTTCCTCCCCGGCCCACCACCATCCCACCGGCCATGATGATCCGGCCTTTGGCCACGGTGAGCAATGGGGTGTGACTTTTCGAGTCTACTACCACCAGGTCGGCGTCGGCTCCAGGTGCCAGATGACCTTTATCAAAGAGCCCCAGCATGAGGGCCGGAATCCAGGAGGCTTTCTGAACGAATTGGGCCAGGCTCAGGGCGTCAAATCGTACCAGGGCCAGCCCGTGGCTCAAAAGGAAGTTCCGGGGGATGGCCCCGCCGTCGGTGCTCAGCGCGCTTACGATGAATCCGCCCTCAGGGTTTTTCGCGGTGGCGCACAAAAAGGCCGTGGAGCGCCTGTTCACCGGAAAGGAAACCATGGTTTCGAAATCGATCTCTTTCAGATAGCCCGCGCCCTTCTCGGGTTCCAAATAGGCCACCTCGCCTGGATAGGCCCGCTGCACCTGCATATATCCGTCTTTGGCGGCGGCCAGCAGACCCTGCCGGTCCATGCTGTAGCCCCCGGATGTCAGACAGGTGCGAGTTACGTGACTGTAAGGTTTGCCGCCCTCATTGAGCCGAGACCAGCAGCTGTTGAGCGGCCCCATGTGAGACTCGCTGACCAAGTGGGGCCGCGCCGCAAGCTCCTTGAGTGCCAGGAGGGTTTCTTCGGCCGGACTGCCGTGGGTCAGGCCTCGGCAGTAGGCGTTCACATGGCAGATTTGCAGATGGTTGTCCCCGGCAAACTCCAGGGCGTCCAGGAACCCATGCAGATTGGAGCCGTTTTGGATGCTGCCGCAATGGAAGGCCGCATAACAGCCGGCTTCATTGGCCGCCTCAATGGCGGAAATCGTGGTTTCGGGGCTTAAAGGCAGATGCCCGCCGATGAGCTTGATGCCAAAGGCTCCATCGGCGAGGCTTTTTTCCACGTAGGCCCGCACTTCCTCTTTGGGCGCGTGCTCGCTGGACAGGCTGCCGCCCGGAGTGAGCCGGTTTAAAACAGCGACATTTATGCCGCTGCCCTTTAGGGCCATGCCCTCCAGCACCGCCTCCACCGGGCCGGCGCAATCTAAGGCCGTGGTCACTCCAGCCGCAGCCAGCATGTGAAAACCGGCGGCCCGTATGGCCGGTGTGAGGTGCACGTGGGTGTCGATCAATCCCGGCAGCACCAGGCAGCCCTCGGCCTCGTAGACCTGTCGGGTCAGTTGACGGCCGATCTCGGGATCCACCCGGACCACCTTGCCGCCTTCGGTGGCCAGGTCGAAACGGCCCTCCCGGGCGTTGGCCGGGTCTACCAAGTACCCGCCTTTGATGAGCAGATCGTAGGCCGGCATGAGTGTTATCCTTTCTTTTTGCCCAAGCCGGCGCGCGGATCGAACATGTCCCGCAGAGAATCCCCGACCATGTTGAAGGCCAGTACGCTGAAGGTCAGCGCCAGACCCGGAAACAGCGCCATCCAGGGGCTCTGCAGGATGTTGTCCACCCCGTCCCGTATCAGGTTGCCCCAGGAGGGCGTGGGCGGGGTTACCCCGAAACCCAAAAAGCTCAGGGATGCTTCCATACGGATAGCGCCTGCAATGGACAAGGTACCCATGATAACGATAGGACCCACGATGTTGGGCAGAATGTGCCCGAATGCGATACGCAGGTCTGTTGCTCCGAGGGCCTTGCTTGCCATGACAAAGTCCAGATTGCGGATAGCCATAGTCGGCCCCCGCGCCAGTCGTACGTACTGAGCGACATGGGAAATCCCGATGGCCAGGGCAACGTTTACTATGCCCGGACCCAGGAGGATCACGATCATCAGTCCCAGCAGGATTGAGGGAAAACTCAAGGCAACATCCACCCACCAGGAAACCACCCGATCTACCCAACCCATTTTATAACCCGCCAAAAGTCCGATGGGGACACCGATACCGATCGAGACCAGAACCGAGAGTACGCCGACCAAAAGCGCCGGGCGCGAGCCCCAGATGATGCGGCTAAAAAGATCGCGTCCAAACTCATCGGTACCCAAGAAAAAACTGGTATTGGGGCCCTGAAAGGAATCCAGTATATGCTGCTCGCTGTAACCATATGGGGAAATTATGGGAGCCAGTATGGCCACGGCAACGATGCCCAGGATGAAGATGAAACCGAATAGCGCGGTTTTGTCATGTTTCAGGACTTTCCAGATCTCCCTTAATAGATCCAGGCGGTGTTCAGGCTGGGGATTCTTTGCCTGAGTTTTACTCATATTTCACCCTTGGATCGAACAGCGAGTAGGTAAGATCAACCAAAAGGTTGACGAATACAACTATGAAAGAAAAAACAACAAGGCCGGACTGGATCAGGGTGTAGTCCCTTTGAGCGATAGCACCCAAAAGCAGCTTGCCGAGGCCGGGTCGGTTGAAGACGGTCTCGGTTAGGATGGCTCCCCCCAGGATGGTTCCCATATAAAGTCCAATAGCAGTGATTACCGGGATCATGATGTTCTTCAAAACGTGCTTGAAATAGACCGTATTAGGCTTCAATCCTTTAGCAAAGGCCGTACGAACCCAGTCTTCTTCTAGGGATTCCAGCATGGAGGACCGTGTGAGGCGCGTCACGTAGGAGGCCTGGATCAGGCCGAGGCTTAGGGCGGGCAGGATAAGCTTGTAGATGTGTTCCCACAGGGTACCTTCCCGGATCTGGTGCAGAACCGGGAACCAGCCCAGTTGAATGGAAAAGATCAATAAAAGCAATACGCCCAAATAAAAGGCAGGGAAGGAAAATCCGGCCAGAGCCACTATTCGGCTGATATAATCGATGGCCGTATTTTTACGAATGGCGGCCCACACACCCAGGGGGATTCCGATTATCGCCCCGATTAGGGTCGAGCTGATCGCCAGATTGAGGGTATAGGGAAATAGCGACCAGATCTGGTCCGCAATCGGCCGGTTGGTAATGAGAGAACGCCCCAGATCCCCATGGGCCAATCCGCCGATGAACTCCCAGTATTGCACCGTGAGTGGTCGGTTGAGCCCCATCTCTTCACGGAAGGCCGCCAGCGCCTCGGCCGTGGCGTGTTCCCCCAACACCACCATGGCAGGATCCGCAGGCACCAGCCGCATGGCCAGAAACACGATGCTGGCAACGGCCCACATGACGGTGACGGCGGTCAAGATTCTTTTAAAGGCATATGTATACATGCGCATTATCCGATCCGGCCGGAAGGGCCGCCTCCGGCAGGGAAGCGGCCCTTCCGTCATTTCTCAGGCGGTTACTTGATCCGGCTCTTTTCCGTGACCTGGTAGAAGGAATAACTCTTCTGTTCGAATCCCTGGTCGAAATTTTTGCTCTTGGCCATGGCATATTTGCGGGTGAAGAGCGGGAAGGCGACGCAGTCTTCCACGATCTGCTTCTGGGCCGCTTCCCACAGGCGGATCTGCTTGGTCACGTCCAGCTCGAAGCGGGCGTCGTCGATGTACTTGTCGACCCCTGGCAGGGCTTCGCCGTAATGGGAGAAGTTTATAATCGCCGTCTCCTTGCCTACGATGGAGTCCGAGTGGTAAAACTGGGTAAAATACCGGGTGCCGGTGAGCGGGTACCGGTAGGCTCCGTAGATCACCACAGGATTCACGTCTTTACGGATCAACTTGTGATAGGTGGGATGATCCACCACCTTCAGCTCCAGATCCACTCCGATCTTCTTCCACATCTCCTGGATCACCTGCATGGGGGGCAGGTAGATATTGGAGTTGCTGATATTCATAGAGAGCTTGAAACCGTCCTTGTGTCCGGCATCGACCAGGAATTTTTTAGCCTTTGCCACGTCGTAGGGGTAGCGAACCACATTGTCCGTATAACCGACGTAACCGCTGGGGAGTGGGCTCACCTCGGATTTGGCCACATCCTTGCCCAAAAACTGGACCAAAATATCCCGGCTGATGGCGTGGCAAAGCGCCATGCGGACTTTCTTGTTGTCCATGGGTTTCTTAGTCAGATTGAAATGAAGCACAAACATGTTGGCCGGGCTGGTCAAATTCACGGTAAATCCTGCTTTTTTGAGCCGGTCGATCCACTCCTGTTTAGCCGGGATGTTGATGGCGTGCACCTCGCCGTTGCGTAAAGCCAGCTCGCGGGTCGAGTTGTCCGGCATGAAGGAGACCTCCACCTTCTCCAGTTTGGGCTTGTCGCCCCAGTAATCCGGATTGGCCTTGAGGGTGAAACTTTCCCGGGGTTTGTAAGCCTCGAACATGAAAGGACCGGTGCCCACCGGATGGTACTTAATATCCTTATCCAGCTTCTCCGCCGCCTTTTTACTGATGATGTACCCGAATCGCTCTTCCACCATCATGGCCGGCAGCACCGGATAGGGTTGCTTGGTCTTGATCTGAACGGTATAGGGGTCCACTACACTGATACTATCCACCGCGGCCAAGGCCTTACGGGCCGGGGATCCAACATCCGGATTGATAATGCGGTCAATGGAGAACTTGACGTCCTCGGCGGTCAGCTCGCCATACCCCTCATGCCATTTGACGCCCTTGCGCAGATGGAAAGTCCAGGTCAGCTTATCATCGCCCACTTCCCACTGGGTAGCCAGAGATGGCTGTAGCTTGGCCACGTCGATCTCTCCGGGTGGATGGCGCAACAGGGACTGATAGACCATGCGAATAATGGGAACCTCACCGATTTTGTTGGCAAAATGAGGATCCAACGTACCGATGTCGGCGACACCCAACGCCAGAAGAGCGGTTTGGGCCCCCGCCTTCAGGGGAACCAATATCAGACAGAAAATCATTGCGATCAACAACCCTTTAATTTTCATTATATCCTCCTTTCAATGGTAAATGACATGCAACCATATGGTCGCTATTCAACTGGCGCAAAGGCGGGATCTCGTCTTTGCATTCATTTTGAACATAGGGACAACGAGGATGGAACCTGCAGCCGGCCGGTAGGTTTATCGGCGAGGGTACATCGCCGCCCAATTTGATGTGGTGCTTCTTATGCTTGGGATTAGCCACCGGCAGGGCGGACAAGAGCGCTTCGGTGTAAGGGTGCCTGGGACCGGCGTACAATGCCATGGCCGGCGCCAGCTCCACGATGCGGCCCAAATACATCACCGCCACCCGGTCGCATAAGTGGCGCACCACACTCAGATCGTGAGAGATGAAAAGATAGGTGAGGTCGAACCGCTTTTGGAGGGAAACAAGCAAATTCAAGACCTGGGCCTGTATCGAGACATCCAGCGCGCTAACCGGTTCGTCGGCGATGATCAGTTTTGGATTAAGGGCCAAGGCCCGCGCAATGCAGATGCGCTGGCGCTGGCCACCGCTGAACTCATGGGGATAGCGTGACGCATGTTCGGGTAAAAGCCCCACCAGGTTGAGCAGCTCAACAACGCGTTCTTTGCGCTCCCCGGCGGTGAGAAGGCCGTGAATACTAAAGGCTTCGCCCACGATGCGGCGCACAGTCTTCCGGGGGTTCAAAGAGGAATATGGATCCTGGAAGATGATCTGCATGTCCCGCCGGAGTTCCCGGAGTTTCTTTTCGTGCAGATCCAGTATTTCATGACCCTCGAACATTATATTGCCGGCGGTAGGTTCGATTAACCGCAAAATACAGCGACCCAAGGTGGTTTTACCGCAGCCGCTCTCCCCCACCACACCCAGTGTCTCTCCCTTTCTTAAAGAGAGGTCCACCCCATCCACCGCATGCACGAAGGAGCGGGGCTTGCTAAAAAAACCTCCGCCGATGGGAAAGTGCATCTTCAGATCTTCTATACGCAAAAAAGGTTGATCACTCATGGAGCCAGCACCTCGATAGATGCCCGTGGTCGAGTTCGAACAAGGGAGGGGCCTTCTCTTTGCAGCGGTCCATCACCTTGAGGCATCTTTTTTGAAAATTGCAGCCCGTGGGAAGATCGAGCAGACTGGGCACCATGCCGGGTATGGTGGGAAGCATTCGGTCAGAGGGAACCGGCGTATCCAAGTTGGGAATGGCCCTCATCAGGCCTACGGTGTAGGGGTGTTTTGGCGCTTCGAACAGCTCCTCAACCCCGGCTTCCTCCACCACCTGGCCGGTGTACATCACGACCACTCGTTGGGCCATCTCGGCTACCACCCCCAAATCATGGGTGATAAGCATGATGGCCGCGCCGAAATTCTCCTTTAGCGCATTCATCAAATCCAGGATCTGGGCCTGAATGGTCACATCCAAGGCGGTGGTGGGCTCATCGGCGATCATCAGCTTGGGATTGCATGCCAGCGCCATGGCGATCATCACTCGCTGGCGCATGCCGCCCGAAAGCTGGTGTGGGTATTCCCGGGCCCGTTGGGCCGGATCAGGGATGCCGACTTTGTCCATCATCTCCACAGCCTGCTCCATGGCCTGACCCTTGGTGACCTTTTGGTGGAGGTGGATGGCCTCAGCCACCTGTGTGCCTGCCCTGAAGACCGGGTTCAGGCTGGTCATGGGCTCCTGGAAGATCATAGAGATCCGGTTGCCCCGGATATGGCGCATCGCCTCATCGGAAAGGTTTGTGAGTTCCTGACCGTTGAATCGGATCTTGCTGCCCTCCAGGATGCGGCCGGGAGGTGATTGAATAAGGCGCAGAACAGAAAGAGCTGTGACGCTTTTGCCGCAGCCGCTTTCACCCACCACGGCTAGAGTTTCGCCGGGATGGATGCACAGGTCTACCCCATCCACTGCCTTGATCACACCGTCATCGGTGAAAAACTGGGTCTTCAGATTTTCTATGCGCAAAAGGGATTCGGTCATGCTTGTCCTATTCGGCCCGTAACCGCTGAAATGAAGGGATCCTGTATTCCTGCTAAAAAGCAATTTGCGTGCCATTATCTAACTATCTGTATTTAAAAATAACTACTCGTTAACCCCTCTTTATATCGGAACTAATAGTTCTTATAATATGGACAAGTTCGGAATTTTTTATTCCGACTTGATCCATAGTGAAGCCATAATCCCTTTCGCTCCTGACATAAATTTTATGCAATAAAATAAATTAGTTGTCTGATTTTTCAACATGATAAGGATCGGCAGCCAAAAGCCATATCCTAAAAAAGGAACTTTTAGTTCCGAAAATCTTGACTGGCTATAAATATTGTGCAATAATTTTCAGGTAGTTGTAATTGGCACGCGATTTGCTGTTACCTTAAACACCTGTCCCGGATATTTCATACCGCTTGCGTCGTTCATCAGCAGGGATGATATGGACATCTATCGCATTGAAGACAGCTTTGAACCTTCCACCGACGGCAAGGCGGCCTTTTCCATGGACGGAATGGTGGCGACCGCCTTTCCCCAGGCCAGCCAGGCGGGGGTGGCCATGCTGCAACGGGGGGGCAACGCGGTGGACGCGGCCGTGGCCGCAGCAATGGCGCTTTCAGTCTGCGAACCCCAGGCCAGCGGCCTGGGCGGCCAGACCATGGCAGTGCTTCACGTAAACGGCCGCACCCTGGCCTTGGACGGCTCCTCGCGAGTGCCCTCTTTGGCCGTGCGCTCCAAACTGGCCAATGGCGAGCAGTTTTTGGGATACCGCGCCACTACGGTCCCTTCCACTCCCGCGGTCCTAGGCTACATGCATTTCAAATTCGGCAGTTTGGCTTGGGATGAGGTGTTGGCCCCGGCTATCCAGCTGGCAAAGGAGGGGTATGCCCTGACCGGGATGCAATGCCGCCTGCAGGCAAGAGAACTTGTAACCTTCCTGAAAGTGACGCCTCCATCCGGAGCGCTGGCCTTTTTGCGGAAGGGTGAGCATCCCCACGAATCGGGCCGACTTTTTGTACAGCTCGAGCTGGCCCAGGTTTTGGAGCTGTTGGCGGATCAGGGGCCCCGGGCTTTTTACCTGGGCCCGGTGGCTGAACGCATCGACAAGGACATGAGGGAAAACCAGGGGTTCTTAAGAGCCGAAGACCTGGCCTTGATTCCCTGGCCCATAGAGCGACCCTGCGTGGAGCGGCACTACCGGGAGGTGCGGATCGCCACCATACCACCACCCGGGGCCGGGCGGGACTTGTCCCTGGTCATGATGGTGCTGGGAAACCTGCCCTCAGACTTTCTATCCAAGGTGGCTCCTTCCTCCTGTCATTTTATGGCAGAGACCTTTCGCAAGGTGTTCCTGCAAAGACGGCAACATCCCGTGGGACCCAACCATTATCAGCAATCGCCGGACCGCATCATGACCAATCCGGAGTTCGCCCGTTCTCTGGCGATTTCTATTCAGGAGCATGTGGACCCCGCATTACCCTTGTTGGACGCTCCTCAATTGGGCGGTGAAACCACCCACATCTCGGTGATGGACGCCATGGGCAACGCGGTCTCCTTAAGCCAATCCATTGAGTCGATTTACGGCTCCAAGGCGGCGGCATCCGGTTTGGGTTTCTTGTACAACAACTATCTCAACACCCTGGAGACTAAGGACCCCAGTCATCCCTACTACCTGCGCCCTGGAGCGGTGCCCTGGTCTTCGGTGGCCCCGGCCATCATGTTTTTAAACGGCACGCCCTGGCTGGCCGCGGGCAGTCCGGGAAGTGACCGCATATACTCCGCCATGGCCCAGTTCATGGTGCACTTGGTCGATGGCGGGTGTTCTCTGTACGAGGCCATGGCCCGGCCCCGTCTGCATTGCTCTTTAGGCGGAGTGGTGAGCCTGGAGGCCGAGCGCTTCGATCCGGCCGTGGTGGCACATTTGGAAGGGTTGGGGTATCAAATCGACCGGCGGCGGGACTACGCCTTCTATCTGGGAGCCATCAACGCGACCATACGCTGCCAAACCCGCCCCGGCTTCATGGGAGTGGCCGAGGTGCGGCGCGACGGCATGGCCGCCGGACCTGTGTAGCGACGGGAAGCAATGAGCACACTCAACGATTTTGACATGGTGCCCATGGGTTTTGATTACGGGCTGGGCTACCTGGAAGACGAGGCCTTAAAAGGAAGATTTCTGGATCAGGCCCAAGGCCGTTCGGGTGTAATGCGCCAGTTATACGAACAGGTGAGGCTGGTGGCTTCCACGAATTCCACGGTGCTGATCACCGGGGAGACCGGTACCGGCAAGAGTTTTTTGGCCCGGCTGATTCACCTGCAGTCATCGCGCAAAGAGAGCCCCTTCATCAGCGTGCATTGTGGGGCCATCCCCGAAACCCTGATTGAAAGCGAGCTTTTCGGCCACGAGAAGGGAGCTTTCACCGGCGCTGTGAAACGCAAGCAAGGCCGCTTCGCCCTGGCCAATGGCGGCACTATCTTTTTGGACGAGATCGGGACCGTTATCCCCGCCATCCAGATAAAGCTCTTGCAGTTTTTACAGGACCACACCTTTCAGCCGGTGGGCAGTGAAGAGACCATGGAGGCCGACCTGCGGGTGCTGGCGGCAACCAATTCCGACCCCAAACAGATGGTAGACGAAGGCTACTTCAGAAGCGACCTTTTTTACCGCTTAAACGTCTTTCCGCTGCACATCCCTCCTCTCCGGGAGCGACGCGAGGACATCCCACTTTTGACCCAACTATTCATCAAGCGCTTAAACCGGCTTTACGGGCGTAAGATCGCCGGGGTGAGCCAGGAGGTGGAGCAGGCCTTTTTCATGTATGACTGGCCGGGAAACATCCGCGAGCTGGAGAACCTGATCGAGCGGGCCTTTATTCTAGAAAAAGGCGAAAAGTTGGGCCCCAAGAGCTTTCCTCCCGAGCTGTTCAATCAGGATTGCATGCCTCCGGCTTTGGACTCCGACAAGCTGCCCGCCTTGCGCCAATTCCGGGCGAAGGTGGCGAGGCAGGCCGAGCTTCAGTATCTCATCCGCCTGCTCACCATAAACAAGGGACGAATCGCGCTCTGCGCGGCCACCGCGGGCGTCAGCACCCGCCAACTCCACAAGCTGATGACCAAACACGGTTTACGCAAAAAGGACTTCAAATAGTTTCCTGATATCCAGTAGTCGAAAATCGAGCTTGCTGTGCTTACCGATTTTTTCCTGCGGATATCCCTTTTTTCTGCACCGGAAGGGATTGAACAACAAATTGTGGCGGTATGTGGCAAATGCGGATGTCATGAAAATCCTGCATTGAAGTACAAAGCAGGATCAAGGCCCCGCGCAGGGAATGGACAAGGCCATCGCGGGTTTGACGCGAGGCATCAATCCCCTTTGGCGGGAAACAGCAGGTGGCGAAGCCAGCCAAACAAGGTGTTTCCCCGCAGCATGGCCTGTTTCCAGGCCATAAACTCACCGGAAAGTTTGGCAGGGTCTGAGAAGAGTTCAGCACGGGTGGTGAAGGTCTCTTCCGAAACCAGTTGCTTGACCACATGGGCCGGTCACCTCTAAAATATAAAAAATGCCTCCCAGACGCCCCCGCTTCAACCCAACAACCTTCCCCTTCGCGCTTTCAGCAACAGCCGATATTCCGATTTCATTTCATCTGGCAAAAAGCTGATTCCGATCATTCGTTCCCAAAAAGGCAGAGCCTGCACAAGGTCATCTATGACAGATGAAATGATTTTCCGGTTCAACCCCAGCCGCTCCCGACCGAAATAATCTATTAGAACACCACCATCCAGTTTGCGTTTTTTCCCTTTAACCGGCAAGGCAATTTCCTCCTGCGCATCAGACAGGACCATCGTCGTGTTCAGAATATCATACGCAGGTGTGAGCTCCACCTTGCTATCCCTGGTCATCAGTGAAAAGTTCTTCACATGCATATCCTCGTTACCGATTAGAAAATTCACCAAGGTCATCCTGAACAGCTTGATTTTTTCAACGGCCGGGAAGGTGCAGTATTGCTCAATCACCTGGACCACTTTTTCCATGGAAGCATCATATTTGGTTTCCCGAGTCAGCCCCAGAAGTTGTGAAAAATCCTCCATGGCAACCTTCATTTTTCCGACCCTGTCGAACCGCCTTATAAAATAGGTCATCGAGCCATCTTTTGAATAGACAAGCCCATGCAGCGGAACCGAAATCCCGGCTGAGGACGCTATGCGCATGGACAGGTCTTCATTTTCCGGCAGAAAGCGGTACAACGGATTTTGCGGCTTCAAAATGAAGCGCCCGCCGTTATCGACTACTTCAAATCCGTTTTTTCGCGTATTCAAGATGACGCTGAGCTTGGGTTGAACCCCCTGAATCGACATTTTAGAAGCACGGGAAGCGGCTTCATGAACCTGATCGGCAGCGGTATAAGGGAGATCCTTAAGCGTTGTGAGGCTTCGCGACAGCTTCCTTAAACCCTGGAGGGAATATTTCCCCTCGCACGGTTCATAGGTGATGGGGCAGATGCTCATTCCGTCTCCCGCACCGTCACCGCACCGACCATATCCATTCCAACAGCCAGCAGTTGGCTGAAAAGATCATTCCGGTCAATCTTCATGGCTCGAAGCAGGGCTTCCAGATTGTATCCTTCCGGCAGCAGCCCTTCTAAAAACGGCGGAAAGGCATCAAACTCATACGGCCCGGGCCTTACGGGGATGGTCAGGGAAACCGGCGGCCCATCATATTTAGCATCATAGGTGAAGCGACAGGCTGACTGGGGTGCAGTTTCCTCCAGAACACCGGCGTGGATATCGTGCATGAAGACATCAGCTTTCCGCATCATCACCCGCCTCGTAGCGTTCCATCATCGGGCCGGCCAAGGATACCGTAACGTTGAGAGCGCCGAGCAGCTTGAGCAGAGTATCGAGGCGCACTGTTTCCTTGCCCTTTTCAATGTCATAGACAACTGTCTTTCCAACGCCGGCAATGTCAGCCAGCTCTATGCGGGACAGCCCGGCTATCTTGCGGTGGAATCGAATGATCCTGCCGACACTCGAGACTGATTCAGCACCGATCTTTACCGCCATAGGAGCCACCTTAATCGTTTTTAGATTTTCTACAGGGCCAATGGAAATCGTGACACATATTTTTGCCGCCTTGGCGGTAATTTGTCAAGCATATTTGAATCCGTCCCCTAAAACACACAACAAGATAGCGTTATTTGCCGCCATAGCGGCAATAAAATCATTCTGCATTTTCTTTTCTAAGCGGGACATCCTTCATGATTAGCGCAAAGTAGTTTACACTTTTACGGGTAAGATACCTCAAGAAACATGATCTGTGCGCATAGCTGTTAGCCATTCGTTCAAGATCAAGGCTTGCGAAAAATTTTACCGCAGGCATATAGTTGATATTCCGAGGATAAAATTTTGAGCATAACGCAGAGATTGGGCGAAAAGACCGTTTCTGGATGGGCACTATCTAACGGCTGACAGCTAATGGCTGGCATCCCTCAATGTTGAAGAAGTGTAAACTACAAAATGAAGGATGCCCTAAACGGCAATATAAATACCTCGTCCGGCCCCACGGACTTTTCTCGATTTGAATAGGCGGAATACGATATTCCGCAGTTGCTTCTCCTCGTAACCCGACTGGGCCTTGAGGGCGGCAAAACCGACACCGTCCGGATGTGATTGGATCATCGACAGAATCACGTTTGCCGCACTGGCCGTCTTCTTTTTGCGGGTTTGCCCGGGCGGTCCATATAGTCCGTGCGAAATTCTTCTAATACCTCCTGTTTTCAGCAGGCGGGTTATCATCGCGCGGACCGTGGCCGTGGGAAAGCCGGTTTCTTCTGCAACGCGGGGCGTCCGGATGCCATCGGGGGCGGCCTTGATAACCGCCAGGACGGCTGCCAGGCGTTCAGTCCCGCTGGCCCGCTTTGGCTTGGTTGCCTTCGCCTGGTAAATGCCCCGGGCAACCTTCCGGATCTGGCCTTTCCGATACGCCTGATACAGGACATTGCGAATCTTTACCATGTCGATGCCGCTCTTCTCGTGCAGATCAGGCGCATTGATACCGTCTGGTGCCTGTTGCACCAACTTTAGGATCCGTGTTTTCTCATCCACCCCTTTTGCTTTTGACGCTTTGATGGATGCGTGTTTTGACGGATTGGACTGTTTAACTCGTTTAACCGCTTTTGCGGGCTTCGGTGCAGCCCCGGGAAAGTCTTTTCCAAATTCCGGCGTCTCTTCCATGT
This sequence comes from Desulfosarcina sp., assembly GCA_014237405.1. Taxonomy (GTDB): domain Bacteria; phylum Desulfobacterota; class Desulfobacteria; order Desulfobacterales; family Desulfosarcinaceae; genus Desulfosarcina. The sequence goes on along the minus strand of JABZFO010000089.1, from coordinate 11,881 downwards.
CAATTCCGAAAACATTGCCAAGATCCGCCTCGGCAATGATCGGATGCGCATTATCATCCGCCTTTTGGATCCATTTCCCGGTGGTATCCTCAAGGGCCTTGGAAATCAGATCGTCCAGGTTGACCTGACGCAGCAGAAAAAAGAGCGACGCGTCTTGGTCCAGCCGTGCGCCAATGCCATACAGCACGGCCGCAACATGCTTGCACATATATGCCCAGTCCGGGCAACTGCAGGAAAATTGAATTTCTGGCGGTGTGGGGAAAAGGCCGCTGCCCTTTTCCATGAAAAGATGAGACAGCTCTTTAGGGAACCGTCCTGCCAGGAGGTCTTGCAGAGAATCCAGTTTTCCCGTGCAGGCGCCTATTATTGTTTTCCATTTTTTTTTCACAAGCGCCTTGATGTGAATCTTCACGGCATAGGGTTTGCTTCTCGATCCTTGCACCAATGCACTTACCGCGCCCTTATTAATGCGAAGATCGACAACCGCGCGATGGCGCAAATAACTGCGGCCGCGTTCAATCCGGTTGCTGTAATCCGCATACCGTTCGAGGTTGGTATTCCAGGACTTGCCCCACCAAGTCTTCGCCAGACTGCGCCCTTCAATGATCACCGGTGCGATATCCGGATTTTTCTTTTGTAACTGCCGGATCTTTTTTTCAGCCCGCGCCCTTTTTTCCGAAACGGATACATATCGGGGAAACTGCCAATAGCTCATGATCTTTTATCTTCCTATGGTTCGGGTAACGACAGCCGGAACAGGTCCATCACCTGCTCGTTGTCCATCTCCGTGATCCAATCCTCGTTTCCGGCGGCAATGACATCTTGCGACAATCGCTTCTTCTCTTCAATCATCAGATCGATTTTTTCTTCAACCGTCCCGTTGGTGATGAACTTGTGCACAAGCACGTTTTTTTTCTGGCCGATCCGAAAAGCCCTGTCCGTGGCTTGATTCTCAACCGCCGGATTCCACCACCGGTCAAAATGAATCACATGATTGGCCCGGGTCAGGTTCAAACCCACGCCCCCGGCTTTAAGTGACAGCACCATGTACGGCACATACTTTTCCCCCTGAAATTCGCTCAGCACGACTTTTCTTTTTCTGACCGGCACGCTTCCATGAATAAACAGCCCCTGATGATGAAAAATGCCTGCCAGAAAATGGCAGAGCGGGTCAATGATTTCCTTAAACTGGGTAAACACCAGAACCCGTTCTCTTTTTTCATGGATGGTTCTACAGATTTCACGCAAGCGGCTGAACTTGCCGGATTCCGCTTCCTGGTACCCGTTGCCGCCGAGATATTGATCCGGATGGTTGCACAGTTGCTTTAATTTCATCAGGGATGAGAGAATCAGGCCCTTGCGCTGCATCCCGTCCTTGACGGCAAGTGCCTTTTCAAGACCGCTGACCATTTGTTGATACAACACAATTTGTTTGGGCGCCAGGTCCGTGTAGGTTTTCATTTCCACCTTGGCCGGCAGGTCCCGGATAACGGTTCTGTCGGTTTTCAATCGTCTGAGAATATAGGGACGAATCAGTTTCCGCAGTTGACCATACTTTGAATGATCCTGGTTTAAGTCTTTAGCAACTTTCTTGAATTCACCGGCAGAACCAAGCAATCCGGGATTGATAAAATCAAACAAGGACCATAAATCGGACAAACGGTTCTCAATGGGGGTTCCCGTGAGAATCAGCTTGTTTCGGGCCTTATATGTTTTGAGGACTTTGGTTTGTTTGGTTCCCGGGTTTTTGATGGCCTGGGCCTCGTCCAAAATCAGGTAATACCATGAATGATTCTGTAGAAAGCGATAGCGTCCAGCCAGGGCGTAGGTCGTGATCACGAGATCATGGGCCTTGATCAGGTTCTTGTTTCCGCCGGCCAGCTCCCCGGATGAATGCATGCCGGGATGGGCGATGAAAAAAGATAACTCCGGATAAAAACGCCTGATCTCGGCGGCCCAGTTTGCCAGCAGGGATGCGGGGATCACTAACAAACTGGATGGCTTGCGGGTCTTTCGGCTCTCCTTTGAAGCATACAGACAGTTTAAAAACGCCAATACCTGAACGGTTTTGCCAAGCCCCATGTCATCGGCCAGGCAGGCGCCCAAATGGAGGGAATGCAAAAAACAGAGCCAGTTCAATCCGGTTTGCTGGTATTTTCGCAATCTGGCCTTGAAATTCCGGTTGGGTTGGATGTTCTGAAGCGTTTGAGGTTTCCGCAACTTTTGCATGACATCGGAAAGCCACTTGCCATGCGACACACAAACATCATCAAGCGGGAATGTTGCATCGCCCAGGAGTTTCCCCGGAGTCATCTGCAACCGCATGGCATCCAGCCATGAAAGCCCGCCGCCGGCCATCATTTTCTCGGCTTCTTCATAGGCTGCCAGGGTTTTTTGCAAGTTGTCCGGATCAACCGCCACCCATTTATTCTTAATAAAGGCAAGCCCCTCGGACTGGGCCAGCAATCGCTGAACTTCTGCTTTGGTCAAAGGCTCCCCATCCAGCAGCAATCCGGCGTTAAACGACAAAATTGCCTCCATGCCCACAAACGAAAGTTTTTGGGCGCCGAATTGTAAATCAAGGGAAATACGAGGTCCACCCGCCTTCCACCAGTTGGGAATCCGGCAAAGAATGCCGGCCTTCTCAAAAACAGGAATATCCTTCAAAAACAGATAGGCCTGCCCGGCTGACCAGGCCAGGGGCTGAAAGATGCCCCCGGAGGACAGGATTTCCCCAAGAACCGCCGATGTTTTGGCGGCCTCATGGACCGTGGCCAGTAATTCCAGAAGTTTCGCCTTGTTTCCGGCAAATTCCTGAAGGGCAAATTTCAGCGGCACATGCCTGGAGTCGCCTTCTTGATTCAATCGTGTGGAATATGTGGATAGAAACGCAAATGGATGAACCTCATCTTTATTTTCAACCAGATGAAAAAATATCCGGCCCACAAGATGGGCTTTGGGGCTGCACGTCTTGATGAAAGCAGCCACCGTCCCGTCATGAGCGCTCATCACCGAGCGCCAGGCCGCATGCAACGTAGCCCAGATACGCTCCAGCAGGGCGGTATCCAGGTAGTCCAACCCCGTCATCATGGGCGCACGATTCAACCAGGCTTCAATTTCTTCCGGCGCAAGATCACAGCAGATTTTTTCCCGCAGCGATTCAAGATCCGGTGTGCGAATCAGTTTTTGGGTGAACAGCGCCGCAAAATCCCGCCAATAGGACAATGATGCGGAAAGTTGCACATCCGTATCGGAGAACCCGAGGCTAAGCAGCCAGCGCTCATTTTCCGACTCAAAGAGCTGATACAGCTCATTCTGGAGGAGCCCGCGGCTCTTGCTGAGAACCCCATCCGCCTTATCCCACTCCAATTGCAACCCCCCGTCCGGCATGAGGACGGCGATCAGGTCTTGCTCTGTCATAACATTTACCCGTTTGCGATAATGGGTATCCATAGCCTATCCGGAAGAGATTGAACAACGACAAATTGTGGCGGTATGTGGCAAATGCGGATGTCATGAAAATCCTGCATTGAAGTACAAAGCAGGATCAAGGCGCCGAGCAGGGAATGGGGTTTGACGCGAGGCATCAATCCCCTTTGGCGGGAAACAGCAGGTGGCGAAGCCAGCCAAACAAGGTGTTTCCCCGCAGCATGGCCTGCTCCCAGGCCATGAATTCACGGGAAAGCTTCTCCGGATCGGAGTAGAACTCGGCGCGTGTGGTGAAGGTTTCTTCGGGGTCCAGTTTTTTGACGACCCGGGCCGGGTTGCCGGCAGCCACACAGTTAGCGGGAACCGAATCCACCACGATGGCACCGGCCCCCACGATGCTGTTCTCCCCGATGGTCACCCCCTTGCAGACGATGGCACTGTCCCCGATCCAGGCGTTTTTTTCGATGGTCACCGGCATGGCCTTGCCGAAGGAGAGGCGGTCGTAGATCCCATGCCAGTCCGAATCGGTAATGTAAGCGCCGTTGGCGATCATGCAGTTGTCGGCGATGGTGATGCCGGCAGCACTGCTGACTCTAACCCCTGGGCAGATCAGGCAGTAGTTGCCGATGGTGATGTGCCCCTTGCCCGCCTCATCCGGCCACACAGACAGCCGAATCTTCTTGTCCGGGGTGGCGATGACCGTGGCGAATTGTCCGATGGAGATGTGTGAACCGAACAGCTCTACATGCCAGGGCCGCATGAAAATGAACCCCCGCCCCAGATGTTCCAGCTGGGGCCGGAGAAAGTGGCTGGCATAGAATTTCTGAAGCTTCAGGTATGCCTTCTTGATGACGTAGGGGCGATGGTCTTTGATCATGACCGGTTACCGAAAAGGTTGCTTTTTACGTTGCACGCCATCAACCCGGATAACCGGCTTCAGCCCACCATCGGTGATCGAACAACCGGCTCGCCGGGGTGAGGTTGAACAGGGCGTCGGCAGCCAGGAGCACCGCCGCATTGGTCCAGGTTATTTTCTCTTCGGGCCACAGGGTCATGTCCGGAAAGGTGAAACCGCACCAGAAGGAGCCGTCATCGAACACGTGATCCGACAGCCAGTTAAAGACGATGTGGGCCTTTTCCGTGTCTCCCATGGCGGCCAGGGCAAGCACCAGCTCGGAACTTTCCGCGATGGTCACCCAGGGTTGGTCGGAGACGCAGCGAACCCCCAATCCCTCCACCACATATTTTTTCCACTGCCGCTCGAACCGTTGGCCGGCGGCTTCTCCGGTTACTGCACCACACAGCACCGGGTAGAACCAGTCCATGGAAAAGCGGGATTTGGTCATGTTGAACAGGTAGGGCCGGTTGCAGATGGCATCGCCGAGACGCTTGAATGCATCGGCCCAGGGTCTAGTGGCCATGCCCAGCACGGCGGCAATGGCCATGGCGCACTTCAGACTCATGTAGATGGAACTGGAGCCGGTGAGCAGGGCCATGGGGTCTACCTTGCCCTGGGGGCTGATTGCCCAGCAGATCTCGCCGTTAGCGCTCTGGTGGTTGACGGCAAAGTCAATGGCCCGCCGCACCGTATCCCACATGGATTCCAGAAAAGTGCGATCGCCAGTGATCAGCCAGTAGTGAAAGACGCCCACGGCGATGTAAGCGCTCATGTTGGTTTCGCGGGTCCGGTTTTCGGGAATGCCGTTTCGATAGGCGGCAAACCAACTGCCGTCCGCCAGCTGCATGGCTCGCGACCAGTCAAAGGCCAGCCGGGCCTGCTCTATATATCCGCCCACCACCAGCCCCATGGCCGCCTCCACGTGATCCCAGGGGTCGGTCTTGTCTCCCGTGGACCAGGGGATTTCACCCGAGGCCAGCTGGGTGGCGGCGATCAGACGGCAAACCGTATCAACATCAAGTCTCTGCAGCTGCTTGCAGGCGCTAACATTCATAATAATTTTAACCCTTTTTCTGCCGTTCCAGAATTCAAGCGATTGTGTTGCCGTGTCCGGCGAAGAGCTAAAATACGTTGGAAATTACAGATATGCAAGGCAAAAAGCCAAATATTTAACGGCTTAAGCTTGAACGAAAAGCCTCGTTTGTAGACGGACACTTGATGGTCCCCAAAATCAGTGTCAGCTTCAGTCCCCCATGAAACAGCGGCAGCCGCCTGGCCGGAAACGGTAGCTGATGTGTCAGGTCCCGCCTGGGGGCGATCAGGGCAACATTCCAGCCTTTGAACCGATGCGCCAGGTGCCGGCAGATTTCTTTGAACAGGTTGTCCGCCTGTTTGGCCGAACCGATGCGGAGACCATAGGGCGGATTGATGGTTACCAGCCCAGAGCCGCCGCCATACTGGCCGGCCTCACATCGAAAAACGTCCTTTTGCGCCACCCTGACGGCATCCGACAACCCGTTGCCGCCGATCATGCCTGCCAGCGCTTCACAGGCCCCCGCGTCAATATCCGAAGCAAATATCAGGGGCTGGTCCAAACCTAACATCTGCGATTCGGCCTCACGCTTTAAAAACGCCCACTGGCCCTCACGAAAAGCCGGCCAGCCCATGAAGGCAAACGCGCGTTTCACCCCCGGCGCCATCTGTTTGGCCATCATGGCTGCTTCCAGGGAAAAGGTGCCGGACCCGCACAAAGGATCCACCAGGGGCCGCCGGGGGTCGTAGCCGGCGGCCATGAGAGTGGCCGCCGCCAGGGTTTCCCGGATGGGCGCCCGGGCCGGCCCCGCCTTCAGCCCCCGCTTGTAGAGCGGCTCCCCGCTGCTGTCCAGAGAGATCGTAAACCGGTCATCCACCACGCGCACGAATACGGTCTGTGGGAAAACGGATGGCGACGAACCGCAGGCCCCGTTCAACCGGTGTGTCATACTGTCCCGAATGCTCCGGGCGATGGCCTCTGTATGGTGGAGACGTGAACGGTGGCTGCTCACCTTCACATCGGGTAGGCACCCTGACGGAAGAAACAGCTCCCAGGCGATGTCGCCGGCTTTTTTCTCCAGCCGGCGCAGGTTGGTCGCGCTGAAGGCATCGATGCGCATGAGAATACGAGTGGCCGTGCGAAGATGCAGGTTGGCCCGCTGGCAGTCCACCAGCCGGCCGGCAAAAGTCACGCCTCCGGTATCCACGGCCAGGCCGCTGCGGTCAATGCCCAGGCCAACCAGTTCCTGCCGGCAAAAATTTTCGAATCCCGGGGCTGTGATCGCATAGTACGCCCGGACCCGTCCGGCAACATGGCGGCGAACCCGCTTGTTAAATGCGCTGTCGTCAGCACGATCCATTTTTGCCATCGAAGTGGGCGAATCGATCATCGGTTTCGACAATTACTGGACTGGGAAAGGACTTGACGCTAACGTTGCATCAATACTAAGTTGCCTGACGAGCACACCCTATCAGTTCGCTTGGTTATGTTCAATCACCGTTCTTCATGAAGCGCCCACTGCCATGTCCACCGTCATTATTCGAAAAGCGGCTTACAACTACCAGTTGATTCGGCCCATCGTGTTCGAGATGCTGGAGTCTGGAGAAGCGCCTGTGATCGACACCGGCACACGGGTGCTGATCAAACCCAATTTTCTCGCTCCGGCAATACCCGAGGCAGCGGTGACCACCCACCCGCTGATCGTCAAGGCGGCGGCAGAATTTGCGCTGGGAAAAGGGGCCCGGGTCCAGATATCGGACAGCCCGGCCATGGGCAGCTTCGCCAAATTGTTGAAAAAAGGCGGCTATGAGGAGGTGCTCAAGGGGCTCGACGTGACGGTCAAGCCCTTTGAAAAAACGATTCAGGTGGATGTGACCCAGATGATGCTGACCCTGGGGGTGAAGAATCTCTTCGGCTGCATCGTGGGTCTGAAAAAGCCCGAATGGCACATGCGCGCGGGCGTGGATCGGCAGATGTTCGGGCGCCTGATCGTGAGTATCTTCGAAGCCGTTGGGCCGGCCTATACCATCATGGACGGCATCCTCGCCATGGAGGGTCAGGGCCCGGGGAGAAGCGGCACCCCCCGGGAATTGGGGCTGCTGATAGGCGGCAAAAGTGCCCACGCCGTGGATCATGTGGTCTGCCTTCAGGTGGGACTGGACCCCGAATACCTGGAAACCCAGCGCAACGCCAGGGAAATGGGAGTGTATGACCCGGACTACCTGGGCTGGTTCATGAGAAAGTTCGTTATTCAGAAGCCGGTGGCGGACAACAAGGCCTGCAAGCTGTGCGGCGAGTGCTGGAAGTATTGCCCGGCACAAGCCATTTCCTACACGGACCGGGGAATTTCGTTCAACACCGACACCTGCATTCGCTGCTATTGCTGCCTGGAGGTGTGCCCCCACGCCGCCATCCGGGCACAAAAACCCCTGGCCGGAAAAGTGGTGGCGTGGTTTACTAAAAATTGACAATAAAAACCAACGGGCTGCAATTGGACGCCCATGAATGAATGAAAGGAAGGTAACTTATGGCGGGTGGTATTAATAAAGTAATTTTGGTTGGAAATTTAGGGCAAGATCCTGAGATCAGGTATACCGCCGATGGAAGACCGATAGCCAATTTTTCCATAGCGACATCTGAAACATGGAAAGATAAGAACAGCGGAGAGCGGCGGGAAAAGACCGAATGGCATCGGGTGGTGGTATTCGGCAAACTGGCGGAAATCTGTGGCGAGTATCTGTCCAAAGGACGGCAGGTGTATATCGAAGGGAAACTGCAAACCCGCAAATGGCAGGGCCAGGACGGCCAGGATCGCTATACCACGGAGGTGGTGGTTGACATACGCGGCACCATGCAGATGCTCGGATCCCGGGACAGCGGCGGTTCCCGGCCCGCTTCCGGCGGAGGAGGAGGAGGAGGTGGTGGTGGTGGTGGTGGTGGTGGTGACGCTGGTGGATACCAGGACCAGGGCTACCCCCAGCAGCCCTACCAGAATGACAAGGAGGATGATATCCCCTTCTAGCCAATCCCCTCTAATCCCAGGCGTTCAATGAAATTGTCTCGATCCTGGTCATCAGCCTGTTGCTGCCGCCCGCGATGAGGGCACCAATCAGTTAAAGGACTGTGCCGGTCCTGGTGCTCTTTCCGCAACCCTGGCTGCTTGACGGCAAACTACTGCTCGTCCTCTTCTGGGCCTGCCTTGCCGGCGGACTCATCCGGACGATTCTGAAGATCTGCTATGGGCTGCGGGAATCAAAAGGGCTCATGTGCCGGCTCCGCAACGACCATGCGCGGTTTTTATATTAACCCGGCCAGAAACCGGTCAGCCGATAGGATCCGGACCCCGTTCACAAGCTGATCGATATCCGTTTTTTTTACTACCTGGTAACAGAAAGGAATTTTAACGCGTTCCCTAAAGTAAAAAAGGTGCGGTGAAACGTTAGTGTCGTTCAACTTTGCCTCAACGGCAAACCAGGGTTTTCCGTCTACGGTCAGGAGAAAATCAACCTCCTTGCCTTCCGCACTTCTGAGATAATACAGCTCCGTCCGATACCCTTCATAATCGCGGTAATAGTGGGACAGTTTCAACAAATGGGAGGCAATACAATTCTCATACCGCGCCGCTTCCGCATCTATTTCCGACCAGTCCCATAAATAAAGCTTCGCCTCTTTTTTCAGCGATCGGAAATTTTTACCGACAAATGGATAGACCCGAAAACTGTAATAAAATGATTCGAGTATATTCAGCCAGCTGGAAACCGCCCGGTGGCTCACCTCCAGGTCTTCGCGCAGTGAATTGACGGATAGCATGGCGGCCGCTCTTTCCGGAAGCAAATCACCCAGAAGCTGCATGGTGACAATATCGCGAACCTGCCGGATGTCGCGGATATCTTCCCTGAAGAGGCGATCGTTTTTTTCATTGTGCCAGCGCCTGAGCAGACGGGGACTTTGCTTTAAGAAAATTTCAGGGAACCCTCCGAATTTGTCGAGTCCGCTGAACGCCTCCAATTCATGCGTTGCGGGCACTTCAATTTCCGCCATCAGCACAGGTGCGCCGCTTCTGCCTGTGGCCTCCGCCAAAGTGAAAGGATGCAATCTGTAATAGTGATACCGCCCGAGCATGGAATCCCCGCCTTTTCTATAGATATCCAGGCGGGCACTACCTGTAACCAGAAACCTGTATTTGCCTTTGAGGGTGTCGTATTCTCCCTTAATGAACGATTTCCACCGCGCGTATTTGTGGATTTCATCCAGTATGATCAGCTCCGCATCGCCCGGCCAGCGGCTTTTCATGATATGACGCCTGTCGTTGCGGTTGTCCCAGTTAAAATAGCCCGCTTTTTGAAATTGCCTGGCCACCAACTCTCTGGCGAGTGTGGTCTTGCCAACCTGGCGTGGCCCTCCTATAAACACCATTTTTTCTGCCAGATCTTCCACCACACAATCTTTTATGTATCTGTCTTTTAACATAAAAAACCATTACATGCCGGAACCAAGTTGTCAAATATTTTTTGCCTTAAAGCAAAATTTATCGTAATATTTTTTGCTTTAAGGCAAAAAACATTTAACCGATCACCCTTGTCCTTGCCTTGAATTTTCTGTTGGCCAAGGCTTATCAGAGGGCCCATGGCCGGTTCAAAAAGGATCTGAGGCCTTTTTGAACGGACCCATATTCAGCATCTGGTGCTGGAGGCGCTCTGGTACCGGGAGGGGTTTACCGCGGCCGAGTTTGAAAGGTTTCCGGTTCTGGACAAGGCTACCCTGTCAGGCGTGCTGGACCGCCTGGCGGAGGCCGGCTGGATCCGCAAGGCGCCAGACCCGGATGATGGGCGGGTTGTCAGACTTTATACGGCTGAATACGATAATCCGTTCATCCCCCTCTAATCGGGTCATTCCTTCGGATAGAGATTACTAAACTATTGGAAAAAGCCCCCTAGTCGGTCTCAATCCCCTCTAATCGGGTCATTCCTTCGGATTGATGATGAAAAAACAGATAACGTTCAAGCCCTATTAAATGTTTCAATCCCCTCTAATCGGGTCATTCCTTCGGATAAATAAAAGCAGTCGAAAAACAGCAACGCAGGGTAAGTCTCAATCCCCTCTAATCGGGTCATTCCTTCGGATAAGTCAGAATTGCCGGTGGTATCTGACATGCCGCAGTCTCAATCCCCTCTAATCGGGTCATTCCTTCGGATAACTGGTCGGCGTGCCTGCAACACATATGAGCGAGTACAGTCTCAATCCCCTCTAATCGGGTCATTCCTTCGGATCTATAGGCATACAAGAATTAACGGATGACGGGTTTTGTCTCAATCCCCTCTAATCGGGTCATTCCTTCGGATGAGACATAAGGACCAAGAAGGACCGGTCTGGTAAGTCTCAATCCCCTCTAATCGGGTCATTCCTTCGGATGTCACGCTCAAAAAGACCGACCTTGGCACATATGAAGTCTCAATCCCCTCTAATCGGGTCATTCCTTCGGATATGCTCCACGCTCTAACGAAAGAGATAATAAAGGAGTCTCAATCCCCTCTAATCGGGTCATTCCTTCGGATCTAAGAACGACTATGGAGCATATCTCAAGCAATACGGTCTCAATCCCCTCTAATCGGGTCATTCCTTCGGATGAAGTTTCTGACGCCCTTCGCGCCCGGTGGAATATGTCTCAATCCCCTCTAATCGGGTCATTCCTTCGGATGCGAAATCAAGCCAGGCGACGAGTGTGTCGAGTAGAGTCTCAATCCCCTCTAATCGGGTCATTCCTTCGGATATGGTGTTGAGACACACGAGCACCACTCGTCAGGAAGTCTCAATCCCCTCTAATCGGGTCATTCCTTCGGATCAACGACTTAGCATATGTAAGCCGGATTTACCCTAAGTCTCAATCCCCTCTAATCGGGTCATTCCTTCGGATCCAATACGACGGGCAGGTCAGTCAGCCGTCAGTATACGTCTCAATCCCCTCTAATCGGGTCATTCCTTCGGATAAAGGATAGCCAAGGATTTGTATTAGCTGTCACAACGTCTCAATCCCCTCTAATCGGGTCATTCCTTCGGATTATTGCCATAATGAAGATTATCCGGATAAATATTGGGTCTCAATCCCCTCTAATCGGGTCATTCCTTCGGATCTAATCGATGAATATACCTTGCCATTCCCTACAGTCGTCTCAATCCCCTCTAATCGGGTCATTCCTTCGGATACTACCTTATTTTTTCCAATTGTTTACGGGTAGATGGACGCGTAAATCCACATATCTCCCAAAAATCGCCCTCCGGGAGGCTCAAGACAGGTCCGAAACCTCCCGATGAAGCATTCAACCACCCTGAATAATTTACTAAGCTCATTTCCACGCATCTCCCGCTGAGCACAGCCACAAAAAATGATGGAAAAATAAAAGGAAATGGGCAAGAACAGCGAGGGAGAAATGATGGAGCCCCCTCGCGTTCTTTGGCCAGACCGTAGTAGGGGGCTCCTGCCACAATAACCATAAATGGCAGGAACAATGATACCACCTGAA
>JABZFO010000090.1 GCA_014237405.1 Desulfosarcina sp. | reverse complement strand
GGGCCGGGCCCAGATCGTTCAGGCCGAGGCCGCCGGCATCGCCCCCCACGTGGACATGAACCCCATCCTGCTCAAGCCCACCAGCGACGTGGGCTCGCAGGTGGTGCTCCTGGGCGAGGTCATCGGCAACCAGACGGCTATGGATTACCATCAAAAGAAGGCCCGTCTGGTCCAGACCGCAAACGATGCTCTGGACCGCCTGCGATCCAAATACGACCTGGTGGTGATGGAAGGCGCCGGTTCCTGCGCCGAAGTGAACCTCATGGCCCACGACATCGTCAACTTTCCAATGGCCCAGTACGCAGACGCGCCGGTTATTCTGGTGGGAGACATTCACCGCGGCGGCATCTTCGCCCAGTTGGTGGGCACCCTGGAATGCCTTCCCCGACACTTCCGGGATCGGGTGGCCGGGTTCATCATCAACCGGTTCCGGGGAGATTTGAGGCTGTTCGAAGACGGGGTGCAGTGGATCGAACAAAAAACCGGACTGCCGATATTTGGCGTGCTGCCCTGGTATAATCACATCCGCATCGACCCCGAAGATTCGGTGGTCATCGAACAACCCAGAACGGTTACGGCGGACACGGACGGAAAACCCGCGGTGGCGGTGATCCGCATCCCCCATATTTCCAACTTCACCGATTTCGATCCGTTGCGGGGAGTGACGGGAATTACCGTTCACTTTGTGGAAACGCCCCAGGATCTCGCCGCCTTTTCCGCCGTGATCCTGCCAGGTTCCAAGAACACCCGGTTCGACCTGGAATGGCTTAAAACCAGCGGTTGGGAATCCCGGATAATCGACTACAAAACCGGCGGCGGCCACATCACCGGCATCTGCGGCGGCTATCAGATGATGGGCATCCGGATCCATGATCCCGACGGCCTGGAAGGTGAACCGGGGACATCAGATGGCCTGGACCTGCTGCCGTTGGAAACCGTGCTCCGGGCACCGAAGACCACGTCCCTCAGCCGGTTTTCGTGGGACGGCATCCAGGGACCCGGTTATGAAATCCACATGGGCCAAACCCGATTGCAGGGAGGGAATTCCCTGCTGATGGTCCATGAAAGAAACGGCAACGCCGTAAATGACACCGACGGGTGCGTGGCTGAAAACGGACATGCAATAGGTACCTACATGCACGGCCTGTTCGACACCCCGGCGCTGATCACCCGCTGGCTGGCCGCTGTGGGGCTGTCCGGCATCGACGTGCCGGCCGCCGGCGGACTGGCCGCAAAAATGGAACAGTATGCCCTGCTGGCCGATCATGTCAGATGCCATGTGGATATGGATCGTATCGGCAAACTGGTGGATATGAATGTCCAATACCGATAAAATTTTAATCCTTGGCGGCTGCCGCAGCGGGAAAAGCAGCCATGCCCTGCAGCTTGCCGAACGCATGGGCAAACGCCGGATTTTTGTGGCCACCTGTGTGCCCCATGACGACGAAATGATAGCCCGGGTGGACCGGCACCGACAGGAGCGCAGCGACACCTGGAAGACCCTGGAAGTCCCCGTGGATCTGGCCGGCGCCATCAGCGCTCACAGTCCGACGGTAGACGTGATGCTGGTGGATTGCCTCACCCTGTGGCTGAGCAACCTGCTCATGAAAACCCCGGATGCCGCAAAAATTCAACGAATGATTGATGAACTGGCCGATGCCGTGAAAGCAGCCCCTAAGGCGGTGGTATTGGTCTCCAACGAGGTGGGCGCCGGCATCGTTCCGGAAAACCGTCTGGCAAGGCGCTATCGGGATCTGGCCGGCTGGGCCAACCAGGCCATGGCCGCCGCCTGCAACCGGGTGGTGTGGACCGTGGCCGGTATCCCCGTGACCATCAAACCCCCTTTTCAGAACACTGCCCCATGAATGCATTCATCGCCTCGCTCCAATTCATCACCGCTTTACCGCTGGGAAAACCGCGACCCTTCGATCCCAAAGGGATCATCATCCATTTTCCGCTGGCGGGCCTGGCCATCGGCCTGGTTCTCGCCCTGTTCGATCAGATCGTATCGGCATTTTGGCCGCCTTTGGTAGCATCGGTGATGGATGTGGTGCTATTGGCGGCCATCACCGGTGCCTTTCACCTGGACGGCCTGGCGGACACGGCGGATGGCCTTTACGGCCACCGTGACCGGGAAAAAGCCCTGTCCATCATGAAGGACAGCCGGGTGGGTGCCATGGGGCTGGTGGCAGTGGCCTGCGTGCTGCTGGTAAAAACCGTTTCCCTGGGCAGCCTTGATAACGGGCGGTTTCTGGTGCTGGTTGTCGTGCCTGCCTACGCCCGCTCCGCCATGATGGTCGGCATGCACTTTCTGCCCTATGCCCGGGGCGAAGCGGGCACCGGCAGCCGCTTTTTCGAAACACCCCTATCCACGATTGATTTCAAATTCTTTGCCGCACCGCTCATCCTCTCCCTGTTTCTGGGATGGCGAGGGCTTCTGCTGAACCTGGTTTTCGCTGCCGCTACCGCCGCCCTCATCTTCCTGTACCGCAAAAAAATGGGCGGTATCACCGGCGACATGCTCGGCGCCATGGCCGAGATAATAGAAGCGACACTTTTTCTGGCGGTCTGTGTGGGAAGCATCCCATGATCAGCGGCCATGGGGGAAACATATACGAACTGGCCCACCGGATAGGGTGCCGGCCATCAGACATCAGCGACATGAGCGCCAACGTCAATCCCCTTGGCCCCATGCCGGAGTTGATTGACTATTTGAGAGCCAACATGTCGGCCATCGCGGCCCTGCCCGAAGTGGATGCCGGCGGCATCGTTAAAGCCTTTTCCCGGTTTTACGGCATCGATCCAAGGCATGTGATGGCGGGCAACGGCACAACCCAACTCATCTACTTGATTCCACGGGCGTTGGGAGCAAAAAAGGCCCTGGTGGTGGGCCCCACATACTCCGACTACCGGGATGCCTGCGCCATGAACCAGGTGCCTTGCGACCATCTGATCTGCCGGGAGAAAGACGATTTCGTGCCGGACATGGAAACGATTCGGAAAGGGGCGGCGACGGCGGACCTGGTCTTTCTCTGCAATCCCAACAATCCAACGGGCACCCTGGTCAAGCGACCGGACATTGACGCCCTGTGCCGGTCCCTGCCAGACACGGTTTTTGTGGTCGATGAATCCTATCTGCCCTTTGCACCAATGCCGGCGGATGCCACCATGATCGGCTCGGATCTGCCCAATGTCATGGTGCTCAACTCCATGTCCAAAGCCTTTCGGATCCCCGGACTGCGCATCGGCTTCGTCAAAACGCCGGAACCGCTGATGCAGGGGCTGACCCCCTTTGCCCTGCCCTGGTCGGTGAACAGCCTGGCCCAGGCGGCCGTGCAATGGCTCATGGACCGTCCCGAACCCGTAGACCGATTTCTTTCATCCACCCGAAGCATATTAGAAACAGAGAAAACTCGAATAGAAGAATATATTCATCAGAGAACCAGAATCCGATGCTTCCCTACGGCCACCTCTTTCATTCTCATGCGGCTGCCCGACGGTCTGGACGCGCCAACGGTGTGGCGGCACATGGCCGACAACCGCATCCTGATCCGCGACTGCTCCAACTTTACCGGCCTGTCCGACGCGTTCATCCGCATCTCCCTGAAGACCGAAAAAGAGAATCACCGGGCGACAGAACTGCTGGTCCAATTATTCCGCGACCACGTAAAAATGGGAACTATCCATGAATTCTGAAGGATTGGCCATCGCCCTGACCCTGGCCGTGGCATTGGACATGGTTCTGGGGGATCCGCTGTGGCTGCCCCATCCCGTTCGATGGATGGGCAAGGCCATCGAACGGCTGGAGCCCCGATTTCGGAGGCTGCCCCTCAAACCACTGGTTTCCGGTGCGCTCATGGCAGCGCTGCTGGTGGCATTCGTATGGATTATCTGCCTGCTGCTGATCAAGATCGCCGCATCCGTCCACCCCGTCGCAGGGATCCTCATACAGACCGTTATGATATATACCTGCATCTCTGCCCGTTCCCTGGCCGATGCCGCCCTGGCCGTGGGAAAAGCGATGGGCGAATCGGGTCTTGCGGCCGGCAGACGGGCCGTGGCCACGATCGTGGGCCGGGAGGTGGACCGGCTGGACGAAACGGGCGTCACCCGGGCCACCGTAGAGACCGTCGCCGAAAACCTGGTGGACGGAATCGCCTCGCCGTTGTTCTTTGCCGTGCTGGGTGGTGCCCCCCTGGCCATGGCCTACAAGATGGTCAACACCCTGGACTCCATGGTCGGCTACAAGAACGACCGATATCTGTTTTTCGGCCGCTTTTCCGCCCGCATGGACGATGTGGCCAATTTTATCCCCGCACGCCTCAGCGTGCCCTTCATCGCCCTGGCCGCCCAATTGCTAAACGGCCGGGGACGGGCGGCACTGGACACCGCCTGCCGGGACGGGCGCGCCCACGCCAGCCCCAATGCCGGATATCCCGAAGCCGCCTTCGCCGGCGCACTGGGGCTGTGGATGGGCGGTCCCAGCCATTACCACGGCCGTCTGGTGGAAAAGCCAACTATCGGCAAAGGCCTCGGTGAAGCCCGACCAGCCCATATCCGGCAGGCCTGCCGTTTGATGCTGGCCACCGCTATCCTGGTTTTCATTGCCTCGGCGGCAGCTGTGCTTTTATTGCAGCGGGTAGGATAAGTGGGTGATCATGGGTGCTGAGAAACAAACGAAAACTTTTTCCCCCCTGGAAAGATCCTGTAAAAACGCCTTTCCCTTTTCCCTGGCATGCCCCTCCTTTGTCTATCCGGCCGGCTACGTGGACAACGTTCGGCACCTGGCCCCGTTTGTTGACGAAATCGAACTGCTCTTTTTCGAAAGCCGGTTTCCGGACAGCCTGCCGTCCCATGCGCTGGTCCGGGAACTGGTTCGACTGGCCCGATCCGGCAGCATCACCTACAACGTCCATCTGCCCACGGACATTTACCTGGGACACCGGGACGCCGGCGTTCGCCGGGTGGCGGTGGATGTGCTGGCGCAGATGATCGACCGCTGCGCGCCGCTGAGCCCCACCACCTTTACCCTGCACCTGATCCGCGATCCATCGGAACCGGACGTTCAGCGCTGGCAAACCAATTCAGCGAAATCTCTGGAAGCGGTCCTGGCAGCAGGGCTCCCCGGCCAGCGCATCTCCTTGGAAACCCTGGATTATAATTTTGAACTGGCTGCACCCGTCATCGCGCAGCTTGACCTTTCCGTGTGCATGGACATGGGCCATCTCATGGTCCGCGGTGTTGACATCACAGCATTTTACGACAAATGGAAAGAACGGATCACCATTGCCCACCTGCACGGCGTGGACGGCACATGTGACCATCTGGCGTTGGATCGACTGCCGGCAGCGCACATGAACACGGTGATGGAGATTGTGAGGCGATTTTCCGGTGTCGTCTCCCTGGAAGTTTTTTCCCTTCCGGCACTCAATGCCTCAATGGCCCACCTGTCCCGCCAATGGCGCCGTTGAGAGCGGAAGCTGTTTTAGTGGAAATGGATAATGCAGAGCACCCACGAATTGAGAGACCGATGACCCCAAAGACAAACAAAGTGGAACTGCTGGTCCCGGCCGGCACGCCGGAAAAGCTGGAGATCGCCATTCACTACGGCGCCGACGCCGTCTATCTGGCCGGCAGGGACTTCAGCCTGAGAAACTTTTCAGCCAACTTCTCATTGGAGGAGATGCAGGCGGCCCGTCACCTGACCCGTGAAAAGGGCGTGCGGATGTACGTGGCCGTGAACATCTACTCGCGAAACAGCGAAACACGGGCCATTGCCGATTACCTGAAATCCCTGGAAGCCGTTGAACCAGATGCCCTGATCGTCGCCGATCCGGCTATCTTCATGCAGGCCCGAGAACTGCTTCCCGATGTCCCCATCCACGTAAGCACCCAGGCCAACACCACCAACACCGGCACGGCCCGCTTCTGGCGGGACCTGGGCGCCGCTCGGGTCAACGGGGCCAGGGAACTGACCTTGGAAGAGATCCGACAGATGGCCGCAGAGAGCGGCATCGAGGTGGAGGCCTTTGTCCACGGCGCCATGTGCATCTCTTACTCGGGCCGGTGCCTTTTATCCGGTTATATGGAAAAACGGGAGAGCAACCGCGGTATGTGCTGCCAGCCCTGCCGGTTCCACTACACGGTAATGGAGCAGACCCGGCCCGGCCGGTACTTCCCCATCGCCGAAGATCCTCGGGGGGCCTACATCTTCAACTCCCGGGACCTGTGCATGATTGCTCACCTGCCGGAGATGATCCACGCAGGCATCTGCTCCCTG
Source organism: Desulfosarcina sp. (assembly GCA_014237405.1). Classification (GTDB taxonomy): domain Bacteria; phylum Desulfobacterota; class Desulfobacteria; order Desulfobacterales; family Desulfosarcinaceae; genus Desulfosarcina. The sequence goes on along the minus strand of JABZFO010000090.1, from coordinate 26,384 downwards.
AAGATCGAAGGCCGCATGAAAAGCATCCACTACCTGGCCGGTGTGGTAAATGTCTACCGGGAGGCCATCAATGCCTGGTATCGCGATCCTGACGCCTACCGGATCCAAGACCGCTGGCTGGCGGAGCTGTCCGCAATCAGCCACCGGGGATACTGCACCGGGTTCTACTTCGGAGACCCGGACCAGACAGCTGCCAACCTGGATGACATCATCCACCCCGGCTATCGGTTTGTGGCCAAGGTGCTCGCCAAAGCCTCTGACGGAGGGTGCCGTGTGCTGGTGAAGAACAAGATCGTTTCAGGCGATGCGGTGGACATTCTTTCCCCCGGCGGTCCCACCCGGGAAGACACGATTCAACGGATCGTGGATGAGCACGGAATAACGCAATCACTGGCCCAGCCCGGTTCCACGGTGACCCTTTACCTTCACCGGCCGCCAAGGGCATGGGATCTGATTCGACGCCGGGAACTCCGGAGTCTTGCAGAGGCGCCATGATCATCGTGGCCGACAATCTCACCACCGGAGCGCCGGGTCCCGACACGCGGCGTCGCTACCGAAACGCCTTTCTGCCCATGCTGGCCGCCGCCGGCCTGGACATGGTCCTGATGAATGTCCTGGATCCAGCCACCATGCGTGTTGCCAGATCCTGCCGAGACATCACCGTTGGAGCGATCTTTACCTGGCAGGTACGAAGTTAGCAAGCTTACTCCGGAAGAACCCTGCCGGCCATATACAGAGGCATATATTGAATGCAGGTGCCTGTTTTCCCGGTAAAATTTCTTTTGCTGAGAATGATAGCCCTATATGGAGAGTATCTGCGGATATATTGCTGCAGGCTTTTTGCCTGGGTTCGGATCCCGGACTTTACCTCGATGGGAACAATAAAGTCCTCCTCGATGATCATGAATTCTATTTCGGAATTTCGTTCAGCCCATGAATAAAGATTCCGATTTCCCGCAGCCGCCAACTCCTGGGCAACAAAGTTTTCCGCAAAATATCCTTTGGTTATGCCATAATCATCATTGAGTATCGCTTCCACCGGCAGATCAAGGAGACATCCCAGAAGACCGACATCAAAGGCAAAGAGTTTGAACATGTTCGGTTTAGAAAAAGCCTCCAGCGGGAGCTCAGCGCGATTGCACACCTTTACCTTGATAGCCAGTCCGGCCTGAATCAACCACTCAACCGGGCCTTGCAGGTCAGTAAAACCTCTTTTCCCGGGGATGACATCTTTGAATTTATAACGCTTGACGGAACCTTCAAGGTTTCCGGCTAACTGCATGGGGATGTTTTCAAAAACGGCGACAATGTGGATTGCGTTACTTGAACCGGAGTGCTTGGCAAAATCCTTGTAATAACTGTCAAGTAATCCCCTTTGCAGTTTTCGCACTCTTTTTCTGGCCTCAACCGGGGTTGATCTCAGGTTGAGGTACTCTCCGACCACCTGAGGCATGCCGCCAGTGATAAAATACTCCTTTAATAACTGCCAGAGCTTATCATGCGCAATGGTCGGCATGCTTTTTAAATTGTTTGTCTTCAGGATTTCGTTCAGCAAACCGTCTCCGGCAGCCTCGACGAACTCGGCAAAGCTTAAAGGATAAAGATGGAGAAACTCCACTTTGCCGACCGGAAATGACTCATTTGAAAGTTTGACTCCCAGCAGTGATCCGGCCCCGGCAAGAACCAGTTCCGGCATCTCTTCAGAGAAATATTTAAGACTGGTAACGGCCTTGGAAGATTCCTGGATTTCATCGAAAATGACAATGTCACTTTTCGGGTTGATGGTTTTGCCGGCAGTCAGCGACAATTCGCGAAGAATTCGTTGGGGATCAAGGTCTCTCTTGAAAATTTCTTTCAGGCCAGGCTTTTTTTCAAAATTGAAGAGAAAAAGGTTTGCGAACTCGTTTTTCGCAAAATGTTCGAGGAGGTAACTCTTGCCCGTCTGCCTTGCCCCTTGCAGAAGTAATGGCCTTCTGGTGGCCGATTTACGCCATTGCATTAACTTGTTGTAAAGGGTTCGTTGCAGTATCACATCCGCGCCTTCTTTTGATGGCTTTAGCGTTTATAATGTTTGAAAAATTGCAGTGGCGAAGCTATAAATTCGACGTAAAACCGCGACATCCAGCCCCCGACACTCAGGTTTAAACCTTTTTCATGCTTTCTGCAACCACTTTTTACGGATATTCTGATTTTCTGCAACCACTTTTTACGGATTTGTATTATTGTAGGGTAAAGTCTTCGTTTGACCTTTAGGGATATTGTTTTCTATATGTTCAAGGCGGGCTTTAAATTTTCTATCCATATGATTGTATCCAAATCCGGCGCAAGCTGCTTTGACGCTGGAACTTCCTTATCTGTTTTCTCAACGGACAAAAAGGGCTGATACGAATACAACTCCCTTCTAATGTCTGTCCTCGGTCTTCGGACTTCAGACCTCCGGATCCGAATGCACTTTCCCACCGGCCTCACGAAACCGGTCGCTGATGGTGTTGGTCAATTCAGCGGCGGTTTCCAAAAGGTCGGCCACTGCCGCCTGATCATTTTCCCGGGCGTCTTGCGCCCATTTGCGATAGTCTTCGGCGTGATGATCGTTGTGCTGAATCCAGTGATCCAGCAGCTTGATAAGCTTTTCTGAAAATGACAGGGGTGCGTGACTGTGGGCATGGCCATGGTGATGATCGTGCCCGTGGCGATGGGCGTGATCGTGGTCATGATGGTGATCGTGGTCATGATGAGACATATGCGATCTCCTGTATGTTGAGTGAAGGGATGGATGGAATCGTTGTCAGTCGTTCAGTGATTCTCAATCTACCCCCCCCCCGGATCGAAGTCAACCACCGGAAACTTCCGTTTTTCCAATCAGCGCTTGCGTATACTGATAATGGCCGCTAAAACCATGGCAACGAGCAACGATCCGCTCCAACTAAAGACCGCGGAATGAATGAGACCATGGGCAAGCACAGATCTTCTGGAATCCGCACCGCCATTTTGATTACCGGTTTGGTCGGGCTGCTTTCGGGCGCCACGGCGGGTGCATTCCTCGCCCTCACCCGGGACCTGCCCCAGATACGGAAACTGGAAAATTTCGAGCCATCTGCTGCGACCCGCGTCTATTCTGCCGACCAGGTGCTGCTGGCCGAGCTGTTTCTGGAAAAACGGACACCGGTACCCATCGACCAGATCCCCACGGTCCTGAAATCCGCCCTGATCGCCACGGAAGACCGCCAGTTTTACACCCACAGCGGCATCGATTTAAAGGGCATCCTTCGGGCCGTGGTCAAGGATATCATGGCCGGCCAGTTTGTGGAGGGCGCCAGCACCATCACCCAGCAACTGGCAAAAACCCTGTTTTTAACACAAGAGAAAACGATCACCCGCAAGATCAGGGAAGCCATACTAGCCATCCAGCTGGAACGGCGATACACCAAAGATGAATTGCTTGCCCTGTACCTGAACCAGATCTATTTCGGCAGCGGTGCCTACGGCGTTGAATCGGCGGCCCGGCTGTTTTTCGGAAAGCCCGCATCACAGATGGATCTTGCCCAGTGTGCCCTGATCGCCGGCCTGCCCAAGGCGCCGTCCAGATACAGCCCGCTGGTCAACCCGGACCTGGCAGAAAGGCGACGAAACCTGGTCCTGAGCATCATGCGAAACCAGGGTCTCATTACCGAATCCCAACACCGGCTGGCCACCGGCGCACCGGTGCTGGCCGCCTCACGTGCAACGGCACCCGGTTCAGCCCCCTATTTTGTGCAGCATATCAAGCCGGCACTGGAGGCGGCAGTCGGCCCCAGCCTGCTATACAAAGGTGGTCTGACGGTGCACACCACCCTGTCCCACCGCCTCCAGCAAACCGCCGAGCAGGCTGTGGAAAACGGGTTGGCCCGCCTGCAGCAGAGAATGCAGTCAACCCAAAAGCAAGAAACCACCCCCCAGGGGGCACTGGTGGCCATCGACATCAGGACCGGAGGCATTCTGGCCATGGTTGGAGGCAGAAATTTCTCCGAGAGTGCCTTCGATCGGGCCGCCGATGCCCGACGCCAGCCGGGGTCCGCGTTCAAGCCCATCATTTACGCATTGGCCATCGCCCGCGGGTTCACCCAGGCCAGCCTAGTGCTGGACGCACCGGTCGTCTTCAAGGGGGGGAGCAATAACGAAGACTGGCAGCCGGAAAACTTTTCAAAGCGCTACCAGGGAGAAATGACCCTTCGTCAAGCGTTGACCCATTCCAAAAACATACCGGCCGTCAGACTGGTGGAAAGGCTGGGACCGTCGGCAGTGGTGCAGTTCGCCCATAAGCTGGGCATCGACTCGCCCCTTTCCCCGAACCTGTCCATCGCCCTGGGAGCCACCAATACCACCCTGCTGGAACTCACCGCTGCCTTTTCCGCCTTTCCCAATGGCGGCAACCATATCCCCCCTTTCGGCGTCGCCGAAATTCTGGATAGAGACCATGCGGTACTCTGGCACGCCAGACCGGCTATTCGGCCAGTGATGACCGAAACACAGGCCGCCATCATGGTGGACATGCTACAGGGGGTGATTGAGGAGGGAACAGGAAAACAGGCACGGCGGCTCAGCCTGCCCGTTGCCGGCAAAACCGGCACCACCAACGATTTCAGGGATGCGCTCTTCGTGGGCTTTTCACCGGCGGTGGCTGCCGGCGTTTGGGTGGGATTGGACGATTTTAGCCCATTGGGGAATATGGAAACCGGTGCCCGGGCCGCACTTCCTGTCTGGATCGATTTCATAGAGGCAACCAAACCCGAATTAACGACGCTCTATTTTGACATCCCGGACAATATGAGAAAGATATTGATGGATCCAGTGACCGGCCGTACGGCCGAGGATGGTGACAATGGAGCTGTGAAGGCGCTGTTTGTAAGCGGGACAGAACCAAAAGGGAGATAATGTCAAAGGTAAAATGCAAAATTTCAAATGAAGGAATACCGCCCCTTGACCCCTTTCATAAAACATGACCGCCGTAATCAGTCTTTGGCACGCTTGGGAAGACTTATTCTTCTTCTTTCCGGATCGCTTTGCTGGCGAAAAAAGGTGGCCATATGGCCGATCAATCCCACCATCTCGCAGGGTACTGTTTTCTCTATCTGCTCGACCAGTGCCAGCTTCTTCTCCTTTTCCTTGAATTCGACAAACTTGACCTTCACCAGTTCATGGTGATTCAAAGCGTCGTCCATGGCATCGGCCAACGATTGAGTAAAGCCTTTCTGTCCAATGAACACCACCGGTTTGAGGGAATGGGCCAGGCTCCGGAGAAATCGTTTTTGAAATCCTTTCAAACTGTCCATATGGATTTTTCCCCTATCGCCGCATGACGCGTTTATGAATAACTGCCACTTTGGAAGACATTTTTCCCACCTGCTTTTTCACTTCGGCGACATTGCTGTCTGTGCTGATGAGGATGCTTTCGATGGAATCCACGTCGGAACTCAGCTTCACGTTCGTCTGCTTAACCGATTGGATCTGTCCGTTCAAATAATACAGGAAACCGGTCACCCCGATCATCCAGATGGCCATGACGTAAACTTTCCACTCTTTTTTCATGTGGGCAACAAATTTTTCCATCGTTTTTCCTTTTCCAATGGTTGACTGACCACCCGGAATTGTTTTTTTCAGGGCTGTCATAACTTTCACGGTATCGGTTATATCGGTCGATTTCAAGTATTAGATAAGCAAATTGTTTTTGGTCAGGCACTGTGCTAAAAGCGATGGCGACCGACGATAATGAATAATCGATCCGATCGCTCACCCTCCTGATTCCAGTGAGCGATCAACCTGAACCAGGAGACCATCGATGGCAGACATTGAGGAAAAAAACGCCAGGTTTGACGGCTTTGACGGCACAACACTTTTTTACCGAACGTTTATTCCGGAAAAAGAGAGGTTTCGGGTAGTGGTATCCCACGGTCTGGGGGAGCATTCTGGCCGGTACACGAATGTGGTCGGCACCCTTTGCCCCATGGGTGCATCCCTGTGGATACACGACCATCGGGGCCACGGCCAAAGCCAGGGTAAACGGGGACATGTCAACGATTTCGGCGAATATGTCCAGGATCTTAAAACGCTGATAGAGATGGCGAGAATTGATGAAACAGACAGATTGCCGCTCCTTTTGCTGGGGCACAGCATGGGCGGCCTGATTGCGCTGTCCTTTGCCCGGCAGTATCCCCAGCATGTCGACGGCCTTATCGTCTCTTCTCCACTGCTTGGCGTCCCCAAACCACCACCGCCGGTACTGAGCGCCATTGCCCGCATCATGTCCATCATCTGGCCGACCCTGTCACTGGACAACAAACTGGACCCGACGCTCATCAGCCATGACGGCGCCGAAGTGAGGGCATATACCCAGAGCGAGCTGGTACACAGCAGAATCAGTGCACGCTGGTTTGCCCGGTGCATGTCGGAAATTGAGATAACCGGCGGTTTACCGGATGCGATTAAAGCCCCTATCCTCATGCAGATTGCCGGAGACGACCACTTGGTCAGCACACCCGCTGCCCTGGCCTACTTCGACGCGCTGACAGTAGCCGACAAAACCCTTTGCCACTATGAAAACCTGTATCATGAAATTTACAATGAACAGCTCTCCGATCGGGAAAGGGTGCTGGAGGACTTGAGGCAATGGGTGGCGGATCGCTACCTGTAGGCAAGGATTGGGGAATTCAGGAATTAGGGGATTGGGCATGAATTCCTCTATGCACCTTCAGCCTACCCACCTCTTTTATAACCTGAATGTTGCACGTGTCTATGGTTTTCATCTGCAAGGCTTCAAGGGTGAAGCTGTAGCGCTTTACCGCGATCCCTTGGTAACGAAGCAGATGGAAGCCATAGACATGTGCAACATTTACGTATAGATCAGATTCAGATTAATCGGCGGGTATTTGCTGACCCCGGGCTTGGGCATCACGTGTTCATCCCCGACGGTAAGCCAGTTCACATCGGAATTGATCTCCCGGAGTTTGCCGTCGTCCGGCGGCCGGGAATGGTCGGTATAGGCATAAGTGGCCTGGAAGATGCATACATTATATTTGCCCTTCTTCTCGATGACGTAGTTCTTCTTGAAGGTGGGGGGAGGCATTTTCTGGGATTCGGCGATCTGCCGGACTTCGTCGTTGGAGAAACAAACCAGCGCCGCCTTGGACACCCCGCGTTCGGAAATGCGGAACAGGGCCCGAGATTCGCTGCTGCCGGCATAAACGGTGGAAATGCACGGGATTCTTTTAAGGTACTGGGCAGCCACCATGGCGGCCGTGCGCCTGCCTCCCACCATAACGGGCATGCCGTAATACTCGAAGAGCTTACGCTGGGCCAGTTCGGCGTACTTATCCCCCTTCTCATAGAGGTCCTTTGAGATATATCGCAGACTCTGAGCCAGATCTTCGGCCGCATCGGCGATGGGCCAGTCGACTCTCACATGGTAGTGGGTCAGGCTGTAGCGGTTGACAGAGCGGGTCGTGGGATCACGCTGGATCAACAGCGCGTAATCCACCGGCAACAGCACATTCAGGAAATCATGGAACTGAACGGAATCCAAGTATTTGTGGGTCCGGTCGAACTTCTCGGGCAAGGGAAGGGCCTTGGATTCCAACAGGTTGGTTTTGGTGGGTTTGTTCACATCGAAGAATCGGATATACTTCTTGTGGGCCGCCGGGATAACATCCTCAACGAAAAGCACCAGGAATGTCTTCTGGCACTCGTGCTCGATACCGGGAATCCTCGCACGGGGCTTGAGCTCCCTTTTTTCGATGAACGGATAGGGCAGTTTTCGGTCGACAAACTGCTTGTAAGACTGAATCAGGGCGTAGTCGAGCATAAACTGGTCCAGTTCGTCTCTGAGCAGTTCGTAATAGGAACGCCGCAGGCGGTTGAACTGACTGAGTTCTTCTCTTACGCTCCAGAAAGCCACTGCGATTCCCCTTGGGCGGGTTGTGGTTCAAGTGCCTCGGCAAGAATAAATTAAAGATACGGATGGTACTGCCTTGATAAATCGGTGTCCGTCCAGAAACGAGGATTTTCGTTCAAGATCAAGGCCTGCGAAAAATTTTACCGCAGGCATATAGTTGATATTCCGAGGATAAACCCGATCTTTATATAAAACAGATTGAGCATAACGCAGAGATTGGGCGAAAAGACCGTTTCTGGATGGGCACTAACTAACACGATTACCCACATGGGTCAACGGCTGCCGTCCGTTTTTCCATTCAGTTTTTCCGTCCATCTGTAGATCGGTTCCCGATACCTGATACTCAGGAATGCCGCCAGTACTGTCACCCCAAAAACAACGGCAAATACCGTGTAGTTTTTCTGGAACAGGAATTCTCCCTGGAAGCTCAGCATGAGGGTGCCGGGCATTCTGCCGATCGAGGCAATCAGCAGAAACGCTTTGAGGGGAATTGCGGTGATGCCCAGAAACAGGCACAGGTAATCCTTGGGAAAGCCGGGAAAAACAAAGAGAATGATCAGAACGATGACGCCCTGCCGTTTCAACAGATGATCGAAGCGCATCAGTTTGCCGGCCGGGATCCACCGCCTGACAAATCGCTTGCCGAGGTATCGGCCGATGGCAAAATTGACCCAGGACCCCCCGGCCAGGGCCAGGCTGGAGTAAACGAATCCCTTAACGGTGCCAAAGAGGTAGCCGCCGATAAATCCGGTGGCCTCACCCGGCACCGGCGCCAGGACCACCTGAAGGACCTGAAGCACCATAAAGGCCAGGGGGGCCCCGCTGCCAAAGGCGGCGACAAACTGCTCAACCTGTTCACGGTTAGAGATCCATCGGTAGCCGGTCATCAAGCCGTTTGCGATGTCATGGCGGAAAAGCAGAACGATCAACAGAAGAGCCACTGTGGAACCGGCAATCCACCACCAATATTTCGCTTTCGTCGTTTTCAACAACTCACCCTGTGAATAAGGCAACGATAGGGTAAACAAGACCGGCATCAGTGATCCGTCAATGCCGCCACACCGGGAAGGACTCTGCCTTCCAGAAACTCAAGGGAAGCTCCGCCGCCGGTAGAGATATGAGTCATTCGGTCGGCCAGGCCGGCTTTTTCCACAGCCGATGCCGAATCACCGCCGCCGATTATCGTAACGGCTCCCTTTTCCGTGGCCGACGCCATCGCCTGGGCCACAGCATAGGTGCCGCCGGCCGTGGCATCGATTTCAAACACGCCCATCGGTCCGTTCCACACGATGGTTTGGGCACCGTATAGAACGCTTTGGAACAGCGACACGGACGCGGGTCCGATATCCAGACCGATGCCATCTGCGGGAATATCGCTGGCGGCTGTGGGAACCAGTTTGCCGACGGTTCTGGCATCGAAGTCAAAACGGTCGGTGCACATGCAGTCCACCGGGAGAACCAGTTTCTCTCCACCTTTGTTCAGTAAGGACCGGGCAAGGTCAATCTTGTCCGGCTCCACCAGGGATTTTCCGATCTCCAGTTCCTTGGCCTTGAAAAATGTATAGGCCATGCCGCCGCCGATGACCAGCCGGTCCACTTTGGGCAGCAGGCTGTCGATGACATCAATCTTCCCCGAAATCTTCGCGCCGCCGAGAATGGCCACGAAGGGCCGTTTGGGTGCATCCAAGGCGTCACCCAGGTAGGCAATCTCCTTTTCGATGAGAAATCCCATGGCGCAGCGGTCCATGAAACGGGTTACGCCTTCGGTGGAGGCATGTGCCCGATGGGCCGTACCGAAGGCATCGTTGACATACAGGTCTGCCAGCCCGGCCAGAGCCCGGGCGAAAGTCTCATCGTTGTCCGCCTCAGCCTTGTGGAACCGCAGGTTTTCCAGCAGCAGCACCTGGCCGGCCGAAAGGGCCCGAACAGCCGCTTCTGCGGACGGCCCGATGCAGTCGTCGGAAAAAGCCACCGGTTGGCCCAACAGTGTTTCCAATACGCCGGCGCAGGGTTTTAAGGAAAGTTCAGGCACCCGTTTCCCCTTGGGCCGGCCCAAGTGGGACATGAGAATTAGTTTTCCGCCGTGCTCCAGGATGTGCCGGATGGTGGGCAGCGCGGCCCGCAGCCGCTTGTCGTTGGCAACCTGTCCCTTTTCCAGCGGAACGTTAAAATCCACCCGCATGAGCACACGGCGTCCTTTGACGTCAAGATCGGAAACGGTCAGTTTTGCCATTTATTGCTCCTTTTTGTCTTTGTCCCTAACCCTGAACGTTGAACCCTGAACCTGTGAACGCTTACAATTTGTCTTTCCTCAGCTTTTGTGTGCTCAAGGCCTTTTTCCGGGACCAGCGTTCGAAAAACCCCACCATGCCGGATGCGTAAGCCCGGTCCACCATCTCCTGACGGACGGTGATACCGCCCTTGTCCGCCATGGCTTTTCTCAGACACGGGGTCTTGTAACAACAGATCATACAGGATTCCGGGGTCTGTCTCAGCCCTTCTTCTCCCTTGGGAAAGACGGTTTCAATGTCACCGAAACAGGGGGGAAACTTTTTCTGGTTCACGGTCATCAGATGATTCTCGCTTAGGGCTACATTGATTCGACGGCAGCATTTATCCTGGCCATGTGGCCATGATCGGCAAAGCTGAAGTAGCCTTCGGTGCCGATGATCAGGTGCTCATGGACGGTGATACCCATAAGCCCGCAGGCCTGAACCAGCTTCCGGGTGATGGCCATGTCATCGGGCGACGGCGCCGGATCTCCAGACGGATGGTTGTGGGCGAAAATCACGGCAGCTGCCGTATGGGCCAATGCGGCGGTGACCACCTCACGGGGATAGACGGCGCTGGCGGTGACCGTTCCGGTGAAAAGGGTTTCGTCGGCGATCACACGGTTTTTGGCATCCAGGTAGATCGCCACAAAGCACTCTCTTTTTTTATCACGGATGGTGTGATTGAGATAGTCGAAAAGCTCCCGCGAGTTGGTGAGGGATTTTTTTCCCTCGAGCCTCTGTTGAAGGTATCGCCTGGAAACGGCCGGAACCAGCTTCAGCCCGAATAGGTTGATCGGCCCGAAACCAGGCACCTGGCAGAGGTCTGCCGGTGCGGCATCGAGGACACCCTGCAGTGTCTTGAACCGGCTTAAGGCCGCTTTGGCCGCGTCCTTGCAGTCCTTGCGAGGCGTGCCCAGTGTCAGCAGCAGTTCGATGACCTCGTAATCGTGAAAGCCGTCGAGCCCGGATTTCAGGAACCGGTCACGGAGCCGCTTCCGGTGCCCCTCTCCCTTGTGAGGCGCTTTTTTATTGTTTTCCGTCACCGGAGAGCTCCTTTTGGTATACACCTCACCTTGATAAACAGGAATAAAAAACAAGCCCGTTAAGAGACGAACCAAGCATGTTTGAAGATCATCGTAGAGCACATGATAAACGGCATGGGAAATGGGCATTTCCACACCCAGTTTGCGAGACAGGTTGTATACCGACCGGGCGGTTTTTACCCCTTCGGCCACCATGTGCATCTCTGCCAGCAGGTCCTTGAGCTTTTTTCCTTCCCCGATCTGTTTGCCGATGGTGTGGTTCCGGCTCAGATCACTGGTGCAGGTGAGAATCAAATCTCCTACGCCGGCCAGGCCGGTGAAGGTTCTCGGCTGGGCCCCCATGGCCAGCCCCAACCGGCGAATCTCAACCAACCCTCGCGTGATCAGGGCGGCACGGGTATTGAGCCCCAGCCCCAGCCCGTCAATCACACCGGCGGCGATGGCGATGACATTTTTCACGGCAGCTCCCAGTTCGGCACCGATCACGTCATCGATGGTGTAGACCCGGAAATAGGGGGTGACAAACACCTGCTGAACAAAGGCCGCGGTATTCGCGTCACTGGACGCGACAGTCACCACCGTGGCCACTTGGCGGACCACCTCCTTGGCGAAGCTGGGGCCGGTGAGCACGGCCAGCCGGTCCGCCGACAATCCAGGGATGACTTGAGCCAGCACACCGGACATGGTGAGGTGCGTCTGGTTTTCGATCCCCTTGGAAGCGCTGACCACAACGGTGTCCGGACCGATGGCATGGCTGCAGCGCTCAATCGTCTGGCGGGTGACATGGGAGGGGGTCACCACCAGTACCAGATCCTTGTCGGCCACGACCGTTTCCAGATCGCCGGAGGGATGAAGATTGTCGGACAGGATAACGCCGGGCAGAAATCGCTGGTTCTCTTTCTTCTCCAGCATCTGCGCCTTCACCGCTGCTTCATATACCCAATGGTCGACGGCAAAGCCCTTGACTGCCAGCAGGTTGGCCAGGGCGGTCCCCCAGCTGCCGGCGCCGACCACGCCGATGGTCATGGCCTTGACATCCACAGTCGTTTTCATTGTGTCTATTCCTCCGGCAGTGCGGATGGTGCTTCTGCGCCATCCGCCGATTCGCCGCTTTCATCTTCTGCTTCAGCCAACCCGGCGGCACTGACCACCCGTTCCCCGGGCTCCAAGACGATCAGCCGCACCCCCTGGGTGTTGCGACTGATTACCGAAGTGCCGGAAACGGGCATGCGGATCAGCTTGCCCGTGTCGGTCACCAGCATCAGATCGTCTTCGTCCTGCACCAGGATAATGTTCACGACCTGGCCGTTGCGTTCGCTGGTCTTAATGGTGATCACGCCTTTGCCGCCACGCCGGTGAATCGGGTACTCGTCGATAGAGGTCCGCTTGCCGTAACCGTTTTCGGTCACGGTGAACAGGGTCTGACCGTGCTGCAGCACTTCCATGCCCACGATGCGGTTCCCCTTGGCCAGGCTCATGCCCCTTACGCCGCGGGCAACCCTGCCGGTGGGGCGGATATCCGATTCATGAAACCGGATGGATTTGCCCATGGCGGTTCCCAAAAACACGTTCTGGGTACCGTCGGACAACTTTACCGCAATCAGTTCATCGCCCTCGGCCAGGCCCAAGGCGATAATCCCGCCGGTTCGGGGACGGCTGAAGGCCATGAGATCCGTTTTTTTCACCGTCCCGTTGCGGGTGGCCATGAGCACATGCAGGCCCGGTTCAAACTCGGGGACGGCCAGCACGGCGGTCATCTTTTCGCCATCGGAAAAATCCAGCAGGTTGACGATGGCCTTGCCCCGGCTCTGGCGGCCGGCCTGGGGGATGCCATAGACCTTGCACCAGTAGACCTTGCCCAGATTGGTGAAAAAAAGAAAATAGTGATGGGTGGAAGCCACGAACAGGTGGGAGACGAAATCCTCTTCCTTGGTGCCCATGGCGGTCTTTCCTTTGCCGCCACGCCGCTGGCTTTGATACAAGGTGATGGGATTGCGTTTGATGTAGCCGGTGTTGGTGATGGTCACGACCATATCTTCTTCGGCAATCATGTCCTCGATGGTCAGATCCCGCGTATCCGTCAAAATCTCCGTCCGGCGCTCATCGCCGAACTCCCCTTTAAGGATTTCCAGCTCGTTTTTGATGATGCCGAGCACCAGCCGTTCGCTGCCCAGAATCTCCTTGAACCGGGCGATATCTTTGAGCACGGCATCGTATTCTTCAACGATTTTGTCCCGCTCCAGTCCCGTCAACCGCTGCAGCCGCATATCCAGAATGGCCTGGGCCTGGATGGCACTGAGGCCGAAGGTATGCATGAGCCGTTCTTTGGCTTCCACCGGGGTCTTGGATTCGCGGATCAGCTTGACCACGGCATCCAGGTGGTCCAGGGCCACCTTCAACCCTTCCAGAATATGGGCCCGGGCCTCGGCCTTGTTCAGGTCGAAGCGGGTGCGCCGGATGACAATCTCCTTGCGGTGAAGGATGAAATACTCCAGAATCTGCTTCAGGTTGAGAATCTGAGGTCGGTTGTTGACCACCGCCAGGAGAATAATTCCAAAGCTGTTCGCCATCTGGGTGTGTTTGTACAGCTGGTTGACGATGACGCCGGACATGTGGTCTTTTTTCACGCCCATGGCAATGCGCATCCCCCGCCGGTCGGACTCGTCGCGCACATAGCGCAGCCCCTCGATCACCTTGTGTTTCATCAGCTCGGCAATCTTTTCGATAAGCCGCGCCTTGTTCACCTGGTAGGGAATCTCGGTGACCACGATGGTTTCCTGGCCGGTTTTCTTATCCTCTTCCACCGTCACCCGAGCCCGGGTGCGGACAATGCCCCGCCCGGTTTCATAGGCGTCCCGGATACCCTGAATGCCGTGGATAATACCGGCGGTGGGAAAGTCCGGGCCGGGGATGTGGGCCATGAGCTGCCCGCAGGTAATCTCCGGGTTGTCGATCAACGCCTTGATGCCTTCAATCACCTCTGAAAAGTTGTGGGGGGGAATGTTAGTGGCCATTCCCACGGCGATACCTGACGATCCGTTGACCAGAAGAGCGGGGAACTTTGCCGGTAAAACAGTGGGTTCGGTAAGGGACTCGTCGTAGTTGGGAACCGCGTTGACGGTCTCTTTATCGAGATCATCGAGCATCTCGTGGGCCAGCCGCATCATGCGAACTTCCGTATATCGCATGGCCGCCGCCGGGTCGCCGTCGATGGAGCCGAAGTTGCCCTGGCCGTCCACCAGCGGGTAGCGCATTGAAAAATCCTGGGCCATGCGCACGATGGTGTCGTACACCGCGCTGTCGCCATGGGGATGATATTTACCGATCACATCACCCACGATACGGGCCGACTTCTTATAGGGTTTGTTGTAGTCGTTTCTCAGCTCCCGCATGGCGTAAAGCACGCGGCGGTGAACGGGTTTGAGCCCGTCACGCACATCGGGAAGCGCCCGACCGATGATCACGCTCATGGCATAATCGAGATAGGACTTCTTCATCTCCGCTTCGATACTGATCTCAGGGCTCTGCAGGGCTTCGGTTGTGTTGTCACTCATGTTCGGACATTATCCTTCTTAGGCCATCCCGGCACCGGGTGAACCACATGTTCACCGCTACGGCCGGTCCGGTTAGGGTTGGGAGCGTTCAATCAAATTTTGGTAACTGGTATGGTAGATATCGGTTAACGTGAGAAAGGCGGTGGCAATCAACGGGCCGTAAATGATCCCGAGAATACCGAAAAGTTTAAGACCGCCGATAATGGACAAAAACACCACCAGGGTATGCATCTGAACCCGCTTTCCCACCACCCTGGGCTTTAAAATATATTCGACACCGCCGGACAGCAGCAGATAAAACACCAGGAAAAAGATGCTGGCGCCGATGCGCCCTTTTAGAAAAAGAAAAATCACCGTGGGCATAAACAACGCCCCGATGCCGATGATCGGCAGAAACGCCAGCAAGGACATGATCACGCCCCACAAAAAAGCGGACTGAAGACCAAACAGCCAGAAGATCATCCCCCCGGCGATGCCCTGAAGAGCCCCGCACAGCCCGTTTCCCACGAGGACGGCACCGGCCATGTCTTTGAATTTGCCGATGAGCTTGGTGTCCTGTTCTTCGGGAAGGGGCGAAAGATCGATGATAAACTGCACCAGCTTCGGCCCGTCGATGAGCAGGAAAAAAATGACCAGCAGCATGAGAAAAAAACTGGTGAGAAAAGACAGGGTGTTGGACGCAATGGCCCGGGCCTGGTCGTAAAGAAACACGCCCACCGCCCTGCCGATATCAGAGATGGTTTTGTTCAGTTCCTCCCCGGTGATGGCGATATCGAAATTGGTCAGCAGCGGGTTAATACGGTCCAGCAGGGCGCTGTTTGTAAAATGCGTGTTGATGAAGCTGGTCAGGGCCGGGCTTCTGGCCAGCTGTATCAGCTCGTAAGCCTCCTGGGCCAGGACCCCCACAAAAAAAACAATGGGGATAAACAGGATAAAAAAAATCAGCAGGCAGGTTAAAAATGAGGCGAACCCGGCGCTGATTTTTTCATGGGCCGCCAGCAGCCGGTAAACAGGATGAAATGCACCGGCGACAACGGCACCCATAACGATGATTGAAAAGAACGGCGACAGAAGCCATCCCATCAAAGAGATGGAAATGAGAAAGCAGGCCAGAAAAAACCACAGAATCATATTTTGGGAGGTCCGCTCCTCCATGGTTCCTCCAGAAATCAGCAGTGGCCTTTTAGGCAAATGTGTCAGTTAGGGCATAACGTAATCTGCGCAAACGCCTGATTAACGAGGAAAGAGGCATTTGCGCAGAAATGATGGTGAACACGTCAGACTCGGATGGTCAATTTTCAGCCGGAATCGACAGGGGATCGGCGTAGCGGCTTACTTGCTGATGATGGCACCGGCAACCAGGTAGAGAATTATCTCATAAACAGCGACCGGGACGTAGCTGCCAGCCAGCCCATAGACGATCCCGCCGCCGATGATGGCCGGAACCGCGCAAAACACCAGAATCCCCAATTTTCTGCTGATATCCATATGTTTTAATCTCCTGTCGCCGCTGACATTCATCTTTGGATAGGAGTTTGTTTACGCTCCCTAAAAACCGATCTTTATTTACCAGTAACAGCCGAGAAAGTAAAGAAAAAAATCACCTTTCGACGATCATCGCCATGCCCATGCCACCGCCGATGCACATGGTGATCAACCCGGTGGAATAGCCTTTACGTTTCATCTGGTTCATGCCGCTGACCATCTGCCGGGCACCGGTGCAGCCGATGGGATGCCCGATGGAGATGCCGCTGCCCAGTTCGTTGGGCCGATCGGTGTCGATGCTCAGTTCTCTCATGCAGCCGATGGCCTGGGAGGCGAACGCCTCGTTGAGTTCAATCATGTCAATGTCGTCCAGGGTCATGCCCGTGGCCGCCAGCACTTTTTTCACGGCCGGCACCGGCCCCAGGCCCATGTAAGCCGGATCCAACCCGCCGGAACGGAATGCCCTGATCTTGACGATGGGTTCAAGTCCCAGGTCCTTTGCCTTGTCTGCGGTCATGAGCAGTACGGCCGCCGCGGCGTCGTTGATGCCCGACGCGTTTCCGGCGGTAACGGTGCCGTCTTTGGTAAAGGCCGGCCGCAGTCTGGCCATCTTTTCCATGCTGGTGTCCATGGGTCGCTCGTCGGTGTCCACCACGGTATCCCCTTTTCGGGACTTGATGACCACCGGTACGATCTCCTGGGCAAACAGGCCTTCGGTGATGGCGGCCCTCGCCCGGGTGTGGCTGAGCACGCCCAGTTCGTCCTGCTCCTGGCGACTGATGCCATAGAGGTTGGCGATGTTCTCCGCGGTCATGCCCATGTGGTAGCCGTAGAAAATCTCATACAGGCCGTCGAACACCATGAGGTCATAGATATCACCGGTGCCGGTGAGTTCCATGCGGTGTCCCCAACGGGCTTTGGGCAGGGCCATGGGCGCCAGGCTCATGTTCTCCATCCCGCCGGCCAGCACAACGTCAGACTCTCCGGTTATGATGGCCGACGCCCCCAGAGCGATGGCTTTCAGGCCGCGGCCTGAAGCACGTTGCCCATGATCACTTCATCGACGGAAACCGCCGGCAGGTCATCAGCCCAGTCCATGGCGTTTTTTTCCAGTTCGATGAGCCCCTGATCTTTTAAGGCATCGGGCCCGGCCGCCTTCAGTGCATCGCTGGACTGGGGCCGCAAGCCGGCTTTCTTCAGGGTCTCTTTCATGACGATAGCGCCCAGCTCCACCACCGGAACGGTCTTCAGCGATCCGCCGAATGTACCCACCGCGGTTCTTGCACCACTGACAATTACGACTTCTCTCATTGCGATCTCCTCTGGTTGTTGATTCTTGGCAGTACAGCTGATATGTCTTAACAAGACAAACGGCTGTCAATCGTAGGTCCAATCCAAACGGTTTTGGTCAATACCACAGATTCCGCGAAGGTGTCCAACACGAAATGAAACGCCGCCTATATGCTCCAGCCGTGCTTTTCATCGGTCTGCTGAGCGCTCAGATCGTCGCCACCGCCCACGTCTATCTGTCCAATCTGGACCTGCTGCAGGCCACCGAAGCGGTAATGCGCGCCGGCTATCTAGCCGTTCCCAACGCCCGCGTCACGGAGCATCTAGACTCGCTGACGACCGCCATGGCCGGGGGCCTGTTCTTCACCCTGAGCATCGGTGCCGGTATGTCTCTGATCACGCTGATCGGCGCCTGGCTGTGGGAACAGACTTTCCGGCGACGCCGGAAGGCAACCTTTTTTTTCCTGCTGATATGGGCTGCCTGCCTTTTCCTGGTAAATGACAACGGCTGGAATCTGTGGGCCTCCGCCTACCTCGTGGTGGTGCCACTGGTCACCGCCGTGGCCGCCATCCAGTTGTTACCGGCCCGCACGACCCTCGTTTCACCCGCCGGTGTTTTATGGCCTGTATCAGCTGTCATCGTCCTGGCCCTGCTGTGGGGCCTGGTGCTTGACCGCCACATGTTCGCCAACATCCGCGACCATCTGCTGTTGGGGAATAGGGCTGGTCGGTCGATCACCGGCGCCTACTATACCTACACGCTGTATCCCGCCGAGGCGTTTAAATCTCTGGAACTGAAACAAATCCGAACCTGCGTGCTCGGCGACACCCTGAATCGGCACAACTGGAACCGGCTCGAACGGACCGTCCGCGCCCATGACTACCTGCCCATCCCGGTCGGCTACCCGGCCGACCTGACCATCGGCCATGACGCTGAAGAAAAACGGTTTTCTCTGGGAAACAACCACCAAACCGTTCTGACCGTACCCGAGAGGGAGCTCTTCGACAGTCCCGACAAGGTGCTGGCCGCCTATTCCCGAAACCAGGACCGTAACCGCATGTTCAGGACCCTGACCCTGGCCTGCCTGCTGCTGGGATTTCCCCTGGTTCTCTTTGCCTTTCTGTTCAGTGTGATGGGCTCGCTGCCCAACCTGTTTTTATCCGTTGCCGTATCGGACGTTATCGCCGCAATCCTTTGCATCGGGGTTGGCGGAATCCTGCTGGTGCCCGTTTACCAAGGGCGTACCGCCACCGTTGCCCCCGCTAATCCGGCTATCGCCCTCTCCGCATCTTCCAAGATCACCCGCATCGCCGCACTCAGGCAAGCGTACGAAGACCGGCGGGACATCACCATTGATGCGAAAAAACATGGGCTCGAAAAAAGCCCCCACATCGCTGAACGTTACTGGCTGGCGCGAAGCCTGGCCTGCGCCAAAAATCCGAGGGCCCATGCCATGCTGCTGGCCCTGGCCGACGATCCGGTACCCATTGTGGCCTGCCAGGCCCTGTGGGCCATGGGAGAACGGAAAAATCGGGCCGCGGTCCAGGAGATCATCGACCGGATCAACACCGCTTCTCACTGGTATATACAGATGTATGGCTACCGCGCCTTGAGGACACTGGGATGGGTTCAGCCCCGATCTCCACAGCTTTCCTACTAGCATCGCTGCTGGCCGTGGCCCTGCTGGAGGTGGCCGCCAAAGCCTTGGGCATGCCGCTGTGGCTGCTGGCCGTTACCCGAACGGCTCAGATGTTGGTGGTGATGACCCTGGCCGTGATCCAGGCCGGCGGACTGCATGTGCTCGGACTGGATAAAAAAGCCCTGCTGCCCGGCTTCAAAAAAGGGCTGGTCTGGTCCGCCGGTTTTGCCGTAGTCGCCGGGTTGTTGTTTTTGGGCATCTTTATGGCCGGCCAAAATCCCCTGGTGCTGATCCGTTCACCGCTGCCACAGGCGGAATCCCAGCGGGTTCTGTTTTTTTTCGTTGGGGGGATCGTGGCACCGGTGGCCGAGGAGATCGTCTTCAGGGGGTTGATTTTCGGATACCTGCGCCGCTGGGGCTTACCTGCAGCCATCCTCATCTCCACCGCCCTGTTTGCCGCCATTCATTTGCCGACCATTCCCGTCACTCAGATCGTGGGAGGGATTGTTTTCGCTGTTGCCTACCACACGGGAAAGAGCCTCATGGTGCCTATTGTCATCCACGCCATGGGTAACCTGGCCATCTTCACGCTCTCCCTGCCTTTGTTTTGACCCACCTTTCCTGCCACGGGCATTATCAACGATCCCAGGGTCTCGCCATTCACACCTTGACAGTTTCCGACTGTTTTTATAGATTTACATTTTATAATAGTTATTTCCATTGTGCGGGGCAAACAGACAACCCCGTACCCAAGGTTTGAAGCCGGGCACCAGTTGACGCTGTAAACCTCACCCAAACCATTTTAAAGTGAATTCAAATGAGTGCCGATAAAAAAGAGAAACATACCGGACTGGCCTCCCTGTTCGACGGGGTGGAACTTAAAAGCTTTTTCATCAACTATCTCTGGTTCATCGTCGCCGTGGAAATTCTGATCTTCCTGGTGAGCTTTCTGGGGTTGCTGGGCGTGTTCACCCTGGCCTTCAACCAGTTCATTTTCGGCAATGCCCCGGCCGCCGGAGACGAAGGGAGCGCAGGCACGGAGGCGGACGACAGCCGATCCAAGCTTTTCCAGTTCAACCTGTTTCTCACCCACATGAAAAAGGTGCCCTTTCTGTCGGTGCTGTTCGCCCTGGTGGCCTGTACGGTATTGTTCTACAAACTGGATGCCATCTTTCTCTTCATCTTCAATGCCGGGGAAAAAATGGTCACCTACATTCTCATCGCCTGCGGTGTCCTGCTGGTGGCCGGGCTGATTTTCGGCATTGCCTGGATCGTCAGCAACTACAATCTCAGCAAAAAACACATGGCGCATGAGTACCGTTACCGCAATGAGGTAATGGAAAAGCTGGGATTTCTCATCATGGAAGACGATACGGTGATCGATAAAAACGGCAAGCTGGTCAGCCAGAAGCATCTGCTGCCGCCGGGCCCCCAGGAACCCGCCAAGGAGCGGGAGACCCTCAAGATTCTTCCCCCGTCCAACTGACATTTCGGCAACGCCGTGAAACAGAGCAGACAGACGCCTCCTCCGGTGAACCTGACAGGCGATTTTTTATCCTCAACGCCGGTCTTTAATCAACGGCGAGCCGACTGGTTGCCGGCAGGCGAAAACGGATTCATCGTAAACCCGGTGGCCGCCACCGTCTTTTTCGGCCTGGTCCTGATTATCGTGATCTATTCGGCCCTGGATCTTACCGGCACCATGACCCAACTGGGGCCCTTTGGCCCGGTGCTTCCCCTGCTGATCATCGTCTGGCTGATGTACGGCATTTACCGCGGTGTGAAGCGGGTTAAAGGGCGTGCGGCGCGCATACGGATCAAAGGCCCGCTGTTCATGCGCTCGCTGATGAAGGATTGCCTTCAAAGGACCTGCGGCATTTTAGAGACGCGGCTGAACACCCCGGCAATCTCCTCCTCGATGATTTTAAACAAAATTCTGCAAGACAAGATGCTTCAGATCTGTGCCACGGACTGTCTTCGCTTTTCGGACATCCGCCGCCAAATTGAAGGAAGCCGGCTGGAGGGCACCAGCGCGCTGGTGCTCACCTGCTTTTTCCAGACGACTGTGGAATACCGCAAACAGGCGCTGCCCGACGAAATCCGGCAGGTGGCGGACACGGTGTCGCGAAGCAGGAAAGATCTTAAACGCCTGCTTGAAAGGCTCCAGAATGCCCATCAAACCCTCTGCACGGGAACCGGAAACATCCTGGTGCTGTTGCCGCCGGATCCGAAAAAAGTGGAGAAAATCCGTGCCACCTACCGCTACCGCCCGCCCACACCGGAGCGCGCCCAACGCATGGTTTTTGCCCTGGAAACGCTGGCCTACCTGAAAGCCACCCGCCACGAAAACGTCAATCCCATGGACCGCAAGCGCTACGATGCGGTGGCCGACCAGGTAATCCCCAAACTGGCCGACGCCCTGAACGTTTACAAGCAGGCGTGGCAGGAGCTGGTGGATGCCTATGAAAGGAGAAAACCATGACGAAAAAAGCAGACCGGGACGTCGAGAAAGCCTATTCCGTGAAGCAAACGGTGGCCAAGCTGCGGCGACTGGCCGAATGCATGGAAACGGGCAAGCCGTTTAAAATCCAGGTGGCCGGCGAACGCATCAGCGTGCCGGCAACGGCCGTCTTCAACATCGAACACGAACGGGAAGGCAATGGAGAAGAGCTTGAATTTCAGTTCAAATGGAAGAACTGAACGGTATCTCGTTTAGTCTTATAGCACCTTGCGGATGCCGCGAACGGCCTGGTTGATGCGCATGTTGTTTTCGATGAGGGCAAAACGCACATAGTCGTTGCCGTATTCACCGAAGCCAAGGCCCGGTGACACGGCTACCTGGGCCTCGCGGATCAGAAATTTGGAAAACTCCACGGAGCCCATCTTGCGGTACTGCTCGGGGATCTTGGCCCAGACGAACATGGTGCCCTTGGGGCTTTCTATCTCCCAACCGACCCGGGACAGGCCCGAAATCAGGGCGTCGCGCCGGGATCTGTAAGTATCCCGGATCTCGGCCACACAGTCCTGGGGGCCATTTAACGCAATGATGGAGGCGATCTGGATGGGCTGAAAAATGCCATAGTCCAGGTAGCTCTTGATCCGCTTTAATGCGAAGATGGTTTCCGGGTTGCCCACGCAAAACCCCACCCGCCATCCGGCCATCGAGTAGCTCTTGGACATGGAGAAAAACTCCACCCCCACCTCCTTGGCCCCTTTGGCCTGGAGAAAACTGGGGGCTTTGTATCCGTCGTAGGTCAGGTCGGCGTAGGCAAAATCGTGGATCACCATGATGTCGTTCGCTTTGGCAAAATCTACCACCCGCTGAAAAAAATCCAGATCCACCACCTCGGTGGTGGGATTGTGGGGGTAGCTGAGCACCAGCACCTTGGGCCGGGGCCAGGTCTGTTTGGTGGCCTGAATCAGGTTTTCAAAAAAATCCTGATCAGGCCCCGCCGGGATCCCACGTACATCGCCGCCGGATATGATGGAGGAGTATGGATGGATGGGATAGGTGGGGTTGGGGGCGAACACCACGTCACCCGGACGGATCGTCACCAGGATCAGGTGAGACATGCCCTCCTTCACACCGATGGTAACAATGGCCTCGCTGTCCGGATCAAGGTCCACGTCATACCGGCGCTTGTACCAGTCGCAGATGGCCATGCGCAGTTTGGTGATGCCCATGGAGGCTGAATAGCGATGGTTGTGGGCCTTCTGGGCCGCTTCGGTGAGCTTGTCCACAATGTGCTGGGGAGTGCCGATATCCGGATTTCCCATGCCCAGGTCGATGATGTCTTCCCCGGCGCGCCGGGCTTCCATCTTTATCTGGTTGACGGTGGCAAACACATAGGGTGGCAAACGATCCAACCTGGCAAATCGGGTCATGATTAATTCCTCTTTCGGGAGTGATAGGGCCACGGAACAACGCCGGCACCAACAGGTTTTTTCGATGATCACGGGTGTTGTCGCAACGGTTAGAAAGATCCTGAATTTAGAAGATAAATATAATAGCCGATCAAAATTGTCAAAAATTAATTAGCCCCGTTTTTGCTGATGGGCACCCGTTTTGGCCGGTACTTTCTATCGTCCCGCCTCTCTTCCTTGAAATTGGCTCCAAAGCATCCTAACACGCCGACATTTCCCGAAATTGGTTTGACTTTTTAGTGTCATCGGACTATTTTTAACTTTGTTTTCATCCGGCTGAATAAATCCCAGGAGTGCATGAATGAAAAAGAAACTGACCTACGCCGATGCCGGCGTCGACATCGATAAAGCGGACAATCTTGTCGATTCCATTAAAAAAATTGCCAAGAAAACCCGAAGAACCGGCGTCATGGGCGAAATCGGCGGGTTCGGCGGGCTGTTTTCACTGAACACCGCCAACATGGAAAGCCCGGTGCTGGTCAGCTCCACGGACGGGGTGGGTACCAAGCTGAAAATCGCCTTCCTCATGAACCGCCACGACACGGTGGGCATCGACCTGGTGGCCATGTGCGTGAACGACATCGCCGTGCAGGGCGCCAGGCCCCTGTTTTTCCTGGACTACCTGGCAACGGGAAAGCTGGAAACAAACACGGTCACCGACATCATCAAGGGCATCGGTGAAGGGTGCAAACAGGCCGAATGCGCCCTCATCGGCGGAGAGACCGCAGAGATGCCTGGTTTTTACCAGAACAACGAATACGATCTGGCCGGTTTCGCTGTAGGCATCGTGGACAACAGCAAAATCGTGGATGGCTCCGAAATCCGGCCCGGCCACCAGCTCATCGGCATCGCCTCCAGCGGGCTTCACAGCAATGGCTATTCCCTGGTGCGAAAAATCTGCTTCGACGTGCTGGGACTGGAGGTGGACAACCACGTCCCCGAACTGGGGAAAACCCTGGGAGAAGAATTGATCACCCCCACCCGGATCTACTCGGAAACCATCCAGCACCTGGTTCGGGACCTGCCCATCCAGGGACTGGCACACATCACCGGCGGCGGCATCATGGACAACATCATCCGGGTCATTCCCCAGGCTTGCGGTATCGCCATTAAAAAAGGATCCTGGGACGTCCCGCCCATCTTCCCGTTTTTGCAGGAAGCGGGCAATGTGGATGAAAAGGAGATGATGCGCACCTTCAACAACGGGGTCGGTCTGGTGGCGGTGGTGCCCGAAAAAAACGCCCAAGAGGTGCTCAACCGCCTGACCGGCAGCGGCGAAAAAGCGTGGGCCATCGGCGAAGTGATCAAAATCCGGAAAAATGCCCGGACCCGGGTTCAACTGGTACCATAACAGAAAACGGAGGTCAGAGAACTGACATGTGGAAAAAACTCACCGCACCGTTGACCCGGCTGTTTCAATGGATCGCCGACGGTCAGAAAAAGCATCCAATCTGCAAGACTTGAGGACCCGGTGTTCGGCGCCCCGGTCCGGGGTCAGCCAAACAGGAGAATAAATCCCGGTAGCCTGGCAGATCGGCAGAGGAAAACAGGTTGAACCGGAACGGCCGGTGAATGTGACCGCGGTTCCGGTTTTTTTATTGAGGGGTAGTCATGGAAAACCGGCACTTGTTGGAACAGCCATCATGATCGTACTCGGCATAGAATCGTCCTGCGACGAAACGGCAGCGGCAGTGGTGCGCGACGGGCATCAGGTGCTCTCTTCGGTGGTGGCATCCCAGGTGGCCGTCCACCACCCGTATGGCGGCGTGGTGCCTGAATTGGCCTCCCGAAAACACATCGAGGCGATCGTTCCCGTTGTCAACGGCGCCGTCGCCAAGGCAGGCATCACGGCAGATCAAATCGATGGCGTGGCCGTTACCCAGGGCCCCGGCCTGGTGGGATCGCTGCTGGTGGGTTTCTCATTTGCCAAGGGGTTTGCTCCGGCGGCCATACGAGCATCTACCACGTCACCTCCTACCGGGCGTTTCACCCCATGGGCCAAACCCGTGATGACGCTGCCGGCGAAGCCTACGACAAAGTGGCCAAGATGCTGGGATTAGGATATCCCGGCGGGATGGTGATCGACCGACTGGCGGCTCAGGGTGACCCGGACAAGGTTTTTTTCACCCGGCCCTTTCTCGACAAGGACCAGTATGATTTTTCTTTCAGTGGAATCAAATCGGCGGTAAGCCGGTATATCCAGACCCACCCGGAAACCTACCGGGATGATCAGGCCCACATCGCCGCAGGATTCCAGGCAGCGGTGGTTGACGTTCTGTCATACAAGATCATCCACGCGGCAAGGGAAAAAGGGTGTGGCCATCTGGCCGTGGTGGGCGGTGTGGCGGCCAACCGGGGTCTGCGGGAAGCCGTCACTCGCGATGCGGCCAAGGCCGGCATCACCGTTCACATCCCGTCCCTTGACCTGTGTGGTGACAACGCCGCCATGGTGGCTGCGGTGGGCTATCACCGGCTGAAGGCCGGCGAGCGATCCGGAATGGATGACGATGTCTACTCACGGGTGAAATTCAGACCGAATTATTTTTAAGTGAGACCTAAGGCCCATTTTGATCTACTGCCGAATTTTCAAAATGTAACATTCTGGTATCAATGACAAATAATGATAAAATAACAGCCTATAAAGGCGATATTGTTGCAGGTTCGCTGTTAATTGTTGAAAGCCGCATAATTTCCGAGCTTCTATTGGATAAGGTAAGCGAAGATGGATGGCATCAGGCAATAGTAATTGACAACCTTCTTCAGAAACGCAGTCCCGTTGCTGCCAAAAGACAAGCCAGGCTAATCAAAAATCGTTTATCCCTAACGGGACCTGACCTTTGGGAAATGATCCACATAGGTGCTGCCGATCTTTCAACTCAAGCGCTATTAGCTGCAGCCATTAAACATAGCCGACTACTCGGTGATTTTATGGAAACGGTGGTCAAGATGCACTGGAGGACATTCAACCAAAAAATTACAATTAGGGACTGGAAAAATTATCTTGAAACATGTGCACAGGTTGATCCCAAAATTAATAAATGGACCGATTCTACCCGATCGAAACTCAAACAGATTGTATTTCGCATCCTTGCAGAGGCCAAATACATCGACAGTACCAGTGTTGATTTTCACAATAAAGGATCCACCTCCAGAGGAGGTGGTTTTGAAATAACCCCTAAAAGGGGATAAATTGCCTTTTCCCCCTGAGGAGGCAAAGGTTGAGTTGTCCCTTTTAAAACAATTTACTGATT
>JABZFO010000155.1 GCA_014237405.1 Desulfosarcina sp. | reverse complement strand
TTAAGATATTGAGGCATGGCAGTTGGCCCGGGAGCTAGCTTGCAAGGTCTATGGCCTGACAAAGACGGCCAATTTTGCTTGCGACATCAAAGAAAAAAGCAACCCTGAACGGTGAACCCTGAACCCGTGAACGCTTACAAGAACACTTACCATCGGTCCTATCCCATTTCATGGGAACAATTGCACAGGGACGCCCGGGCCCTGTCCTGGCGGCTGATCGAACTGGGACCGTGGCAGGGGATTATCGCCATTACCCGGGGTGGGCTCGTGCCGGCCGCCATTATTTCCCGGGAACTGGATATCCGACTGGTTGACACCGTTTGCATCTCAAGTTACGCTGGCCGGAATCAGGGGCAGATCAAGGTGCTAAAATCCACGAGCGGAGACGGTGAAGGGTGGCTGCTACTGGATGATCTGGTGGATACGGGCAAAACCGCCAAATTGGTTCGCGAAATGGTTCCAAAGGCCCATTTCGCCACCATATATGCAAAACCGGCCGGTCGCCCTCTGGTAGATACTTTCATGACCGAGGTGAGCCAGGATACCTGGATTCTGTTTCCCTGGGATTCGGAAATACAGTTTGCTCAACCCATTGCGGGACGAAAACAGCAGGATCGGTAACCATGATCCCCGTACCATGGAAGAAGGAGATCAGTGCAATGCGAATCGGGGTGATCGTTTTTATCGCAGCCGTTATGCTGACGAGCTGTGCCCATCTGGACATCAACAAAAAAATCAGCGCGTTGAAGCGGGTTCAGCCGGGTGACTCTCAAGAGGTGGTTTTCAATACCATGGGCCCGCCGGATCTTCGAAATGACATCACCGACCAGCGCTTTGTGGTCTACTACCAGACAAAAGCCGGTAAATCGTCCGGTACCCCCGTTACGCCGGCGTTGTGTACGCCGATCGCTTTTGAAAACGGGCAGGTGGTTGCCGTCGGTGATGACCTGACCGAACCCTGGACCCGGGAGGAAGAGGAGCGGGAACGCCGGGCTGAGATTGCCGAACGCGAACGGCGGCAGGCTGAAATGGGCGAAGCCGCCCGACAGCAAGCAGAGGCAGAACGTCAGAAAAAAATCGAGGCCCTTGAAAAAGAAGTGAAGCCTGTTCCTGCCTCCAATGCCGTCCTGAACCTGAAGCTATACCGTCAACTGCTGGATCTGGATCCCGACAATTCCCGGTATCAGAAAAAGGTAGCTGTATACGAAGAGCGGTTGGCCCGGCAAAAAAAGGCGCGTCAGGAACGCGCCGTTCGTATCGCCAAAGAAAAGCACCGGCAGGCGTGGGAACAGGCCCGTGAGGCGCGCAACAAAAAGCTGCGGCAATATACCGGAAACGGCACCGCCGAGATGGCCGCGCACGACATGGGCAACGGTTCCCTATACGTCTGGGTCAAAAACGTCAGCAGACAGATTCTTACCACTCATCCCGACCATTTTACCCTTGTTGACAGCAACAACAACAGGGCAACGTGCAAAATCAGCGACAGCTTGGACAGTGTACTGGAGCCAGGCAGCATTTCCCACGGCAAGATCGAATACAGCAAAGAGATCGAACCCAAGGAGCTGATATTCCAGAATAAGGGGTCGGGCCGGATTAGCAAATCATTTCATTAGTCCAGGCAGGAACAGGGCGATCTGGGGAAAGGGAATCATCAGCACCACGCCGACGATCAGGGCGATGAGCAGGGGGACGACCCCCTTGAAAATGACCTCTAGGGGTACATTCCGGGCCACTCCGCTGACCACATAGACATTGACGCCCACCGGCGGGGTGATGACACCAATCTGGGTGACCAGTACAATGATCACGCCGAACCACATGGGGTCGTATCCCATGGAGACGATCACCGGGTAGAAAATGGGCACGGTCAGCATGATAAAGGCCAGGGCGTCGATAAAGCAGCCCCCCAGCAGGTAGACGCCAATAATCAAAGCCATGATGATATAGGGTGGCAGGTTGAAGCCGGTCACCCAGCTGGCCACATCAAAGGGGATCCGGGTAATGGCCAGAAAATGGCCGAAGATGGTGGCGCCGGCAACGATTACCAGAACCATGCAGGAGATGCGGGTGGTTTCAGACAGGGCCCGGATGAATCCTTTGACGGTTATTTTGCGTCGGATGGCGGCGATGACGAGCGTGCCCATGGCCCCTATTGCGCCGGCTTCCGTCGGGGTGAAGATACCGAAGAAAAGGCCGCCCATGACCATGGCGAACAGGATCAGCGTTTCCACTAGGCCGGATAGGGATTCCAGCTTTTCTTTAAACGTGCTTTTAGGCCCCCGGGGGGCCAGTTCCGGCCGCAAGGTGGCCCAGATCACCACGGCCAGGATAAACAGGACGGTGAGCAGGATGCCCGGCACGATTCCCGCCATGAACAGCTTGCCGATGGACTGCTCGGTCATGATGCCGTAGATGATGAAGATGACGCTGGGCGGAATCAGGATACCCAGACTTCCGCCAGCGGCCACCACGCCGGTGGCCAGGCTGTCATGGTAATGGTATTTTTTCATTTCGGGAAGGGTCACGGCGGCCATGGTGGCGGCTGTGGCGTTGGTGGAGCCGCATATGGCGGAAAATCCGGTGCAGGCTCCCAGCGTGGCAATGGCCATGCCGCCGGGCCAGTGGCCGATAAAGGTGTAGGCCACCTTGAACAGCCGGCTGCTGATGCCCGAATGAAAGGCGATCTGGCCCATCAGGATAAACAGCGGGATGACGGTCAGGTTGTATGAACCGAACACACTAAACAGATCCTTGGCCATGAGGTTGAGCGCCGCATCCACGGTGACCAGATAAGCAAAGCCGGCAACGCCTAGAAGGGCCATTAAAAAACCGACGGGCATCTTGGTAAAGATCAGGACGAACAATAAAATGAGGCCGGCAACCCCGGCCATGGTAGGACTCATCGACCATTCCTTCTATCTTCGTGATTCTAAATTCATCAGCGTTGTCTTCAGACGGCTGGTTTGAATGCCTTCACCGACCATGAAACGCAGCTGGCGTAGAGCACGACACTGAGCATGGCACATCCCGCGGCGATGCCGAAAACAAATGGATGAATGGGCATCTGCAGCGTCATGGAAACCTCGCCGCTGGCCTTCAGGTCCCGGGCATAAAGCACGCACTGATGGCACACCACCGTAAACAGAAGAGCACAGATGCCGGTGTTGAGCGCTTCAACGGCATGCTGCATCCGCTTGGGGAACCGCTGGACCAGAAAATCAACGGCGATGTGCCCCTGATCCACGGAGGTGCGGGCTAGGGAGAAGGAGACGAAAACCGCCCCCAGCATGCCCACGATCTCGTAAGTCCCTGGAATGGGATGACGCAAAAAGCGCAATAGCACATCCAGGCAGGTCAGGGCCATCATCCCCACCACGGCGGCCGAGGCAATACCGTTGAAAAATGAGGCCAATTGGCCCACAAGACGTTCAATCCGACTCAAGGCATCGCTCCCGATTATTTTTTGACATCAATGGCGCCGGTGAGCATATCGACATAGCCCTTGCCATCCAGCGCCCTGGCGGTTGCACCGGAAATGTAGGCGTCGATGATGGGGCGAACTTTTTCCTTCCAGCGATCGCTTTCTTCCTTACTCAGATTCAGGATTTCGTTGCCCAGGCTGGTGGCGTAGTTGCGAGCCTCTTCATCGCCCTGGTCCCAGCGCCGTCCATGGACATCGATCCACTTGTGGCTGGTCGCCTCAAAGACCTTTTGGATCTCTGGGGGCAGGGAATCCCATTTGTTTTTGTTCATCACCACGAACATGGCGGTGGTATAGCCAACAACGTTGCAGTCGGTGGTGTATTTTACCACCTCGGCCTGGCGCCACCCTTTGAGCACTTCGATGGGGCCGAAGGTGCCTTCCACCACGCCCTTTTGCAGGGATTCATAAGTGTCCCCCTGGGGCATGGCAACAGGTACGGCCCCCAGCGCTTCTACGACTTTGGCACTGAGTCCGGTCGATCGAATTTTCATACGCTGCAGGTCACCCAGGGTGGCCACCGGCTTCTGGGTGTGGAGCAGACCCGGACCGTGGGCGTGTAGGTAGAGCACCTTGACGCCATCCAGTTCCTTGGGGCTGAATGTTTCATAAAAGGCATTGGCCGCGCGGGTGGCAACAAGGCCATTGGGATAGCCCATCGGCAGGTCAAGGGCCTCCATGGCCGGAAAACGACCGCGGGTATATGCAAAACAGGACATTCCGATGTCTGAAATTCCTTTGACTACGCCGTCATAACATTGGTTGGCCTTGGTGAGGGTGCCGCTGGGGAAAACGGTTATTTTTACCTTTCCGTCGGTCAGTCGTTCGATCTCCTTGGCCCACTCCATTCCGGCCAGGCACTGGCCGTGTGTGGGAGGGAAAAATATGCTGTAGGTTAGATGGACCGATTTGGCGGCAATGGGAGCAGGAACCGCAGCGGTGGCTACGATCACGATGAACATCAGGATCAGTACGAACGGGCGAAAGGGTTTCATCAGCGCTCCTTTATGTTCCGGTTAAACATGATGGTTTATAACTTAACTATCTGAATAAGAAGTAATAACAAGTCAAGCTGTATGGAATACTAAGGATAACGTCAGTCTGCCAGTGTCTATGAAAATTCTCAGCAATTTGGTATAAATAGGAAACGGTGTCAACCGGATTTTGGCAAATGTTTACAATACCGTGTTTGCCGTCCGATGCTGACAGCCCGTCCCAACGGAGGCAATATGGCTAAATCCAGATACCCGGTGACCCCCGCGGATCGTTTTTTCAGGGATTGGGTGGCCATTGCGTCCCAACCCTTGCCAGAAGCATGACCGTTGCTATATAGTCTAAAGCCCGAGGGAAAACTAATCTTGAGCGGCCCGTCGTGACAGCTGCAACGTAAATTGGGCAGTGCCATCACAGGGTGCTAATCCGTTTAAAGAAAAGGAAGCTTATGCCACGAACCGATCTGGATGTCTTGGGAACGGTCTGCCAACGCATCAGTCTCAACATTCCTGACAACTGCCCATGGCGGTGGGACAAGGAGTTCAACCTGGCGCTGACGGTGATTGACAGGCAGGATGAAATCACGATCGAGCTTCCGTTGACCCTTGAATTTGCACACAAATGGGATTTCACCTCCATCCACGACGCCGAAGCGCCCGTCCGTGATTTTCTTCAGGCCGGGTTCGGCATCGTACCGGGCCAGAAAGTCTTTACCATGGACCCCGTCAACGGGGTGGTGCTCTATGCCGCGTGGTGGCCCTGGGGGGACGATGAACGGATATCCCTTCGTCTGGGACTGGCTGCTGTTTCCGACAGTAAAATGGACAACGCAGAGGTCAAAAGCCTGATCTGCCGCTGGTTGAGCCTGAAATAGTCACCGCTTCCAGGTCTCCGGGTGAAAAGGGCCAACGGGCTGCTGAATGTTATCGCGGGCCGATTCGATTACAAACGGTGCTTTTTAATTATGATAATACCGATGTGGCCAACCCTTGTTGTTTACGCGATATTGATGCTTTTTTCAGCGCTGTCTCCCTGCATGACTGTGGCCCAGGAAACGGGAGACGACCTGCTTTTGGCGCTCAAGCTGGAACAGCCGGTTCTGATTTGCGGCGAAACGGTGCCTGTGGATGACCCGCAGGTGGTGGAGCGGTTTGAAAAGGAGATGCTGGTATCCTTAGGGAACCGGCCCCAGGTGATTCTCTGGTTGAAACGGACCACCCGGTATTTTCCATACATCGAACAGGTGCTCAGGGAAAATGGCCTTCCCGCTGACATCAAGTATCTGGCCATCGCTGAAAGTGCCCTTAGAATGCACGCCGGGTCCCGAAAAGGGGCCATGGGCGTGTGGCAGCTGATGCCTCAGACCGCCAGAAAATATGGGTTGGTGGTGAACGACAATTTCGACGAGCGGCGCAATCTTTATTTGAGTACACCGGCGGCGGCGGCATACCTTACAGACCTCCATGACCGGTTCGGTTCCTGGAGTCTTTCCCTGGCAGCTTACAACATGGGCGAAGAGGGGCTGGAAGCAGAAATCCTGGAGCAGGGCATCACCGACTATTACAGACTCTACCTTCCCCTGGAAACCCAGCGCTTCGTCTTCCGTATCCTGGCCATCAAACGAATTATCGAAGCACCCCAAAAACATGGATTTACACCTTCTCCCGGCGATTTTTATGCACCGGAGACCTTTTCAACGGTTCAGGTCAATGCCTTTGCGGATCTTCCCCTCCGTCTCATCGCCAACGCGGCGGGTACAGATTTTAAAACAATCAAAGATTTCAACCCGGAGTTGCGGGGACATTATAT
Organism: Desulfosarcina sp.; assembly: GCA_014237405.1. Classification (GTDB taxonomy): domain Bacteria; phylum Desulfobacterota; class Desulfobacteria; order Desulfobacterales; family Desulfosarcinaceae; genus Desulfosarcina. The sequence goes on along the minus strand of JABZFO010000155.1, from coordinate 38,212 downwards.
GGCTGCCGGAACCCGCATGGTCAACATCCCCGGCGATGGTGTAGCGGGGTTTCAGGCCCGTCTGGCAACCCTGATTGAAGCGGATACCAAAATTCGTAACCAGCGCGTATACGTGGTGAAGGAAGGGGAAAGCCTTTCGGGCATCGCCCAAAAATTCGATGTACCCCTAGCCGCCCTGCTTATCTGGAACCGCATCGGCATCAATAAAGTGATTCACCCCGGCCAGCGGTTGGTTATTTTTCCGCGGCCCTAACACCAATGGAATCAGCCATGCCAGCACTGCCCCAACCACCCGAATCGTTTATCCGTCTCGTGCAGGACCGGCTTCACCACCGGTCTCCGACAACCTTTGCGTTCAATACAAATGGCGATCTGAGTCAGGTCTCTGCGGTGCTTTTCCTTCTGGGAAAAGATCCCAATGGGGAGCCGTTTCTGATTCTGAACAAACGTTCCCAGCGTGTTCGTCAGTCCGCCGACTTGTGTTGTCCGGGTGGCGGCATCTCTCCGCCCATGGATTTTCTGCTTTCCAAATGGCTCAATCTGCCAGCAACGCCATTGTCCAGATGGCCTCACGGGACGTGGTGGCGGCGTCACCGAAAGACCGATTTCCCGAAGCTGGCCCTTCTCCTGGCCGCCGCCTTGCGGGAGGGGCTCGAAGAGATGCGGCTCAATCCACTTGGGGTGACGTTTTTGGGGCCCATGCCCGCTCAGCAACTGGTCATGTTCAAGCGGGCCATTTACCCGTTGGTGGGATGGGTGAACCGCCAGCGACGCTTTTTCCCCAACTGGGAAGTGGAAAAGATCGTCCGCATCCCAGTTGCGGCATTGTTTGACGCCGGCAACTACGCCCGGTATCGTATCTCGTTCAAGACCGGCACTCCGGGTGCGCCGGACATGCCCCATCGGGACATGCCCTGTTTCGTCCATCGCCATAATGGTCAAGATGAACTGTTGTGGGGGGCAACCTACCGGATCACCGAACAGTTTTTGAATACGATATTCGGCTATCTCCCGCCTTCGATGGAATCATTGCCCGTGATCCACCGTCGATTGGACCGGCACTATCTCGAGGGCACCTCACCGCAATAAACAGATTCAGTTCATTCCCGAGGCCCTAACACCTCATTCAGTACAGCAACCAACTGCTCAATATGATAGGGCTTTTGAATAAACCCGTCTCCTGCCGCTTCCTGATCATTTTCACCCAGGCCGTTGAGGCTGTAACCGCTGGATAGGACCACCTTGATGCCGGGCCTGATCTTTTTCAGCTGTTCCAATACCTGTCGGCCGCTCAGATCGGGCATGATCATATCCAGCAGCACCCCGTCAATTCGATTCATCTCCTTTTCGAACAAGGCAATGGCCTGGTGCCCGCCATTGGCGGGGATGACAAGGTACCCAAGGTCTTGGAGAATATCTGTCAGGGCTTCTAGGATGTACGGTTCGTCATCCACCACCAGCAGGGTGCCTGAACTGTTTCGCGGCAAATCGGGTGCCGGAGCCGATACTTTTTCGGGAATCCGGGATACAGCCGGCAGATAGATCGTAAAGATTGTGCCTTGGTCCACTTGGCTTTGAACATCGATGATGCCGCCGTGGTTCTTGATGATGCCAAATGCCGAGGCCAGCCCCAGACCCGTTCCCCGGCCCATTTTTTTGGTGGTGAAGAAGGGCTCGAAAATCCGCTTCATGGCGTCCGGTTCGATGCCTTTGCCCCGGTCTTGGACACTGACGGACACGTACGGCCCAGGCTTGACGCCGAAAAGCGTGGTGTAGGCCTCCTCTAAAATGACGTTTGCCGTCGACAGGGTCAGCGTTCTGTCTCCGGTCATGGCTTGCCAGGCATTCACATAAAGGTTGACCAGCACCTGGTCGATCTGGCCCTGATCGGCATCCACCGCCCAGATGTCCTCCTGGTATTGGGCCTGGATCTGAATTTCCTTTTTGGTCCGGCCGAACATGTCGGTAGTTTGCTGAACGGTTTCGTTCAAATCGACGGGCGTGACCTGGTATTTACCACCGCGGGCATAGCCCAGCAGCTGACGGGTGAGGGCGGCACCGCTCTCCACACACTGCTCGATGGCCTTCAGATGATCGGCAAGGGGATCGGAAGCGCCGAGTTTGGTAGCAAGCAAGGACACGTTGCCCATGATGCCCATGAGCAGGTTATTAAAATCATGGGCGATGCCACCGGCCAAGGTGCCCACAGCCTCCATTCGCTGAGCGTGGTTGAGCTGGCTCTGAAGCTTTTCCTTTTCCTTTTGCGCGGCAATCTTGGCCGTCACATTCCTGGCTACACCGCGAAATCCCCGGATTGCTCCGGAGGCGTCCCTGATCAGGGTGGCGCTCAGATCCAGGACCTCATTTCCACCATTTTTCGTAATCACCGGATAAGTGATGACCTGAACCGGTTTACCGGATTGGACCATTTCCCGAAAGGCCTGGATCATTTTCCGCGTCGGCTGGTGGGCAGAGAAATGTCTAAAATGCATGCCGGACAACTCCTCGCAGTCGTATTCCATAATCCGGCAGGCCGCATCGTTGACAAAGGTGAGGGTGCCGGTATGGTCCAGCTCAAAATAGGCTTCTTCGATGGTGTCCAGAATCGTTCTGTATTTTTCTTCGCTGATACGAAGCTGTTTTTCCATGGTGTGGCGCCGTTCGATCTGTTTCATAAGGCCGGTATTGGCCTTTTCCAGTTCCAGGGTCCGTTCTTTGACCAAAATTTCCAGCCGGTTTTTGTACTTGAGCAGTTCCTGTTCGGCCATTTTACGGTCGTTGATGTCGCGCAGGGAGCCGATGATGCGATAGGGCTTGCCGGACCGGGTTCGCAGAATCGTTGAGTTTAGGGAGCAGTGTTTGAACCGGCCATTTTTGTCCTGAAACACCACTTCATAATCGTGGATGCGTCCCTTTTCCTTCAACTGCTGGAGGAGTCCGTTTCTCTGGCCGGGATCGGCATAAAATTTTAACAGGGTCTTCCCGATCAAGTCCTGTCGCCGGTATTGGGATATCTTTTCAATAGACGGGCTGATCTCGATCACGGTGCCTTTAAGAGAGGCCTCGTAATAGACGTCCTGAATGTTGTTAAAAATGCCCTGATATTTTCTACAGCTACGCTCCACGGCGGTTATCATTTCCGCGAAGGCGTTGGCGGTCTCCTGGATTTCGGTATACACGGAGTGGATTTCCGGTAACGGGGTGGGCTGACCGATTTTCATCTGTCGGGAAGTGCGCCCTAACAGTGAAATGGGTCGAATGACGCCCCGCGCCAATAGGAATCCCGCAAAGGCGGCAAACAGGGAGATCGCCACGGTGACCAGAATATTGTAGAACCGGTTGGATTTGATAGCGCCGAGGTAGTCGTCTTCGGGCAGGTGGACACCGATGATCCATGGCCATTGGGTGGTGGAAAAGGGCGTAAACATGGCATGGTAGGTCTGGCCGTTGTGCTGGAATTGGGCAAAACGGGAACCGTCCATGACCAGTATACCCGATGAATCGGTTTGGATATGCGCAGCGTTAAAGGCTTTCCGGCTCAGAGGATCATCCAGCTCATCGATCTTTACCAGGCGGGTGGCACCACCGTCGGTGGGGTCGGTTTTTTTCAGCTTGTCCAGGTCGCCGAATGCCACCACGTCGCTGTTGCGGTTGAGCATGAACGCCCTTCCATGCTTGCCGATTTTCAGGTTGCCGATGAAAACCGACAGCCTGTCGATTTCGATATCCACGCCGACAACCCCCATGAGCGTTCCGGCCGTGTCGTAAAAGGGACTGGCGATGGTAATCCCCGGCTTTTGCGATGTGTAAAAAATGTACGGATCGGTCCAGACGATGCGGTTTTCGGCCACCGCTTTCTGGTACCAGGGCCGCTTGCGTGGATCATAGGTGTCTAAATCGTCGGTTTCTTCTGACAGGGGCTTAAAAAGGGAATCGCGGTAGGCCAACTGAACCTGTTTTCCCTGGGGCGTGTTCAGGATCACCTTGGTACGAAATCCCCCCTTTGCCTTTGCATCAAAATGGCGCACATCATAAAAGTCCCCCTGGGGGGTGCCGACATAAATACCGGCAAAATGGGGATTGACGGAGAGTTGGTCGTGCAGATACCGTTCCAGGGCGTTGATTTGATGGGACTGGCTGCCCACCACGTTGGATGCCAGCAGCCGCCTTGTCAAAGCGGCGGCCCCTTGAGCATGAAGCAGGTGGCGCTGGGACTGCTCCATGGCCAGTTCGGCGATGTTCTTCATAATATCCCGGGCGTGCTGACGAAGCACTTCTTGGGAGGTGAGATAGGAAGAAGTGGTGGTGATCAGGTGGGTGCCCCAGATCAGGCATAGTAAGCCGACAATCAACGCCCAGCGAATGGAAATTTTCATTTGCATATTAGAATTGACCGTATTTGCGAATGGAAGTACGAAGCCGTGCTGGATAAAATAATAATTATATATGGGACTTATTCAGGTTTCAAGGAAAAAATCAAAGGGTGCGGTCAGCGGATGGTGTTAAATTGCCAAAAAAACAGCTTTACAGAAACGCTTATGGGTTGATGAAATTAAGCTTTAGCGATATAAACCTCCCGTTTGCCAAACGGGGTCGGTACGCTTCCGCTGGTTCCACTTGCCAGATGCAACTCAACACGTTGTGGGGGGATCATGAAAAAATCGGTTGTCCTTTTCTTGATGATGATGGTTTGTTTGTCCGGTTGTTCGGTGCCGCAGATCGGGAGTCCGTCCGGCATTGGGGTGATGTTTGACGGTAATCCGGTCATCTTCGATTCGTCTGTCGTTCACATGGGAACCGTGGTGGGCCAGATTCTTTCCCGTGAATGGGGCAATGGCGTCACGCGGGTGTCCATCACCCTGGACGGCCAATATGAAGACCTGAAAAAAGCCAACATGGCGGCCGTGGTGAAAAACGGTCGACTACACCTGAACGCGTTTTCCGGATACGGTGCTCCGATGCCCCCGGATGCCTGCATCTGTGGGTTCGTAAATACAGCTTCGTATCGGTGGTTTAAGTTAAAACACCTCATCAATAACGTTACCATGGCCGCTGACCGGCGGGCCCAACGCCTCCTGGCCCTATCCGGTCTGGCGGGATAGCCGTCAGCGACGATGTCAGCAGATTCAACGGCCATGAAGGGGCGGGTGCTTCTGATTTCCGCACCCTGGCCACTATTCAACCGTCCATCCTTGCCCTTGGGGGCATTGAAAGCCTACCTGTCAGCAGCACTGCCGCACCTTCAAGTGGACGCCTGCCACCTTTTCCTGCAGGTGGCCAATGCATTGGGATATGATCGTTATCAGCGCCTTTCCCAGCGGGTCTGGCGGGCTGAGACCCTCTTTTCGGCGCTGCTGTATCCCGACCATGCCCACCGGGCTGAATCGCTATACGCCAGCACCCTTAAACGGGGAGACAACGCACTCGCCGATTTTCAGCACCTGGTGCACCAGGTGAAAACCGTCACCGACAACTGGCTCCAGCAGATTGATTGGTCTGCGCTGGACCTTGCCGGCTTTTCCATCTCGTTTTGTCAGGTGACCGCCTCTCTTTATCTGATTTCGCGAATCAAGGCCATCTGCCCTTCACTGCCGGTAGTTGTGGGCGGGTCCTCTTTCTCCGGGGAACGATCGTCCGATCTGCTGAAAGTGTTTCCCCATATCGACTACCTGGTGGTGGGGGAGGGGGAGCGCCCCTTGGCCGGCCTTTTGCGCCATCTGATGAGCCCCCGCTCCCGATCCATGGCGGAGCTTCCCGACGGCGTCTTTTTCCCCGATGCCAAGCCCGGCGAACGGAATCGGTTTTCCCAACTCAGCCGGTTGGACCGCCTGCCCGTGCCGGACTACGAAGACTATTTCGACATGCTGGCTGGGTTTTCTTCCCGACATCGGTTCTTTCCCACACTCCCCGTTGAGGCCTCTCGGGGATGCTGGTGGCACCGGCACGATACCGTTGGCCAGTTCAGGGGGTGTGCCTTTTGCAACCTGAACCTGCAGTGGAAGGGGTATCGCACGAAACGGCCGGATCAAGTGATCCGGGAAGTGGATCACATGGTCCGACGGCATCAGGTGCTTTCCCTGGCCTTTGCCGATAATGCCTTCCCGATAAACCATGCCGCGCCCATATTTGACGGGATTCGGGCGTTGGGACGGGACCTGTCCATCTTTACCGAACTGCGGGCAAACACCCCACCGGCGTTGCTCCAGAAAATGAAACAGGCCGGCGTGGATACGGTTCAGGTGGGAATCGAAGCCCTATCCAGTCAACTGCTCGCCAAGATGAACAAAGGCGTCCGTACCATCGACAACCTGAGCCTGATGAAGCATTGCGAAGCCGTTGGAATCGTCAACGCATCGAACCTGATGCTCCATTTTCCCGGAAGCGATGACACCGATGTGAATGAAACCCTTTATGCTCTGAGTTTTGCGCGGTGGTACAACCCCCTGAAAACGGTCAGTTTCTGGCTGGGCCTGGAAAGCCCGGTTTACCGATTTGCCCACCGGTTTCATATCCGGTCCGTCTTCAACCACCCTAACTTGAAAAAGCTGTTCCCGGAGCCGATTGCCGCGGGGTTCCGTTTCATGATTCAGGGTTATCGCGGCGATCGAAAACGGCAGCGGAAGCTTTGGCGATCAGTGGAAACAGAAACGCACCAATGGCATAAAGACTACAAGATCATGCAGCGGCAGACCGGTGGTAAACCGGCGCTGGCCTTTCGAGATGGTGACCGGTTTTTGATCATCGACCAGCATTTGCCGGATCAGCCTACCGTCAGGCATCGGCTCACTGGGATTTCGGCCGAGATCTATCGCTACTGCCATATCCCCCGCACCCTCGAGCAGGTGGCCGGGGTGTTTGCTTCTCACAGCCTGGAAACGATCAGCTCCTTTTTCAAATCCATGGCGAAAAAACGACTGATGTTCGAAGAGGGAGATTGCTACCTGAGTCTGGCCGTACCGGTTTCATGGCGGAAGTGGCGATGAAACACCTGATCCTTGCCCCTTTGCGTGGCTTTACCGATGCCGTATTCAGAAACGCCTTCCAGCGCCATTTTCAAGGAATTGATGAGGCGCTGGCTCCGTTTGTCACTTCGATAAAGGGCCGGCGTATCAAACCCTCCCACCTGCGGGATCTGGCGCCGGCCGACAATCGGGCCATGCCGATAGTCCCCCAGATTCTGAGTAACAATATAGACGAGTTCATCCGCCTGGCAAACACGCTTATCAATCTGGGCTACGGGGAGATCAACTGGAACCTGGGGTGCCCCTACCCCATGGTGGCAAAAAAAATGCGTGGCTCCGGCCTGCTGCCCCATCCGGATATCATCGACCGCATGCTCGAAAAAACGCTGCATGGATTTGCCGGCAGTTTGTCCATCAAGACCCGTTTGGGGCGTTTCTCAGCGGATGAAATGGATCGGCTCATCCCTGTGTTCAACCGTTATCCCCTTGCCCGGGTGATCGTTCACCCGCGCACCGGGGTACAGATGTATGCGGGGAATGTGGATCTGAAGGCTTTCGAATCCTGCCTGGCGAATATCTCCCATCCCGTGATTTACAACGGGGATATAAATGACCTTGCCATGTTCCAATCGCTGGAGTCCCGATTACCGGTGGTATCCGGCTGGATGCTGGGGCGAGGGCTTATAGCCAACCCGTTTCTGCCGGAGATGATCCAATCGGGAACCCGGCTTATTTGCCACGGGAAAGCACGGTTTGAGCAATTTCACGACGATCTGGTGGACGAATACAGTCGCCTGTTTTCCGGGCCCGGCCATGTGCTGGACCGGATGAAAGGATTCTGGCGATATTTTGCATCTGGACTATCGGATGGATCGCAAATCCTGAAAAAAATACGCAAGGCCGGCTCTCTCGGCCGGTACCGACAAGTTGTGGCGGCGGTGCTCGACGGTCAAGACATATGGATTGGCCAAGCGTCTGTGCCAGATGAGCGTTGATTCTCCCCCAACCCCTGGATCCGGCTTCATGCATTTCCCCACAGTTTTTTTCGCAACGGATTGTACATAAACCCAAAATCCATTATACTGGTTATACAAAGATCAGCATTGTTCGATCTCACAAAATCTTCCGTTTTTTCCGGACATGGACGAAGTGCCGTTTCGCCCTTGGGAGTAGTTGAATGCATCGAAAAACGATTCTCATAGTGGATGACGAGCTGAGCATTCTGGTGCCGCTACAGTTTCTCATGGAAAAGGAAGGGTACGTACCAAAACTGGCCCAAAGCGGTAAGGAAGCCATCGAAAAAATCGCCGAGGTTCGGCCCGACTTGATTCTGCTGGATATCATGCTTCCGGATCTGGATGGGTATGAGATCTATCAGATGATTCGACAGCGCGCCGAATGGGAATCTATCCGGATTATCTTTCTCACGGCCAAAAACCGGGACGCCGACATAGCCAAGGGTCTTGCCATGGGGGCCGAAGCCTACATCACCAAACCGTTTTCCAATGCGCAACTGGTAGAAAAAATTCGTGAACTCATTGGGCCGGGAACGTCATGATTGACGATTAAAGTCTATTTGAGAATGAATCATACCAGGGTCATCAGGTAGTCGCGAAGCTGAATCCGCTGATTGGTCAACCCGAGTTTTTTTCGCAAGCGATTGCGGTGAGCCTCTATGGTTTTTGCCGATGCGTTCAAAATCTGTGCGATCTCTTTGGTGGTTTTATCTTTGCGAACCAGGTCGGCAATCTGGATTTCAGTGGGGGTCAGGTCGAAAAACTTCATGGGGATTTGGCGCAGGAAGGGGGATACGATATTGGAAATGTTGGCCTGGATGATGTCAACGTAGGTGGCCTGCTTTTCATCCAATTGGCTCTGACCGAGCTTTTCCAGGAACGGCAGGACCAAGTCCTTAACATTGGCCACGATGATATCTTCCATGTGACCCTGGTCTTCCTCCCTGTTTTTCAGCAGCACATTAAGCGCGGTGTTGACCTCTTTCAGGGCGACGCTTTTGTCCTTCAGCTCCTTTTCGTTATTCTTGAGTTTTTTTTCCGCCCGTTTTCGTTCGGCGATTTCACGATTGGCCCGCTCGAAAAGCTGAGCATTTTCGATGGCGGTTGCCGAGGCGTCGGCCAGCGCTTCAAGCAACGTCCCGTGGGATTCATTAAAACGGCCCACCTTCTTGTCCACCATCTGCAAAGCGCCGATGACCGTACCTTTTACCCGCATGGGTACACTGATGATGGAGCGCAGTTCCACCTGCATCTTATCGGCCACCTTCCGAAAATGGCGCGTGTCCTCCCGGGTGTCTGGTAAAACGACGCTTTCACCATAGGAACTGACCCAACCGGCAATTCCTTCACCGGGTGATAGGCGCCAACCTTTGACGATATTTTGCTGGAAGCCGGCTGCCTGCCGGCACACCACCTCTCCGGTTTTCTGATCCTTGAGCCAGATGGAACTGCCGACGACGCCGAACAGGTTTCGGATCGCCTCTAAAATTGTGGACAGCACCCGGTCCAGTTCGAGGCTGGAATTGATGGATAGAAAGGATTGACTGATCAATTCCAGCTCTCGTTTCCTATGTTTCAACCCCTCATTTTTTTGACGCAGCTTCCGGTTTTCTGATTCCAGTCGTTTGGCATTCAGTGTCTTGGTTCCCGGAGGCTGGGCAGTTGGCGGTGTTTTGGCTTTAGCCATAGACGGACCTTACATGGGGTATCGAAAAATGTGATCAGAAAAGACCCATTGAATAGTTCACTAGAAAATAGGACCATCATCTACCCGAAAAGTCAATAGAAATCTGATTGTTACAGCTTTCGACAACCCGTGCAAAGCGGCAGGCACCTGTTGTGTTTGGAGACGGTATGGGATATAGTGCGCCTTCTTGAATTCGCCGCAGGCGGTAACTGATAATCGGAGGCGGTGCCTACCCTAACTGAACACCATATCGAAAGGAGCAGGTGCACATGATGAAAACCATGCAATACATGATGGACCCCGAAGTTCAACAAGCCCTGAACGCCCAGGCACAGGCCATGACTCAGACTCGGGCAGCCCAATAGGATGGCGTTATCCGGCGGCGGCCGGGTGGCCGGCATCGCTGCGGTGACCGATAACCTGGTGGCGCGCACCCGACGGATGACGTTTTCCGCTCCCGTGACCCACACCTACAATCCGCTGGTCTATGCCCGGAGCGGTTATGACCGGTATGTGGCCCGTTTCGGCGGCACAGCCAAACAGGTGATTCTGGTGGGCATGAATCCCGGTCCCTTCGGCATGGCCCAGACCGGTGTGCCGTTCGGCGACGTGGAAATGGTAAAGGGGTGGATGGGCATTACCGCCGCCGTGGCGCAGCCGGCGAGTCCCCATCCCAAACGGCCAATATCGGGCTTTTCCTGCACGCGCGGGGAGGTGAGCGGTCGCCGGCTGTGGGGATGGGCCAAACAGCGGTATGGAAACCCGGGTGCCTTTTTTAAACAGTTTTTTGTGCTAAATTACTGCCCGATGGTGTTCATGGAAGCAAGCGGCCGCAACCGTACCCCGGACAAGCTGCCGGCGGTTGAAAAAAAACGGTTGTTCCAGATTTGCGACCAGGCGCTTCGAAAATCCATCGAAATCCTTAAGCCGCAGTGGGTGGTGGGTATTGGCGGGTTTGCCGAAAAGCGGGCTCAGGATGCATTAAATGGCATGGGGATGAAGATCGGCCGGATTACCCACCCCAGCCCGGCCAACCCCAAAGCCAACCGGGGATGGGCGCCGCTGGTGGAGTCGGAACTGGCGGCCATGGAAATCGGAGAGTTAAATTCCTCAGCCGCCGGCAGATGGTTTGCAGGCCGGGGGCTTGAAACCGCCGGACCCAGTGGGAATGCCATGGGGCCGGACGGCACCGACCGACATCAGCTTTTCCACATCGCCGCAGTTGCACGCCGGGCATACCGGGGATTCGGTGTCCGATGAGAACACCAGTTGCTCGAATTGATGGCAGCAGGCCTTGCATTGATACTCGAAGATTGGCATAATCATGCTCCTTGATTCTTTTGCAATACAATAATGGTACCCCCCCCCAAGTCAAGCCCCCTTTTTGCATCTGCTCATAAAAGTTTGGCTCAAATCCACATTCGCCGCCGGTTTGCCAGTGGAAAAAGCGGTTGACAATCACGGTGATGGGTGCCATATCCAAGAAAATCCGCTCACGCGGTAACCATTAGGAAAAGCAGGAGAACATGAACCTCTCAGTAATCGGGAAGATTTGGTTCTGGTGGTGGCGCTGGCCAATGGAGTGCGCCTGCAGGTTCCTTATTGCATGAGACGCGTTTCGTGTCGATGAAAAGCAAACGGACCAACGGGCGAAAATCCGGCGGTCCGTTTCCGGTTTAAGGGGCCGCGGGGTTAACCTCGGGCCTTTTTTTCTGGCCGGGGGGCTGAACCCGGGTCCCATATTCCAAAGGAGGCGCAAGATGCTGGTGGTGATGGATAAAACGGCGACACCTGAACAGATCGACCAGGTGGTCAAGGTCATTGAAAGTCGTGGCTGCACGGCCAGGCCCATTCCCGGTGGCGATCGTGTCTCCATCGGCGTACTGAACAACAAAGGACCCGTGGATATGGCCCTGTTCATCGGCTTGCCGGGGGTCAAGGAAGCGGTGCCCATTACCAAACCTTACAAACTGGTGAGTCGGGAGACAAGAGCCGAGGACACCTTGATTCAGGTGGGTGAGAACACCATCGGCAACGGCCACCTTACCATCATTGCCGGACCCTGTGCCATCGAAAGTGAAGACCAGGCAATAACTATTGCCGGGCATGTCAAAAAGGCCGGCGCCCATCTGTTCCGGGGCGGTGCCTTCAAGCCGCGAACTTCCCCATACTCCTTCCAGGGGCTCGGGGAAGCGGGGCTAAAGATCATGGCCAAGGTGAGAGAGACCACAGGCCTGCCCGTGGTCACCGAGGCGATGGATTTCCAAAATTTTGACGTGGTGGAACATTACGCCGACGTGGTCCAGATCGGCACCCGAAACATGCAGAACTTCAGCCTGCTCAAGCGGGCAGGGGAGTCCTACCGGCCCATTTTGCTCAAACGGGGCATGGCCGCCACCATTGAAGAGTGGCTCATGGCCGCCGAATACATCATGGCCCGGGGCAATCACCAGGTCATCCTGTGTGAGCGGGGGGTGCGCACCTTTGTCCACCACAGCCGTAACACCCTGGACCTGTCCGCCGTGCCGGTGGTCAAAAAAGAGAGCCACCTGCCTATCGTGGTGGACCCCAGCCACGCCGCCGGCCGTCGGGATCAGGTGCTGCCCCTTTCCCGTGCGGCAGTGGCCGCCAATGCCCACGGATTGATGGTGGAAGTCCACCATCAACCGGACCAGGCCTTGAGCGACGGGGCCCAGAGCCTCTATCCTGAGCAATTCGAGATACTTTGCCGGCAGGTCATGGCTATTTTCAAAGTTTGCGGAGGGGACGAGCCGTTTTAGGCGCTAACTACTTCAGATGAATCAGGAGCATATTCGTGAAGGCAATAATTAAAACACTGGCGGTGGTCGCAGTATTGATGGCCGTGGCATGTACGCAGGAGTCGCAGAACAAGATCGGACGTTCCATTCAGAATTGGACCGGTACGGACGGGGTACTGGAGATCTACGCCGGCCAGCAGTTGGTGCGCCGCTTCATCAACGTGGACAAGCTGTCCACGGCATACGGCACCTCGGACAATAACCCGCGACCATACCGCTTCGGGTACGGGTACCTGGATGCCAATTTGAATATGGTCAAGGATCCGGATGAGCGAAAAGTCTACTTCGAATTTTCCGATTACTCCACCAGCTATGTCTTTTTTGAAAATCCCCGGTAAGCGGCCTACTTTTTAGATCCACGCCGGGTATAGCGGGCCTTGACGCCCAAGATTACCTTCCTAAGTCTGACGGATTTGGGTGTCACCTCCACACGCTCGTTGTCACGGATAAAATTGATGGCCTGCTCCAGGGTCATGGGCCGGATGGGGGCGAGAATCACGTTTTCGTCCTTGCCTGAAGCTCGCATGTTGGTCAGCTTTTTTTCCTTGGTGGGATTGACGTTGATGTCCGTTTCCCGGTTGTGCTCGCCGATGACCATCCCCTCGTACACCGGTTCGCCGGGTTGAATGAACAGTCGGCCCCGCGGCTCCAGGTTGTAAAGAGCATAGGGCACGGCATGGCCCTGGCGGTCCGATACGATGGATCCGGTAAACCGGCTGGGAAAATCTCCCCGGTAGGGCTCGTACCCCATGAAGTAGGAGTTCATGATGCCCGTTCCCCGGGTGTCGGTGAGAAATTCGTCCCGATAGCCGATCAGGGCCCGGGAGGGGATGGAAAATTCGATGCGCACCCGTCCGGTACCGGTGTTGGTCAGGCTCATCATTTTTCCTTTGCGTACAGAAAGCTTTTCGGTCACCACCCCCATGAATGCCTCGCCGCAGTCAACAAAGAGCCGTTCGACGGGCTCTTTGGTGACGCCATCCTCCTGCTTCAGGATCACTTCAGGGCGACCCACGCAAAATTCAAATCCTTCCCGTCGCATGGTCTCGATGAGGATGGCCAGCTGAAATTCGCCGCGGCCTTTGACCACCACGGAGTCCCGGTCCCCCGTGGTTTCCACCTGGATGGCCACATTGAGCAGGGTCTCTTTGAGCAGGCGCTCCCGGATCTTTGCCGACTGCACGTAGCGGCCTTCTTTGCCGCCAAACGGCCCGTCATTGATGGTTAACATCATGGAGACCGTGGGCGGGTCCACGGTGATGCGTGGCAGGGCGAACGGAGCATCCTCGGTGCAGATGGTGTCGCCGATGGTCACCTCGTCGATGCCGGACAGGATAGCGATTTCACCGGCGCTCACCGTAGATACCGGTGTGATATCCATGCCTTCGTAAATTTGCAGGCGTGTGACTTTTAAGGGACGATGGTGGTCGTCGGCATCGATACAGATGAGCCGGTGACTGGATTCGGCCTTTCCGCCCACCACCCGGCCCACCGCCAGGCGACCCAGATAGTCTGAATAGCCAAGGTCGGAGACCAGCATCTGAAACGGTGACTCAGGCTCGAACCGGGGCGGGGGAATTTCCCTGATAATGGCATCTAAGAGCAAGTGTAGGTCATCGACCAACCGGTCGGGGGCCGTTCCCGCCATCCCGTCGCGGCCGATGGCATAAAACAATGGGAATTCCAGCTGGTCTTCGTTGGCATCCAGTTCGATGAGCAGATCGTACACTTGGTCCAGCACCGCTGCCGGCCGGGCATCCTTACGGTCGATCTTGTTGACCACCACGATGATTTTCAGTTTGGACTGCAGGGCTTTTTGCAAAACGAAACGGGTTTGAGGCAAAGGGCCTTCGGACGCATCCACCAGCAGGATGGCGCCGTCCACCATGGACAAGGCCCTCTCCACCTCACCGCCGAAATCGGCATGCCCCGGCGTGTCCACGATGTTGATTTTTACACCCTGGTAAACAACGGAACAGTTTTTAGCGGCAATCGTTATGCCCCGTTCCCGCTCCAGGTCCATGCTGTCCATGATCCGCTCGTCTATCTGCTGGCCCTGGCGAAAGAGGCCGCTCTGGCGGAACATGGCGTCCACCAGGGTGGTCTTGCCGTGGTCGACGTGGGCGATAATGGCGATATTGCGAATAAGTTCGTTTGTTAAAGAAGAAGACATATTTGCTCGTTTTGTTGGTTGGCGTTTCCGCGGCCCTCGAATGCCGGTTGTTCGAACAAGAGCCAATATAGCCATCCGGCAGTTCAATACAAGGTGGTCGGGCGGCTTATTTTGCGTTAAAAACGAAAAGATAGATTAAATGTAGCTTTATTGTAGTTAAAAAATAGCCTTGACCATGGGCTGGAAGGGTGAGATAAAAAGAGACGATCCACCCCGACCGATTGTTAACCGTTCCATAACCGACGTATTTTATTGGTAATTTTAAGCGATAACCACCATCATGTCGATGCAATGGGCGGGCCTGGCCCGTCAATGGAAAAGGAGAAGAGATGGCGAATATTGAAACCGTGGGAATCGTTGGGTTCGGCGTTATGGGCGCGGCCATCGGACTCAATGCCGCATCGTCCGGGTACCGCGTCATCTACAAGGAGCTGAACGACGAGCTGGTACACTCCATGTATGACCGATGGGTGAAAGGCGCTTTGGAAAAACGAGTGACCAAAGGCAAGATGACCCAGCAGGAGATGGATCAGGTGGCCGGCATGATATCGGGTACTGCCAGCTACCAGGATCTGGCGCCCTGTGACCTGGTCATCGAGGCGGCAGTGGAAAAGATGGACCTTAAAATCCAGATTTTCAAGGATCTGGATACGGTGTGCCGTCCGGATGCCATATTTGTCAGCAACACCTCCACCTTTCTCATCGAAAAGCTGATGGCATCGGTTTCCAACCCCTCCCGGACTGCCGGACTGCATTATTTTTTCCCGGCCAACATCAACCGGTTGGTGGAGGTGATCCGGCAGAAAGAGACCAGTGCGGAGACCTTCGCAGCACTGATGGCTTTTGCCGAAAAAAACCGGAAAGTGCCCATTGCGGTTAAAGATTTCCCCGGCTTTGCCATCAACCCGGTGTTTATCTCCAGCTACATGATGCTCGACTCATTTTATGGCGACGGTTACAATGTGGCCACCCTGGAACACATCTCCCAACTGGCATTGGGGGTGCGGTTCGGCATCATGTGGGTGCAAAACGGCTCCGGCTTGGGCACCTGCTACCACGCCGCCGTTTCCATGAACGACTATCTGGCCGATACCGATGTAGGCTATCCGGCGGTGCCGGGTCAGCTTAAAACCCAGTTCGAGAGCGGCAAACCCTGGAATCTTGAGGACGGGCCGGTGACCGACGATCCGGCTTTGCTGAATGTCGTCAAGGAGCGGTTGCTGGGATCCATCTTTACCATTTCATCCCACCTTGTCGAAAAGGGCGTCATCTCCATGAAAGACCTGGAATTGGGGATCTGCACCTCACTGGCCTGGCCCAAAGGACCGTTTGCCATGATGAACGCCATGGGGATGGAAGAATCTGCCCGTCTAGTGGCACTCACGGTGGAGAGCGGCGAGTTTAAAATGCCCAAAACCTTTTCGGGCGGGGTTCCGTCACCCTGGGAGCTGTAGCCAAAAGATATCTGCGTGCAGGTGTTTTCAAGTCAATGGAGGGGTTCGGATGGGATCATCCGAGCCCCTTCATGCTTAGGGCTCACTTAAAAATAACTTCACATTTTTGCATCTCAGCTTCAGCCCATCTTTGGCTGATACCTCACTCTCACCCGACCTTATAAAATTGGCCTCGAAATAGCTCGCTATTCATGCAGATTACAATCCGCTATCAAGGACGTGGCCGTAAAGCTTAAAGGCTGTGAACGTCGAACATCGAACGTCCAACGTCGAATTTTGAATAAGGTATTCTGCCTATTTTTATAAACTGGCGGAGCGAAGCGATTTCATCATTCGATGTTCAACGTTCGATGTTCGATGTTAAAAAAAAGCTTTAAGCTGCCGCTATTGAATATTTTTATTCTCGCCGGAACGGTAAAACCTTTCAGGGTCGCTCGGGCATACCCAGAGGTTTAATTAAAAGCAATTAATTTTTTCAGAGGCCCTAATGGGATGATAAATTACGGCCGTTTTAATCGACAGATCCCTTTTGGGTGGTGACTGGGAAGGGACCCGGCCGTCGTGCCCAGCACAGTTTTGCTGACCGCCGGCCGGGGGCCGTCGGCTTTTTCCATGATAATCTGTTCACGCTGCTCTGCCAGCAGCAGGGGTGGGTCGATGGTGCAGTGAAGGCGCAGACAGGTACGGTCAGCCTCTTCTCGAACGACCATGCCATTAACCGGGGCCGTCCGGCCGCTGTCAAAGATTATTTCCCCCTGAACCGTTTGTCCGTGCGCGTATACGCCCGTGCAGCCAAGACTGATGCCGGTCTCCGAGATGTCGAGGACCTGGCAGGTGAACTCCGGGGTCGGCTGG
The DNA here is from genome assembly GCA_014237405.1 of Desulfosarcina sp. Lineage (GTDB taxonomy): Bacteria > Desulfobacterota > Desulfobacteria > Desulfobacterales > Desulfosarcinaceae > Desulfosarcina. The sequence continues at coordinate 21,246 of JABZFO010000155.1, read as the reverse complement.
TGGTCAGCGGTTTTCTCAACGAAAATGGGCCACGGCGATTTATCAAACCGTATTCGGTAATGCTGGCGGGGCCGGCCGGAAATTTTCCGATCGGAACTGTCTGCGGACATCGGCCGGTTGCGATGAAGCCGGATCAACCGGAACAGGGCGATCGCCGTGAGGATGCCGCTGATCATCAGTATGGCTGCCACATAATAGCGCCCATGCGCAGAGGAGCCGGTAAAAAATGTCTGGCGGGCACACAGCGTAGCCATAAATACAGCCAAACTGATCAGAAGCGTGATAAAGTTGGTTTTCATCTGCTAGTTCCTAACCCGGACAAATCTGAAATTGAAGAATTGCAAATTAAGGGATTGGAGAATAGACCAATGTTTCCCTATAGTCCCTGATAATTCAATAGTCGGCGTTTTTCCTGAATGCTTGAGTGTACCGGCCGGCAAATTGAGCGGGCATAGGCCGGGTCATTTTTTCGGGCTGGCTGATTTCGGGCATCGCCAACGGCCGATTCATGACTATATTACCTACTAAGCATCTCGGGGGGGTTAAGGGCCGCGGAAAAAAATTAATTAAAAAAAGGAAAACAGGGGAGCATGGCACAGCAGGATTACTATCAGATACTGGGTGTGGATCGCAATGCGGATGCAAAAAAAATTAAGGAGGCCTACCGGGAACTGGCATTTAAATATCATCCGGACCGCAACGAAAAAAATCCGGCCAGTTCCGAAATGATGAAGCTGATCAACGAGGCCTATGCAGTGCTGTCCGATGCGGAAAAGCGGCGGACGTACGACGCCATGCAGCATCGTTTCGGCGATAATGCCTATGGTCAGTTTCGAAACACGTATACAGAACAGGATATCTTCAATGGCTCCGATGTGCATCAGATCTTCGAAGAAATGGCGCGATCATTTGGCCTTCGGGGTGTGGATTCCATATTCAGCGACTTTTATGGTTCGGGGTACAAACGCTTTGAGTTCAGACAGCGTGGCCTTCACGGCAAAGGATTCATCTATCGTGGTGGATTCGGCCGTGGCGGATTCGGCAAGCGTCGGGGAAGAGCCATGGCGGGCAGTGCATCCCCTGGAGTGGGCAGATTTGCCAAATATCTCTTCCAGAAGGTCACCGGGCTGAGTCTGCCTCAAATGGGGGAAGATATATACGACACCATAAATCTGACTCCGGAATTTGTTAGATCCGGCGGGCCCTATCCCTATCATCACCACCGACGTTCCAAGAAGCTGGTGGTCAACATCCCGGCCGGCACGAAGGAAGGCCAGCAGATCCGCCTTTCCCAGATGGGAGCAGCGGGCAAGAACGGCGGCACGGCAGGCGACCTCTACCTGAAAGTGAAATTCAAAAAACCGCTGTTGGAAAAAGCAAAGGATTTTATTGTCTCAGCTTTCGGCCGGTGATACACTATAAAACAAGAATGGTGCCCGCATCGGAAGCTCGAACGTCTTGAAAAAATCATGCCCCATCCCGGAACCGCTGATGTGGTTTTCCAGGAAGAAAAACTAAGAAAAATCGTGGATGTCAACCTAAGCGGCAAGGGTTTTGATGTTCATGCCAAGGAAGAGAGCGGTGCATGGAATGAAGCCATCGATCTGGTGGTGGACAAGGCTAAAAAACAGCTGATAAAAAACAAGGAGAAAATCCAGTCACACCGCGCAGACGCGTGACCCGTCCGATTCGTTTTGATTGCGAAATCCATCGTCAACCCGGCTGCTGTCAAAAGCCTCCTACTTTCTGACCAGGTGCCGGAGTTCGGGACGGTCAAGGTTGGAGGCGTACACCAGAACCTTGCCGCCGGCATTGGTTTTGCCAGAAAGACGGCCGGTCTTGAGCCACTGGCGAACTCCTTTTTCGGTCAGATACGTCATTTGGGCAAACGTTTTGACATCATATGCCTTTCCCGCAGTAGCCGGCGTGTCGAAGATGGGGCCAAGGCCGGTCGATGATTTTCCACGGTCTTTTTTTGTCACGACCACCTTACTTTGAAGCTCGCTTTCGTTAATGGCCCATTTCCCATTACGTTTTTCACCGCGGATCTTACCCTGTCGCAGCATCCGGGTGATGGTGGAAACGGCGATTCCCGTCATTAGTGAAAATTCACCGGTGGTCAGCGTCTTGCCATTCTCGGCCATACAGTTAACTCCTTTTTAAGCCTGAATCGATTTGAATTCGGTCGATGGGTTGATGGTGAAAATGCTATAGCCGCTTAGGCTCGCGGAAAAAATCAATCCCCCCATCTTGCTTGTCTTTTGGCCCGGCTACTTACGTTGCGTCAATGGCCCCATACAACCAGTATGAAACCATCGACGCGCCTTGCCTGATCTTATATAAAACCGGCGAACCAAAATCCGGCGCAATCTCAGATCAATTTATTTTTTCCGTGTCCCGTACCCTATGCTTTGGGTAATCTGATTCACGGCTTCAATCGTCGCTTCGTTATAGCTGGTCAGGTCTTCTTCATCCAAAGAGAGATACGCCAGTGCCCCTGGATCAAGTTCGTACAGGGCCGCATCCATACTGCTGCCGATGCCGCTTTGCTGGGCAATGTGGTTGGCGGTATGGACGATGTAAGCCAGCTGATTGCCGTTAGAAACACCGGGATCGTGGTGAAATCGCATGGCGTTCACGTGGTTCTCCGGAAGTTTCCATTTGGTGCACAGGTCCGAGGCCAGCTCCGTGTGGTCGAAGCCGAGCACCAGCTTTTCCACCTCCAGAAAAGTGACACCGTTTTTTAGTGCCTGGTCCACCTGGACCTTGCGTTTTAAAAGATAGCGATCCAACGCCAGTTTTCCGGCGTCGTGGATCAGCCCGGCGGAAAAGGCGTCATTTTCCAGCGCCGGCGCCCGGTCTTTGGCGATCAATCGCGAACACAGGGCCACGGCCAATGAATGTTGCCACAGGGTCCCGGACCCCATACGGTATCCCTTGAGGCGACTTCCCAGCAGGCTGGTGGCTGAAACCATGGTAATGAGCTGCTCCAGTGTTTTGTGGCCGAGAACGACGGTAGCCTGGTGAATGGATGAGACCATGCCGGACAGTCCGTAATAGGCCGAGTTGGCCACCTGAAGGACCTTGGCGGCAATGGCCTGATCCGTTTCGATTACCTCGGCGATCTCTTTGAACCCGGACATGGGGTTGGCCATGACCTCCCGCGCTTTGTAGATAATTTTTGGCATTGGCGGCAGATCTTTGATGCTGTTCAGGATTTTACGTTTCAGATCGGTGCCGCCCAGTTCCCCGGAAGATTTTTCGGCAATGGGTGTATAAACCACTTTCTCTTTTGATTCATCGGGCGTCGCATCCAGCTGTTCCGTCGCTGGTTTCGGTTTCTCTCTCAGGTCCAGCGTGATTTTAAATTTGCAGCCGGGGCAGGGGAAGGAGACCTTTTTCCCGGTGGGAAGGCGGTCATCGGGAAGATCGAAGGATTTGCCGCATTTTTCGCATTCAACTTTCATGGGAACACCTTTCTCGGACACATCAGGAGTTCTATCAAATCAGTTGATCGATGTTGTATTATACCGATTTAGGTTGATTTTGACCAGAATCAAATTGCTTTATTACTAGAAGGCGACGAGGGAAGCAATCCGTCACCCTTCTTAATCGGCCCTGGGTACGGAAACTTGATGGCAGAATCGGATCCAATCCATTTCAGCAAGGCCAATTAATGCTGGTGCGGAGATCATCCTTTTTATTTTATGTGGCGTGCTTTTATGATATGAGGCGTCCAGTATTTCCGCATCCCACCAATTATTTAAAACCGGGGATAATGCCGCCATGCATGTCAGTTTAATGGTTGCCATTACCATAGACGGAAAAATCGCCAGAGCCTCGGATCACTATCCCGACTGGACCGGCAAGGCCGACAAACAGCTGTACGTCGAAATTACCCAAAAAGCCGGTGTGATGATCATGGGGTCAACGACTTTCGATACTATCGGGCGGGTGCTGCCCGGCCGTAAAACCATCGTCATGACCCGCAACCCGAATCGACGATCCGACCGGGACGATCTGGTGTTTACCCAGGCGCCGCCCGAGCAGATTATCACCGATCTGGCATCGCAAGGCTACGAAAAGGCCGTAGTGGTGGGCGGGGCGAAGATCAACCAGCTTTTTGCCGCAAAAGGGCTGATCGACGAGCTGATCCTGACCATCTCACCCTATGCCTTCGGTTCCGGGCTGTCCATCTTTTCAGATGCCGTGGACCTGAAGCTGGGCCTGAAAAAATTCTGGCAGCTGGACGAAAACACCCTTTGCGTCCGATACCGGGTCATCCACGAATGAACATTCACTAAAACCTGTGAACGAAAATAATAGGGCCACTTTAAAGGTCACGATCCTAACCTGGAATATCACAGCGCCAACCTATCGATCGGCTGCCTGACGATTCATGGCCGCCAGCACCTGGTATAATCCCTGGGTGCCCAGGTTTTCCCATCCCATGGCCATGGCCGCCACGTAAAACTGGTGGACCAGGGCCAGTCCGGGCAGCGACAGGCGCATACGCCGGGCCTCTTCCAGGGCGATGCCCATATCCTTGACAAAGTGCTTGATGTAAAAACCGGGGTTGAAGTCACCATCGGCAATTCTGCGCCCCAGGGTATTGATGGACCATGAGCTGGCCGCCCCCTTGCCGATCACATCGATGACCTGGTGGGCATTCATACCGGCCCGCTGTGCGTATAGAAGGGATTCCACCACGCCGATCATGGTGCCGGCGATCAGGATCTGGTTGGTCATTTTGGTGTGCTGGCCGGAACCGGCACCGCCCATCAAGGCGATGGTTTTCCCCAGGATTTCGAACAGCGGTTTCGCTGCATCGAACACCGGCTGGTCACCGCCCACCATGATCGCCAGGGTGGCTTCCCGGGCACCCACGTCGCCGCCGGAGACCGGGGCATCCAGCGCCTTTACCCCCTTTGTCGCGCATTCACGGTGAATGGTTCTGGTCAGGTCCGGACTGGATGTGGTCATGTCCACCACCGTGTCACCGGTTTTGGTTCCCGCCAGCACCCCTTCATCGCCAAAAATCACCTCCCGGACATCATCCGGAAAACCCACCATGGTGAAAACAATGTCGCTGTTTTGTGCCACGGCTTTGGGCGTGTCGGCCCAGGCTGCCCCTTTTTCCAGAAGCGCGAGGGCTTTGTCATGGGTCCGGTTAAACACGGTCAACCGGTGTCCGGCATCCAGCAGGTGCCCGCACATGGATGCGCCCATTACGCCAGTCCCGATCCATCCGATACGTTGGTTCGTCATGTGGTCCTCCTAAAAATGAAAAAAGGGCACGATTGGCAACCGTAACCCCTTTGAACCGATTTGGTCGGGACAGCAGGATTTGAACCTGCGACCCCAGCGTCCCGAACGGGCGGCCTATTTGTCATCATCCTGCTGGTCAGGGTTTACGGGGGCTTTTTTCTGGTACAACTCGGTTGTACCAGTTGGTCCAACAGGGGGCATTTTTGCGATGCTGGTGCGCATCAGATCCATGTTTATGTGCTGGTAAATTCGGGTAGTTGTGTCTGTTCGGCTATGGCCGGCCATGGTCGAGACGCTTTTCAGGTCTGCGCCGTCTTCCAGCAGGTACGTAACGAAGGCATGCCTTAGATCGTAGGGCCGCAGTCGGCGGGTGATGCCGGCGGCGGCCTTGGTATTCTTCCAGGCGGTCTTGATGCGGAGGATCGGCTTTCCATTGTATGTGATCATGTGGCGGTTGTCGTTCTCTCCATCAGTCTTATACCATTTCTTCAAGGTGGCTATAAACGCATCCTCCAGTGGCACCACACGGCGTACAGGGCCGCCCTTTCTGGCTCCAATGACCAGCATGCTGCGGCGCTCCATGTCCACGTCTGACCATCTGAGGCTCAACAGCTCCACGGCACCGGGCCGGACTCCGGTGTACCAGGCGAGAGTGATGGCCCGGACCAGGTGGTCCGGGGCGTGGGCCAGCAACGCCCGTGTTTCTGATTGGGACGGCGGCCGGATGCTGGCATCGTCGCGCCTGGGTTTTTTATAGCCGGCGACGGGGTTGAAGGCTATTTTACGATTCTCCACGGCCCAGGCCATGATTGCCATGATGTCGGAAAGTTCCCGGTGGACGGTGGTGGCCTTGATAAAACGGGGTTTGCCGTCGGCATCGAGGAGCTTTTTTTTCACCCGGCGTTTTTCCGGACCCTTCCATGCGGTGACCTGTGTTTTAAGGCGCTTGTTCACATACAGATCCAGGCGCCGGTGGGTGAGGCGGTCCACCGGCAGGTGGCCCAGTTCCGGCAGGATAATACTTTTCAGTTTGTAATAGCGGCCGTCTTTGGTGGAAGCGGTGTTGCGGGAAAATCTATCCTGCTGGTAATCCCCGGCGATGTCGCCGAAGGTGGGGGGCGTCTTTTTAACTACCGGCTTGCGTTTGCCGAAGCCCAGCTCACGATTGCGTTTCTCGGCTGCTTTCTCGCCGGCCGGGCCCCGATTAAAATATTCGCGGGTGCGGCCCGGGTCCTCGGGGATCGTTCCCTTGCGGTAGGCGACCACGATCCGGCCGTCTTTGAGTTTGGTTACGGCCATAACAATTCATTGTGTCTGTTCTTTTTCGTTTTTAAGCTCACACCAGCACACGTTTATCTGATGGCAGACGATATTTTTTGACCGGCATTGAGCCGGCTTGTCGTTGCGCCGGCCCGTATAGTTGCCGCCGCATCTGATCACCCCCCCTGTTCGGGTTTCCTTCGGTCCGTTCCGTTACGGCGTTCCGGTTCCCATGGGATGTCGGTACCAGGTTCACTCGTCCTGCGCTCTTTTTCCCTGCGCTCGGTGCCGATGTACGAGCGGTCGTTCTTGACTAACAATTGAATCCCATTGGTCACCCCTTTAATGTATGCACAGGTTTCAATAAAGGCGGTTTTATTAATCCTTTCCAGGGTTAATAAATCGAGACCTGCAGACTTGGCCCTGGGTTTGTCTTTAAACTGCCGGATGATGTCGGCGTACTTGCTGACAATTACATTTGATGAAGTATACGGGGTTGCGGGATCGAAGATCCCGTCCTGTCCATCATTACTCCCACCTCCATTTATATAAGGGTTGCCTTTTCCGGTTAGAAGCCAGGTTAAATCCACGGAAGCGTTAATAGACCATTTTATTAAAGAGTCTAAATCAACACTACCTCTTTTTATTTTATTAGATAAATTTTTGTCTGAGATTCCAAATATTTCTGTAGCTATATCCTTTTGGGTATAGCCGGTAATAAATTTTATTCGATCAATAATTTCTCTAAAATCTATCATTACGTGGATTTTACCATTGACAAGGTAACGAATGCGTAGATATAAGCCATATCAACGAAGCTTATAAAAGGAATTTATCGTGACCATCACCGACCCTATCACCCCAACGGACATTCAATACTTTCTTAAGAAAAAGGGCATCACGCAGCGAAGTCTGGCCGAAAAATACGGCAAATCGGAAATGATCATATCTGACGTGATCAACTTTCGCAGAGTGTCCCGGCCGCTGATGACAGTGATTGCCAAAGAGATCGACATGAAACCCGAAACGGTCTTTGCCTGGTATTTCGAGGGTAAAGGCACCTGTCATCACCTGTGCTGTCCCGATGCCAATGCGGCGTAATTTTAAAGCTTATCAATAAGCCAATGTTAAATCAATATCTAACAGTGGCAATCAATGAGGCGGATTGATGGGACAACAACTCCATTTTGATCAGTACATCAACAACCAGGCCGGCGGAAAGGTAGAGATTAACAATCGACCGGGTCGTCCGAACAAGCCTCCGGCACAGAGTAAAGGTGATCCAAAGTCCATTCGGTTCAAGCCTACTGACGAAAATGACTTCATGCGTGCGGCCAGAGCAGAAAGGGTTTCGTTCAACGAATATATCGAGCGAACTGGTCAAATTGGGGTCCATTTTTCACTCTCCGAAGTTGAGTTCATGGTTAAAAATACTGCGCATTTCAGAACCCTCTTTGATAATTGGGATTTGCTGCAACCACTTCTTGAGAAGCTGGATAATGGATAGCTCTTTTTTTTATGCCTGTCTGTCATACAGGCGTACTCAATCGGTAGGTTATTGGTAGTTTTTCTGTATTACAAAAAATACTAATTCGCTGAAATAATATAAAATTGCGGGGTAGAGTAACGGCCACTCGAGAGTCTCATAAGCTCACCAACCGGGTTCGATTCCCGGCCCCGCAACCATTTTTTAACCAACAATCTAAACAAAGGGGGGTGGACTGTGAGCAATGTGATCAAGTTCAAAGATGATATCGCAGTACCCGGTGATCGTGAAACCCCGGAAGAGGAGGGATTCCTGACCTCTGCCGGGGTTATCACATTAATAAGTTTTGCCGCCTACTTGAAGTTTGACCGCCTTCCGCGCAAGCGGTCGCGGATGTTTTTAAATCTGATTTTTGCCAAGGCAAGGGAACGTGGCTACGACGGATCGGAGATGTTTAAGTTTAAGGCTGTCTTCAATAGAGAAGGATACGACCCAGCCGCTGTTGACGAAGCCGTGGATCAATTATTGGAGTTCGTCGGTATGGACGACATTGCGATGGGTTTTGGTTATTTATCCCAGGAAGAAGTTTCATCATTGCCCTTGTCGCCATCGCTATGAAAAAGGTCATCTATTTCAAGGCACACAGAACCAATCAAGACCCCGAAAGGATATGAACCATGATTAGTGATGTGTTGAGTGACGCTATAACGGCAATAAGTGAATATCTGAAAGATGACACATACTCCGGACATACACGCCGGGATATACACGCCGGGATATAGTGGCGCTTACGCACCATATGCGGGCCATCAGAATCAGGTTAGACACTCCACCCCTTCCAGATGATGCAATCATCTTTTTTCCAGGCCGTAAAATGACGGCCAGCCAAGCAAGAAATCGGGGTTACGACCTATAAGATGCCACTCACCGACCAAGATATGACCATCTACGCGCAGATCCAGCATCTGCGCAAAATGAAAAGGGAACTGCAGTTGGCGATCCAGAGCCTGCAGAGCCTGCTGCCGGACCGCGATCCGACGGAGCGACGGCCATGCTACGTGATCCACCCGAAAACGGGTGAACGCGAAGAGGTGAAGATGTGTCGGTGATTAAAGAAATTCTCACCGACTTTCTGTACGGCACCGCTATCACCCTGTTTTGCCTGCTGGTGTTCGTGTGGTGCATCCACGTCGGCTGGATGGGCGGTGCCACGTTGAACTGCTACTGCGACATCAACGAACTGTTTGCACAGTATGAGTCCCTGGGTCCGGAGATGATGTTTGATGAAAACAAGGATTAGGAGGGAAGGGTGTAATGGGAGAAGCTAAAAGGCGCGGAACTTTTGAGCAGCGAAAGGCACAATCAATAGCTGCGGGCGGAATCAGAAAAGAAGACAACAGGAAAATCCTTTACCGTAAATTTATAGACGTTTTCACCCCGCCCAAAGAACCGAACCGGATCGTTCTTGCCGGGGGCACCCCGGTATATTTGGCTATCAGGGGCATTGTGAAAACTAATATCAAACAGCCCGGCGATAATCGCAAAGAGCATAAGACAATTGTGTCGTCATGAGTGCCCCCGGCAGGCAATCATCGAGGGGTTGTACGCGCTGGCAAGTATATCGACTGACGAGTCGTATATCTCATGGCTCGTTATCCGGCGCGCGATTCTCGATCTGGGGCAATCACGCGCCCCGGGCTGGCCGCAAGGGCCAGCACCGGAAGCCTGGTTCCGGTGCGGATACCATGCCGGGTGGGCGGTGCAGGCCGGGCTCGACCCGGATGGGGTGGTGAATCTGTTGAGGCGGGCAGGACTGATTTAGATAATTCTCTCATTGGAGAAAAAACGATGGCGAACGAACAGGCAATGGCCCGGGAAATAGAACAGTTGAAATTTGAGTTGCTGATGGTGGCGAAACTGGCCGCCGATGAGCCTCAGTTTTCTGATGCGCTCAACCAGTCCCATGCGGAATTTATAAGGGACAAGGTGCTGGCCAACGCTGATAGGTATCTGTGATCACTAAGCTGATGGAGGGATGTCATGATCAACAAACTAAAAATATGCGCCACCGGAGCACTGCTGCTTGCCGGGATCATAATTGCCGGCAGCGACGGCGACATGATGCCGCTGAATCAACTCATTGGCGCCGGGATGCTGCTTGCTGCGGTGTGGCTGTCAGGGAGGTGTGAATTATGACCCCGGAAGAATGCCAAATAGAGACCCTGAAACACATCTTCAAGGTCAGAAGCAAAATAGAATTTTTCTGTAGAGATTTAATCGATCGCATGCTTGACCACGACGACAGCAAGTTGCAGGATCCTGAACTGGAACATTTTACCCGCCTGACTCCCAAGCTGAAGCATTCCACCTATATGTCTGACGAGTACAAGGGTTTTCTCGAATTACTCAAGCCTGCGCTGGATCATCATTATAAGAACAACCGGCATCACCCGGAGCACTTCCCCGAGGGGGTCAACAATATGACTCTGGTGGACATCATAGAGATGTTATGCGACTGGGCAGCGGCGTGCGGACGGCATGCGGATGGCAACCTGTACCAGTCCATTCTAAAAAACCAACTCCGGTTCGGGCTGTCCGCGCAGCTGACACAGATCCTGATCAACACAGCCGCCGACATGGAAGGCATGTCCGTGATCGACTATGCAAAGAAACATAGCGTTAAATAGTTCCTCCGGCGGGACTAATCACCCCGCCTTTCTCACCCCATCTCCCCGCCGGTGTCCCTCACAACAACGCCGGCGGGGAGCTTCCCCAAGTGGAGAAGTATGAAGAGGATTGAAAAGGAAAAAAACGGGGTGAGGTTTTTTATTGAAACCCCGTGGCTGAGCGGATCTGACGCGGCTGAGTACCTGGGGATATCACAATCCACGTTCAACAAGATCCAGGCTCAGATCAACCACGGCCTGAAAGGCCGTATAAAAAAGTATCACGTCGATGATCTGGACAAATTTTGTTTGAAGTACAAGGGCAGAATCAAAGGGCTGACTGATGCAGCACGTGGAGCGGGTGCCCATATCGGGGATCCTGGATGACCATGATCCTGACCGGATAACCGTGCGGGTGGCAGCAACCGGCCTGCCGCTTCGCCTTCGCCGGGATCTGGTGGAGTTTGCTCCCGGCGCGGTGGTTATGCCGGCATGGTTGTGGGCGCGGATTTTTAAAGGGGACATGGGAACACGAGATAGGCTACCAATTCAAACACCAATAAAAAAGGAGAAAAGATGGAACACCCAAACGAAATGAAAGTAAACGGCGTACAGTACATCAGAAAAGATACTATATCAGGTGTTTGGAGGATTGTTATTTTGCCGAGAGGATGGGTTTTTGTTGGTAAATATACTGAGGATGGGGAGTATGGAACGCTGAATCAGGCGTCTATAGTGCGTAAATGGGGAACCGCCAGGTCTTTGGCCCAAATAGCCGAAGACGGTCCTATGGACCCCACTGTTTTGGATGAGTGTCCTACGGTGAGATTTAACACATGTAAAGTCATTGCGACAATAGACTGCGTAGCGGAAATGTGGATGGACAGGGATGAGGAGAGGTAGGCCGGGGGTGATATCAAAATAGACTCGATCCTGAATATTGGGACTATTTGGGACTATTTGGGACTAGTCCAAACAGAACGGGCTGAGGGTAGGCAGGCCGGGGGTGATATCAAAATAGACTCGATCCTGAATATTGGGACTATTTGGGACTATTTGGGACTAGTCCAAACAGAACGGGCTGAAGGTAGGCAGGCCGGGGGTGATATCAAAATAGACTCGATGGGACTATAGTCCCAACAGCCAGTCCGTCGATCTTTTTCATAACAGCATGCCTACGTGGTCGGGGAAAAAGGGGAATTTTCATCGAGGGGACGGGTATTTAGGATCTTTCAAAGTGGGCAAGAAAAAAGCCGGCCGCGTGCTGGACGGCCGGACCTGGGACCAATATCCAATCCGGAGGATGTGAATTTATGCCACGCAGAATGAGTTTCGCCATGACAACTGAGCAAGCCTGGAGTCGAACCAAAACCGTCACCCGGCGCAAAGGATGGGGCTTTCTTCGCCCAGGGGATGTTGTTCAGCAAGTTGAAAAAGGAATGGGTCTGAAAAAGGGAGAGAAGCAAAGGAAAATCCATCTGATCAGGATCGTTTCAAACGTTCCTGAACCGCTATCAGATATGATCTGGAACCCGGTGTACGGAAAGTCAGAATGCGTAAAAGAAGGATTCCCGGATAAGTCTCCTCGTTGGTTCCTTGATATGTACTGCCGGCATAACAATGTGACTATTCACGATCCGCAAAATAGGATCGAGTTTGAATATTTGGAATAGTCCAATGTGAGCAGGTAACAAAGGAGGGCGGTTTTGAGAGAAAAAGCGTTGGAGGAAATATGGCAAACGTGTTGCGAAACAATCCGGCATCTTGATGAAGAGCTGAACATACTCAGCGAGATCCTGGGTAAGGAGGATTACAGTGACTCCCGCATTAGTCAAGCGCACACGCGGTTGGAAGAGTGTTATTTGTGGACCAGGCAGGTAGTCGAAGTATACCGCCATCGTGGTCGGTGAACCGGTGCAGACTTAATTACAGGGAGTTCGAAATGTTTCAGAAGAGTCAGCAAATAGAGGATTTCTTGAAAAAGTTGGCCGGTGGCGTTGATGAAGTTGTTGAGGAGCAACTTGGCAAGATGGGTTTTGCCATTATCCTTTTTGAGTTCCACCGCCCCGGGATCAGCACTTATATTTCAAACGCAAAGCGGGCTGACATGATATCCGCTTTGCGCGAGACAGCGGATCGTCTTGAGCGCAATCAGGACATACCACCAGCACACCCAACAATCCAATAAATATAGAAAGGATAATATGATCGAGAAGCGAATCATAGCCTATTCCGGCGCCCATGGCACTGGAAAAACAACGGCTGTATATGAGTTGGCGGCTGAGATAAAAAAGTATAAGCACCCGGCCAAAGAGGTAGGGATAATCTTGGAGACCGCCCGCCGTTGCCCATTCCCGGTCCTGACAAAAACAACCCAACCGACCCGTGACGCGCAAATATGGATTTTTGCCGAGCAGATTCGCCAAGAAATGGAGATGCCGCTGAAATACGACGTGGTGATAAGCGATCGGACGGTGGTGGACTGCATCGGGTATTCGAGCATCATGGGGTGGCATGACCTGGCGTATGCTCAGATAGCGTTGGCCCGCCACCATGCACGGGTGTACGACCATGTGTTTTTTCGAGGCATAGCAGACAACCCATATTTAAAAGATGACGAGTTTCGGAGCGTAGACAAGGATTTGCAGGTGGAGTACGAGCGCCGCTTGCTGGAAATTTACAACGAGCTGGGAATAAAAGTAATCCGGGAGGGTAAAGAAATTGAAAAGAATTATACTGCACCATGATGATGCTGACGGTCGTGCGGCGGCTGCCATTGCCGGCCGGGATGCCGAGGGCCGGGGTTATGATAATGTTATTTACCTGCCCGCCAGTTATGGCAAGCCATTGCCGGATCTATCCGATTATAATCCGGACTGCGATGACGACATCTGGGTTGTGGATTTCTCCTACCCCATGGCCGAGATGCTCCAACTGATCGAGATGGTGGGGCCGCAAGGATTGTTTTGGATAGATCACCACAAAACTGCAATTGAGGACCTGGCCGGGCTGGCAGAGAGGATCGGTTGCGAACTGCCCGGGGTGCGTGATGTCGGCTACGCCGGTTGCGTGCTGACATGGGCGTTTTGCAACCCGGGCGAACAGACCCCTTTGGCAATCGAATATATCGGCGATCGTGACATATGGGCATTCCGGCACGGAGACATGACCCGGTGGTTTTACGAGACCTATATAAATGAGGTGGATACCCATCCGGCTTGCGGCTATTGGGACCGGATCATCAGCATGCCCGGAACCGAATTAAGAATCATGTGCCTGGATTACGGCAAGCCGCTGTACGAAGCACGCATGCGGGGGCTGCGCTTTGCAGCCAAGTACCTGGGCCGGGAAGTGATCATGTACGTCGGCAACAACGGTGACACACGACCGGTGAAAGCGCTGAAGATAAACCACATCCAGTCAGGAGATTTAGGCCAGGTTATTAAAGACATGGGGTACGACGTGGCTTGGTGCTATGTGGATCGGCGGGTGGGCAAAATAATTCAGCGGAAAAATACGCTCTATTCCGGCGCTGACGATATTGACGTGTCTCTTTATGCCAGTGCCCGCGGTGGCGGCGGCCACAAAGGCGCTGCCGGTTTCATCGAATCCATCGGTGTTGAGGAGCCCGCTTCGTGACCCATCGCGTGTTTGACTTATTCTTCCATCCGGGAGAGGTCACCGAGATCCGGGTGCTGGGGATCGGCGGCAAGAATGCCGCCTGGGCGGGATGGTGCAAAAGTTCTACCGGCGCAGGCTATTTCGATGATGCCGAGGCGTTGGAGTCCGCAGCCAAGAAGCTGGACAGCGCCGAACCGCTGGGCGTTTATTTTACCGTCAACCCCATCAATCCTGATTTGATAGCCAGGGCCAGCCGGCGTATAAAAGCGGACCCGAAATCTACGGCCAACGATCAGGATGTGGTCTGCCTGCGCTGGTTGCTGATTGACCTGGACCCCAAAAGACCGGCAGGCATCTCCAGTAACGACGATGAGCTGCAGGCAGCCCAGGACCTGGCAAAGGAGATTGTGCAGTTTCTTGAGGGTGAGATGGGGTTTGCCCGCGCAATCCGCGCAATGTCCGGTAACGGGTACCACATGTGCTACCGGATTCCGGACCTGCCCAACAGCGCCGAAAATGTTGATCTGCTGCGCGAGTGCCTGCTGGCCCTGGGAGCAAAATTCTTCAACGATCGGGTAGATGTAGACGAAAAGGTTTTCAACCCGGCCCGGATCTGGAAAATGTACGGCACCACCGGCCGCAAGGGAGACAATACCCCTTCACGGCAGCACCGGAGGTCATACGTATTCAATGATGTTCCCGAGACCCTGGCCGACATACCAGTTACTTCGATCGATCTGCTGAAAAAACTGGCGGCCATGGCGCCGAAAGCCGACAAACCACCCGAAACCGGTGCAGGCCAGGGTGTTGGTAAGGGTAAGAAGTCCTCAACACCGGGCTCTAAAGGGGCAAAAAAAACAGGCAAGGCGAGAAAATTCGACCAATCGAAAGAATCCGATCTGGGCCCCCTGGATGTGGCCATGTACCTGTCCCATTACGGCCGCGAGGTAATCGGGACTAAAACGACGCGTAACGGCGGCACGCAGTACCTGCTGGCGGAGTGCATATTCGACCCCAGCCACAAGCGAGAGGCGTCGATTGTGGCCAATGACAGGCCACCCTACCTCACCTATCAGTGCTTTCACAACAGCTGTAAAGGCCATACCTGGAAAGATGCACGGGCGGCCATCTCCGGAAACGACGGACTGGCGCCGTTTTGCGCCGGCTACGATCCCAACTGGCAACCACCCGGAACAAAAGACCCCGGGCCGTTGGCTACGCCACCGCCACCGCTGGTCATACCTCCACCTGAAACCATCCCGATGGAAGCTGACCCCGCTGATCCCCCGCTCCCCCCTCCCGCTGAAATTGATCCGGATATGTTTTTTAAAAGTGGTAAGCGGGGCCCGGTATTTGTGCCGGCGTACATGGCCAATTATTTTGCGCGTTATTTTGGCCCGATTGTTCATACCGATGGGATTTTCTGGCGATATGCAGGTGGGGTATGGGTACGCATGCCAAAAACAAAAATATTTTCTGCAGGCACATTGGCGCTCAATGAGAAAGCGCAACCACAGTGGGTGGAGAACGCCATAAAGAACCTTGCCGGTACCGTCAACCAAGAAGAAGCGGAGTGGCCGGATAGCAGTAAAATGATCAACTGCGCCAACGGTATGATCGATATTGACCGTCTTGCCCAGGATGATCTGGATAACGCGCTGTTGCCGCACCAGGCATCATATGGCAGCCGTTGCCAGGTGCCATGCACGTTTAACAAAGATGCGGACTGCGACCGGTTTGTAAAATTCCTGTTCGAGATTTTCCCCGACGATCTAAAAAATGGATGTTGCAAACAGGAGTTGATCCGGCAATTTTTCGGGTATTGCCTGCTCAACGACTGCCGTTTTCAAAAAGCCATGTTTCTGTTGGGTACCGGCGCCAACGGTAAATCGACGTTGCTCAACGTCCTGGAAGCTGCCGTCGGGCGGCAAAACACATCCAGTCTGTCTTTGTCTGCCTTGAGTATTCGGTTTCAAACGCAATTTCTGCAAGACAAGATGGTCAATTTGGCGTCGGAAACCAATACCAGGGATCCGTTGTCTACTGAGATATTCAAGGCAGTGGTGGCCGGTGATCCGGTGGCGTCTGAGCGAAAATATGGCGACCCGTTTACCTTCCGCCCCTATGCGAAATGGCTGATCGCCATGAATGACATTCCTGTTATCCCGGATAAGGCCTACGGGTTGACCAGGCGGCTGCTGATCATTGATTTCAAGCGGCGATTTTCAGAAGAGGAACAGGATGAATCTCTTACCGAAAAGCTTCTGGATGAGCTGGACGGCATTTTTTTATGGATGCTGCACGGGCTGGCCCTGCTGCTGCGCAATAAGCGTTTTGTGCTGGACGGGGTTGTAAAAGAGGAGAGTAAGCAGTTTTTTGCCCAGTTAAACCCGATGTTGATATGGGCGGAGGAAAAACTGACGTTTGACTCGGACCGGGCCGTGCTGACCAAGGCTGTCTACGAGGGATATAAAACCTGGTGCGAAGAGTGCGGTTACCGAAAAATGGGCCGGAATAATTTTTTCAATCAGATTTTGATGCACTTTCCTAATGTGCGCAAGGCGCCATTTGGCCAGGGTAGGCGGTCGCATTTTATAGGCATGGGGATGCTGCTGGATGATGATTAGAGGGATCGTAATTCAGGACATCCAGCTATGAAAATAACAACGTAGTCCAAGGGGGTACGTTGCCGTTAGAGGTCTTTTCTGATAAATGATATGTCAAGTACAGGTTTTGACAATCACGGTTTTTATAAGATAACTCAATAAATCTGCAATTGAGGAGGCATATTAATGGAGTGGACTGCATGGAATAATGGTAGCTTCCACTCATCGGGAGCAGGCTATGGCTTCAAAGTGCCAATTGACGATCGTGATAAATTCTTCAGGCGCTCTTGGGGCTCCGTGATGGTGGAACTTCCATCAAACGATGAATTTATTGAGGTTATATTAAACATTGATAAGGAGTCTTTTTGGAATGACTCATGTAGGGAGCTCATTTCAAAAAATATCGGTCAGTGGTTGATCTGCCAAAAGTTCGCCTCATGGCCTACTGGTGAGCCTCCAAAATTTAATGTACGGCTTGTTTCACGGGGTAGATTCCGAATTATATAACCAGTAGACTGTGAAAATTTGTATTTTTTAAAGGTTGGTATATTTATGATATCTGTAAATAACGTCATCTTTTGGTATTCTCAATAAATCACAACCCATTATCTTGCCAGTTATTTCAATCTGACACCTTTAATCGATATGTTGACAACTAAGACAAATAAAGCATAAAATATTTGGTAATACCTCCCTGGCTTTTTATACGAAATAACACCATAGCATTAGTAATGTATAAAAAAATCAAACTCTTTTTTTTCGTAGAGTACTTCATGGAAAAGGGCCACCTAAGGTTACCGAGATGATGCCTCCAAAGGGTTAAATTCTTTGGAGGCAATTTCGTTTCTAACAAAAGTCTAGTTTAAATAAGTAGTTGTTATTTTAACTATATACCAAAGAGGGGAAAATGATGAAAAGATCTCTTCCTTATTTGTTACTAATTGTTGTTTTGCAGCTATCCTGTATTTGGACACTTACTTCATTCGTTGTCTTCCCTACGAATACAGCCATTGCAGGCCAACCTTATAATGCAAAGGTCAATAAGATACACGCCATCGGAAACACTCTTGACTCGGTCGAACGTAGGTTGGATAGACTGCTCATCCGTTATGATGGAAAGACTCCTGCACCGAAGGGTATGGAAGGCAAACTCATGGCTATGGTCAAAAAGCTGATGCTTAAGGAAAAGCAATTGACCAAAATAATGGACTCCGTGTCCGAAAGAAAGATGCGAAACACAAATGGTTTGGAAGAGGCTCTCGAAGATGTGAGCCACCATGCCGTAAGGATCGCTGGCCAAGCCCAGGTGGGGTCTCAAATGCCGTTAGATCCTGATATTTTGGAAGCTTTTGATGGACTGAAAGGGGTATCGAAAAACTTAGTTCAAATTGTGCAGGTGCACTTCGAAATGTTTTGGGATAAAGTCATACCGCTCAGGTTCGTTCAGGTGGTAGACTGTTATCCCTTTTTAGAGAGCTGTCAGTCTCACCTTGATTGGGTTTCCATCTATGCCTCCGTGGATAGCCTTAACAAAGCATTTTCCGGAATAAGGCTACACTTTTTTATCAAATCTGTTGAGAATTATAACATGTTCCATTTAGCCAATGTGGGTTGGCCAAAAGGAGAAACGTTTTATTGGGGTGACATCAAGGGCGAGATTGAACAAGTCTTTCCCATCCAAAACCCCACTCCGTTGCCTAGTGACCGGCGAGCCAATGAGTGGATAGCATATATGAGTACCATTTTTTCTGATCCTACCGAACTCATAGTATGGGTATTCGGTCCAGATTCACTGGTCAGTCGGGAGGTAGATCGGCACAGCCTCGCATCTTTTCCGGATGGAGGAAGATTTGTGATCATTAGTTCTCAGAATATTTACGACCCGAACCGCCCACCCAGTCAGCCCGCTTTGAGCCCTAATCATTTAACCCATGAACTGGGCCATTTTTTCGGTATTCCTCATACTTGGGATGTTGGAGGAAGACATCCAACCGAAAACCGCCAGGTTAACAGGACAGATCTTTGGGATTTGTCTTATTGCGACGGAGAAGTCGCACCTGTCTTCTTTAGTAGCAAGCTGGATGCACTTGAAGCTACCGGTTGTGCGACTGGTGCTGGGTTAAAGCCGATTGAGTACCATCCATGCCCGTGTGGTGATTACAACGATGCGGGTGATTGCATCGGCTGTGTGGTTCCATGCAACTGTAGAGTGAATAATCGCTATGGTACAAGCAACAGCGAAATGGAATGCTTAGTGAATGATTATTACTATTACTTTACTGGTGATAATGCTTTAAAGGGATTGTCATTCGATCTTGGAACAGTCGAGAATCCTTGGGTAAGCTTCGCATGTGGGCTCAATGTAATGGGATACTATAGTCGCTACAATGCCCACCTCTGGACACCCGGCCGTTTTTCTGCCTCACAGCTCGAACTGATCAAAGGACACACACAGAACGATGTTCCAATCGCCGATTCAGGTGGATTTTATTCACCCTTCGTGAATCTATGGTCTGAAAGATCGCAGCTCGGCAATTAACACATCAACAACTAAAAAAATCCTGCGTGGTTTTCCCTTCACCAACGATGTTTGAAAATAATCACAACGGGCCAAAACTTGCTAAAATAGCGGTTCACGTGGTACCGTGGGGATCACCAAAGCATATCGGTAAAATTTCTTTAATTTCCAATTACTAAGATCGTCTCAATTCATCACCACTTTCAGAATTTTTCAATTTGAAGAAATTGTTATGCGCATTTTCAATCTCAATATACATCTTGATTGCATTGTATTTAATGTAATATCCCAATGTTAGAAAAATTTCATAAAAAGCACTATACGGCAAAACAGCAGCGTATGAGAAATAGGCGGCATTTTAGCCGCATTTTACATTTCAATATGAAATATTGATTGACGTTGACTCATTGTATTATTAAGTTTTTTTAGTTTTGTTGCGGCAAATAGCCGTAATTAAATATACGCGGCGCAAAGCGCCGCCTATCAACTCAATGGAGCGGAAAGAACCTCCGCATAATCACACCGCTATCGCGGCGCATTATGCGGAGAACCTTCCGCTCATCTCGCGGCCCGTTAGGTTGTAAAAATTTATAGATAGATTATATTGAAAATGATTGGATACAATCTTGTAGGAAACTTATGAAAGCGATTGTATATACAAAATACGGATCACCTGATGTTCTTCAGTTTAAGGAAGTCGTAAAACCTACTCCCAAGGACAACGAGGTACTAATAAAAATACATGCAACAACAGTAAACCGATCGGACTGCGGGGTTCGATCAGCTACACCGTTTATTGTAAGATTTTTCAGCGGTCTCTTCCGACCCAAAAAAACAATATTGGGCAGTGAATTGGCTGGGGAAGTTGAAGCGGTGGGAAAAGATGTAAGATCATTTCAAAAGGGTAACCAAGTCTTTGGGTTGACTGGGGACAATTTTGGAGCACATGCTGAGTATATATGCCTGCCTGAAGAAGCGCCAATCACGTTAAAACCAGACAATATGAACTTTGAAGAAGCTGCCGCTGTCTGTGATGGGGCAATGCTCGCTTTCACCGCTATTCGGAAAATGAATCTCCAGAAGGGACAAAAAATACTTATCTATGGGGCATCTGGATCCATAGGTACGGCGGGTGTGCAGCTTGCCAAATATTTTGGGGCGGAGATTACAGCAGTGTGTAATACAAAAAACCTGGAACTGGTAAAATCATTAGGAGCCGATGAAGTAATTGACTACACAAAAGATGATTTTACCAAGATCGATAAAACGTATGATATTGTTTTTGATGCTGTTGGCAAAAGTTCGTTTTTCCGTTGTAAAAATTTGATCAAAAAAAATGGAGTTTTTGTTTCAACCGATCTGGGTTTCATGGCACAAAATCCATTATTAGAATTATGGACTAAGAAAATTGGTAGCAGAAAAGTCATGTTGCCAATTCCGAAAGAACGTAAAGAAGACGTGGTCTTTTTCAAAGAGCTCATCGAGACTGGAAACTATAAAGCGGTGATTGACAGGCGATACTCACTGGAACAGATTGTAGAAGCTGCCAGGTATGTCGAAAAAGGGCAAAAAACAGGAAATGTTGTAATCACTATAGAGCCTGATGTGAGTTTCCGAGTACATGGTAAAACCTAACAAATCGCTGCACACCGACCAGAATTAGCGCCTAAAAAGCGGCGGTAAATTTGGCAGGTGAGCTTGAATGATAAGCGGCGCTTTGCGCCGCTTATCGGGCCGCGAGATGCTCCGCCATTGAGTTGATACGCGGCGCAAAGCGCCGCCTATCAACTCAATGGAGCGGAAAGAACCTCCGCATAATCA
>JABZFO010000136.1 GCA_014237405.1 Desulfosarcina sp. | reverse complement strand
ATGAGGGGCATGCCGCGCTGTGCATCCAGGTAGGGGTCGATCATCCAGGCGGTGCGGGCACCCATGCCGCCATCGGAAAAAAACTTGACATGACCGACACGCAGCCGGTCGTTGCCGAACCCGGTGCGAAGACCCAAACCGATGATGTTGTCGAGGTGTTGTCCCGGCAGGGTGACCCACGATCGAAGCGCGAGGCGACCTTCCTGGTCCAGTTTCTGGAAGGTCTGAAATGCGCTGGCTCCGTCCTTGTCCGCCATCAGCCGAACGTCGTGAATTCCGGTGACGCCCCGGCGGTGAAGGGCGCTGGCCGCATCTTCAAAGGCTTCCATCACCTGGTCTGCATCCGGCGGCGTAACGGCCTGACGCACGAGATTGATGGCCAGTTCCCGTAGGATCCCGGTGGATTCTCCCGTGGCGTCACGCTCGATCCTTCCTTTCGGCGGATCCGGGGTGTCGGCGGCAATCCCGGCCAGTCTCAGGGCGGCGGAGTTGGCGGCGGCCAGGTGCAGATCGCAGCGCCACAGCACCACCGGGTGGTCCGGGGTCACCCGGTCCAACGCTTCGCGTGTGGGCATGACGGGTTCGGTCCAGTCGGTCTCGTTCCATCCCTGTCCAATGATCCATTGGCCTGACGGCCGGTCGTCGGCTGCCTGACGAACGCGTGCCAGCAAATCCTCAAGGCATGTGAGATCATCCAGCTTCACCCCCTTGCGCTTGAGTGCCCATTCATAGAAGTGGATATGGGTATCGATAAAACCCGGAACGACCAGACGCCCGTCGAGATCGATCTTTTCGGTGCCTGCGCCGGCCAGATGCAGGATGTCATCGTTTTCGCCCACGGCCAGGATGTGCCCTTGGCCGACGGCAACAGCCTGTGCAAGTGGCTTTTGGGGAATTTGGGTGGCAACGCTGCCGTTGAAGAGGATGGTGTCAGGGTAAGTTGGTGCAATGTTCACAGTGGGTGCTTCTCCAGGGGGGTTTAGCATGCTTTTCTCTTTTGGGGTCTTTCCCGTTGTCCCATAGATGTTGAAATCGTAAATAATCCCATCAAATATTTAGCACTTTGCGATGAGCATTTCCCTCGAACCCTTGACCCCTTCTCCTCACAGTAAAAATCCTTTGGGGAAGGGGTCATTGGCATCCACGACAAATTGGTGATAACCGATAATCTGGGCGTTTCCCCGGATCTGGCCCACGATGCCGTCAAATTCTCCGATGGACAATGTTTTGACGATCCGCCCTTCGAATACCGTGCCCAGGGGGCCTGCATTTTTGTAGACCTGACCGGGACCAAGCTTTCCTCGGTGGTGGAGCAGCGTCATCTTGGCAGTGGTGCCGGTGCGTGTTCACCTCCGGTCGATCGGGATGAAAAACAGTAAAAGCCCGATTGGCCGCCTCAATGACTGCCATTCCCAGTGGAATCAACCGGTGGCTGTTTTCCGGGATCAGGTCGATGCCGATGGATCGGGCCGACACCATGGCAAAAAATCCGCCCACGCAGACCAGGTCGACAGGAACCTTGCCGAATCCGGCGATCTCAAGTTCACGGCCGGTATCAAAAACAAACGAGGGCACCATGTCAATGGCCACGGATTCTACACGGCCGTTTCTAACACGGGCATGGGCATCCAACGGTCCCGATGGGGTGTCGACCGTGATCTCCGTGTTGCCGTCTTCGGCGTCCAGTGCCCCGGCTTCGATCAGTGTGGCCACCGCACCGATGGTGGCATGGCCGCACAGGTAGGGGTAGCGCCTGGCATCCATGTAAAACAGCCCGAATCTGCCTTCCGGACTGACCGGTTCGGTCACCACGGCCGCCATGATTCCCCGGTGCCCTCTGGGTTCGCGGGTCAGCAGCATACGGACAGGGTCGTGATGGGATTCGAAATGGTCTCTTTTTTCTTTCATCGTGCTGCCGGGAAGGGTGCCCACCCCGCCAACCAGCAGCCGGGTGGGTTCCCCCTGGGTGTGGGAATCGATGGTGACGATTCGATCCGGGTAGCGATCAAGGAATCCGTTTTCAATACGGTCCAGTTTCAGCATACGCGTCCTCCTAATTTTGAACAATTGAATATTCAATAAGGTTCCGGCTTGTCCGAGTTGGGAAGCATCATAAAAACGGTCAGCCGGTTCATTCCATGGGAATCAGGTGGCAGTGGTGGGGTGATACCTGCACGCTGACCGCCTCGCCGATGTTGTAGAGCCGTGTTCTCATCATACTGATGATATGAATTTCGCGGTCAGCACCCAGTTCAATGAAGTAACTGACCTCTCCACCCATGTAACTGCGGTCTTTGATGCGGCCCTCAAAGTAGTTCATCCCTTCCACCGGTTTGAATTCATCCTTGGGAAAAGCATCGAACCGCTGGGCGCGGACGATCATTTCCACCGGATCACCTTTCGAGAACCCGCCTTTATTTTCTGCAAAGAGGAGATCGCCGGTTTCAATTTTAACGTTTACGTGATGGTCATCGACATCCACGACTTCGCCCTGAATGAAGTTGGAGTGACCCAGAAAGTCGGCCACAAAATGGTTGGCCGGCTCATTGTAGACAGCCTCGGGGCTGCCCTCCTGCTGCTTTTGGCCATCTTTCATAACGAGAATTTTGTCCGACATGCTCAACGCTTCACGCTGGTCATGGGTGACGAAGATGGTGGTGACGCCGAGCATCTGCTGGAGGTTGTCCACCTCCCGCCGCATCTCCTCCCTCAGGTTTTCATCCAGGGCGGAGAGAGGCTCGTCCATCAGCAGTACGTCCGGTTCGATTACGATGGCCCGTGCCATGGCGATGCGCTGCTGCTGACCGCCGGACAGTTGGCTGGGCATGCGGTTCTCCACGCCTGGCAGGCGAACCATTTCCAGGGCCCCCATCACCTTTTCCCTGATTGCTTCCTTTGGCACATCCCGGTATTTCAGGCCGAAGGCCACGTTGTCATTGATGAAAATATCGCCCTCGGTGGGTTCCTCCAGCCCGGCCACCATGCGCAGTAAGGTGGTCTTCCCGCATCCGGAAGGGCCCAGCAGGGTCACCAGGCTCCCCTCTTCGATGTCAAAATCCATTTTCTCAACGGCGACAACTTTGCCGAACCGTTTTAAAATACCTTTGAACTGTACTATGGGCTGCTTCTTGCCGGTCGCCAATTTAGCCTGTCTCCCTGTTCCTGAGGCTTTTCCAAAAATGCCTTCTGGCCCAATCTCTGCGTTGGGTCCTCGTTTCAAGTCCTCGACATACGCCAGTATGCCTGCGGGTTGAAACGCGGCTCCGCCTTGACCTTGAACCAGAATCCAATTTTGTAAATAGCCTCACATTTCATACTGCCGGGGCCGGACAGCTCAGGATAAAGCGGGTCCGACCCTGGCAGTTAAATTTTACGTCCAGATCATCGCGAGAACACCGACCTGGACCGCAAAATGCCTTTTATGGATCGACACTAACTGCCCGCCTTGATCCTATCCCACTTCTCCGTCCATTCCAACTGGTTGGCATTCCAGTAGGACGGATTGGCAAACAGGTACCCGTCCAGTTTGCCGGTGGGATCGAATGCCGGCATTTTCTTTATTTTGTCGGTCAATTTCACCTTTGATGGATCCAGGCTAGGCGGATAATTCTGTCCCTCGGCCACGGCAATGGCTGCGGAAGGTTCCAGCATGAAATTGAGCAGCTTCTGGGCGACCTCAAGATCGGTGCCTTTCAGGACGAAGAGATATTCCATCCAGGAGTAGGTGCCCTTGGGGGAGAGGTAGCCGATGGGGTTACCTTCCTGCTGAAGCGCGGCCACCCGTCCGGACCAGGCCACCGTGGCATAGATCTCACCATTGGCCAGCAGGCTCATCAGTTCGGCGCCGGAGGACCAGTATTTTTTCATCAGTCCGCGCTGTTCACGCAATGCCGCCCATATGGCTTTCAGGTCGGTCATGTTGTTGGGGCTCTGGCCGGTGTGCAGCGCGGCGTACCACATGTTGGTCCTGAAGTCGCCGCCCCAGCTGCCCAGTTTGCCTTTCAGGCCTTTGTCCCACAACAGGGAGGCTCCCAGCTTCTCAGCTTTTTCTTTGCTGATGTGTTTGGTGTTGTACGCAATGCCGGTCTGTCCCAGATCATAGGGAACAGCGGACAGGGTGCCCTTGGTGATCCCCCGCAAGGCGTTGATCATGGCAGGCATGACATTTTTAAGGTTGGGAATTTTCGATTCATCCAAAACCGATGCAAAACCCAATTCTGCATAGCGGGCATAATCGAAGACGGCGCTGAGATGGGCAATATTGAACTCCCCACCCGGTGGGTAGGAGGCTTTGACGCGCGTCAGGTAGGAGTTCATGTCACCGAATTCGCCATCGACGACCTTGATGCCCGTGGCTTTGGTAAAGGGCTTGAAGGCGTGTTCCCGGAATGCTTCGGAAACCGAACCGCCCCATCCATCGAATCGGATGGACTTGGCCGCCCAGGCATCTTTCACGGCGTTTCCGAAGGGCGAGCCGACCAGCCCGATAGATGCGCCGGCAAGGCCGAGGTACTTGAGAAAATGACGCCGGCTGATCTTGCCGTTCTTATATGCGTCATATACCCGATCCAGTTTTTCTTTCGTTACGATGGCCATTGGTTCTCCTTTCAGCTGATGGTTGTAAGGTTACTCTTTTATCTTTGAAAATTTACGGGACAGATAGCCAGCCAGCAGGGGGGTGGCGACGGTCAGCACGATCATGACGGCGCCCAGGGCGTTGATTTCCGGGCTGATTGAATTTCTCAGCATGCTGAAAATTTTGACCGGAACGGTTTGGTTCTGTGCCGTGGCCCAGAAGAGCGTTGCTGTGATGTCATCAAAAGAGATGGTAAAGGAAAAAAGGGCGCCGGCCAGTATGGCCGGCAGCAACAACGGGAAGGTGACTTCCCTGAAGGTCTGAAATGCATTGGCACCCAGGGATTTTGCCGCCTCTTCGTACTCTTTTTTAATGCCCACCAGCCGGGCCTGGACGATCAACAGCACATAGGGCAGAGTCAATACCACGTGCCCGATCAGCAGCAGCGCGAAACTCTTGGGCTGCTGAAGAAACCGCAAAAACAACAGCAGTGCAACGCCCAAAACCACTTCCGGGATCATGATCGGTGAAAGCAGCAGGGTGTTGAGGGTGTTTTTCCCTGGGAACTCGAAACGGATGAACGCCAGGGCGGCAAGAATGCCGATACCGGTGGATAGCACCGCGGTCATCGAGCCCAGAACGAGAGAGTTTTTAAAAGCGTCAATGATCGATTCATTTTGCGCCAGTTTGATGAACCACCGAAAACTGACGCCCTCCATGGGAAAGATGCCGAATTGTTTGGGGTTGAATGCAAGGACGATAACCACGACAATGGGCGCGAACAAAAACAGGTAGACGAGGAACGTGTAAATTCGGATCAATGTCCATCCCAGTGAGAATTGTTTCATGGGTCAATTCCCCTGTAAGCTTTTGAAGATCTGGTTAATTCCCAGATAGCGGTTGTAGGTCCACACGATCACAAACAACAGGGAGAGCAGGATCACGCTGATGGCAGAGCCGAACGGCCAGTCCAGCGTGCCGATGATCCGTTTGAAAATGAGATTGGCGATCATGTCGTTGCCCGGACCACCGAGTATCATGGGCGGCAGATAGGTACCGGCCGTCAGCACGAAGACCAGCAGGGCACCGGCGCTGAGACCGGGAAGGCTCAAGGGGAGCGTTACCTCGCGAAACGCCTGCCATTCGGTGCAGCCCATGCAGCGTGCGGCTTCGAGAAGGCTCTTGTCAATACC
>JABZFO010000109.1 GCA_014237405.1 Desulfosarcina sp. | reverse complement strand
CCGGAAGCCGAGCTGACGGACTTCTCATGTGTCTTGAAAAAATGGGAGGGCAGCGACACCCTGCACTTTAATGTCACGCTCAAAAACGTCAGCGACCAGCCGCAGCGCTACCGGGTGAACATTTTCCTGGACAACGGCAAGGCGGTGGGGGGGCTCATCCCGCGCAAGACCAAAAAAGGGCTGGTCGAACCCGGACAGACCGCTTCCTTTGTCTACCCGGTCAGCGGAATGGATTGCGGACCCAAATCGATTGTGTTGATGGTCAAGACGATGAGTCAATAGAGCCTGCTTCAAATTGAAATTGGCTCGATAAGAGTTGAAACGCATACAGGAGGTCTCCGATATGAAACGCATAAGCATTGCAGCACTGTTCATTTTTGTCGCCGGTCTGATCGCTTCGCCAGCCCTGGCCAAAACCACCTTCGTCAGCATCGGCACCGGGGGTACCGGCGGGATCTATTATCCCTATGGCGGCGGTGTGGCTGAAATCTGGTCCAAGTATGTCAAAGGCGTAAAGGCGGTGGCCGAGGTTACCGGCGCCAGCGTGGAAAACGTCAAGCTGGCCCACAAGGGCGAGACGGTCATCGGCGAGGTCATGGGCGACGTGGCCGTAGCCGGCTTCAAGGGGCTGAGCAAGTTCAAGGGGAAAAAGCATGATATCCTGTCCATGGCCATCATGTATCCGAACCTGCTTCAGATTGTGGCACTGAAGAGCGCCGGCATCACCGACATCACCCAGGTAAAAGGCCGCGGCATCAGTACGGGAAGTCCGGGAAGCGGCACCAACTTCATGGCCGAGGCGGTGCTCAAGGCCCTGGATATTGGACCGGACAGCTATAAGGACAGCCGGCTCTCCTTCACCGAAAGCGCCAATGCCCTCCGTGACAGCACCATCGATGTGGGCGTCTGGTCGGTAGGGCCCGGCACCAGCTCCATCCTGGATCTGGCCACCACCCACGAGATTCACATGATCGGTTTTACGCCGGAACAGACCGAACGGGTTCTGACGGCCAACAAAACCTATTCATCCGTTGAACTGGCCGGCGGGGTCTACCGTGGCATTGACCAGCCCGTATCCACCATCGGGGTGTGGAACGTGATGATCTGCCAGGCGACACTTTCTACCGAGATGGTCTACAACCTGGCCAAGGCCTTGTTCGAGCACAACGACTACCTGCAGAAGATTCATCCATCGGCCGCCTACACCACGCCGGAAAATGCAGTGAAATACTCGCCGATTCCACTGCACCCGGGGACGATCAAATATCTGGAGGAAAAGGGTATCGCCGTACCGGACAAGCTGCGGCCCTGAACACGGATGGCTGTCGGTCCTGTCAGGCGAATCATCATTGCCGGGACCTTGCTGGCACTGTTGATTGTCACCAGCACCCTGCAGTTTTCCGGGGGGCTGGAGCTTCACATCACACCGGTCAAAGGGGGGGCGCCGCTTCTGGTGCTGCCCCTCAAGGCCGGAGAGCCCTTTACGATTCACTACTACCATTCGGTGGAAAACGCACCGATCTGGGAGGTTCACAGCCTGGACCCGTCGGGGCGCATCTTCATTGAAGAGGAGCGGTACTTAAAGTTCGGGGCAGGCATGGGTAAGATGCCCGGTGTGGGCCGCATGGTCAGACGCGGACCTTACGAAGCAATCGAAGAGATGCACATGCCCACCGGTGATTTTGTCCTGCGCATCGGCAGCCCCGGCGTGGACCATACGGTAATCTGGCGCGGCACTCGAACCAACCTGAGCATACTGGCTCCCCATGTGGCGGTTCAGTTTTCCGCAACGCCGGTGTCGTGGCTGCACCGCGGATGGCGACGGGTTTTCCCCCATCGGGCAACACCGTCCATCGGCAATGAAACAAATAATTCATAAGCAATCATCTAAGGAAGCGGTATCTTGCCGCAATAATCCAGTTTACGGATGATCGCGGCTGGAAGCCGCTCCCACAGAAAAACTGAAACTCAATTGGAAAGAAAGCAAAAGTGGCCATGGCGCAACAGGATGCATCCACTTCCAACAACGGCAACCCGGCCCTCGTGACCATTACCGCGCAGATTGTGCTGGTAGTGGCGGTGAGCTTAAGCCTCTACCAGCTTTACACCGCCGGTATTGCCGCGCTGACGGCCCTGGTTCAGCGCTCTATTCATCTGGGGGCCATTCTGGTACTGACCTTTCTGCTCAAACCCCCGTTCGCCAACGCCCGCAAGGACCGCTTTAACCTCTGGGTGATCATGGACTGGGTCCTTGTGGCGGCATCGATCTATTGTACCGCCTACATTTGCATCAATCTCACGGAAATATTCGAACGTCAGGGAGACTGGCTGGCCGCTGACCGGGTGGTGAGCATCATCGGCACCCTGCTGGTGCTGGAGGCCTGCCGGCGGGTCATCGGTGTGATTATGACCGGCATCTGCGCAGTGGCCATACTCTATGCCTATTTCGGGCCCTGGATGCCCGAACTGATCATCCACAAAGGCTACTCCATCGAACGGATCACCACGACCTTGTGGCTGACCACCGAGGGCATTTTCGGCCTGCCCATCGGCGTGGCCGCCACCTTTGTCTTCGTATTCGTCCTGTTCGGCGCCTTTTTGGAAACCACCGGCGGCGGCAATTTTTTCATCGAACTGGCCTATGCCCTCACCGGACGCTTTTCCGGCGGTCCGGCCAAAACCTCGGTGGTGGCCTCCGGTTTTATGGGATCGGTATCGGGCTCTGCCGTGGGCAATGTGGTAGCCACGGGCTCTTTTACCATCCCCATGATGAAGAAAGTCGGCTACCGGCCTCATGTTGCCGGGGCCATTGAAGCGGCTGCCTCCACCGGCGG
>JABZFO010000119.1 GCA_014237405.1 Desulfosarcina sp. | reverse complement strand
GGGGAAGTGGAAAAGGTAACATGCTTAATAATTCGAATAGCTACTAATCCGCATCTATTCCCCTTCATAATCATCTGGCCGAATGGATAGTTCACTATTAGCGGTTTTTTCAGTTTGATTGACTTTATCCACAACTATTTCTCTCTTCTCCTCTAAATTGATTTCCTCACTATGAATGATCTTTGAGACTTCTTCTGTTTCATTATCCAATCTGGGAAAATTAGACCCGGTATATTGGATATCACGCTTTAATACATTTTCTATTGATGCACTTTTACTTGTAATGAAAATACCAACAATTTCTTTTTTTATGTCGTATACTAAAGCGTAATTCGTTTTCGATAGAATTTTACGCAAACCATCATAAAGCGTTAAGTTTACGAAATAGAGTGTAATTTTCTCATTAAGGCTTTTTTCATCACCTTGATACCATATGCCTTTTTCTTCACTAATCATGTCTAAGGTATCTTTAGCAAACATGAAAAGGAACCCGGAAAAAATGATGATTAAAAATAGCTTGTTAGTTGGGTTCAAAATTATCCTTTTTGCCGAGGAGGGATGTCAACAAACGATCGGTTTAGATCGAAGGTAGTATGACTATCGATCCTTCGAATATCTTTGAAAGATTTATAGCTATGCAATAAACTGAACCGAACCTAAAAAAGGGTCCGGGGCGGTATTTTATTGTAATGGCTTGATTTCCTGAAATTGTCAAGCAACACTCAATGGTGCCTATTAACGTCCATATACAACCACATAGTTGCTGCGGTATTCACCGGATGATCCCGGCCCGTAATTGCCCCCTAAATCGACACACTGCCCGGCGTTAAACATTTTCCGGTACACTTCCAGATACGGCTGCGTGCTCAGTGATGTTTGGATTTGATACTGAGAGCGCAATTCCCAGCCGTTTAACCAATTGGGTATCGAGGATGACCGGCTGTCAAACAGCACATAAACCCACCAGTCGACCAGTAAAGTTGTAGGTCCGGTCGGTGTATAGAAATTCCGTAACTCTTATCGAACCTAATCCAAACTTGCTATCCAATATGCAATCGCCGGGACCGCCTGGCTGCTCACACACATCCCTACCTGCCGGCCATCCGTAGTTGGCGCCAACGTCCTGCGCACAGATCAGTCCAGCCTCGCATTCGTTATCACCATCACAATCACCTTCACCTTCCGCACAAGGACCACAATCTCGACACCAGTCAGGTCCTGGTTGAAACACGTCACAACCTGTGGACGGCTGCTCACACACATCCCTGCCTGCCGGCCATCCGTAGTTGGCACCGACGTTCTGCGCACAGATCAGTCCAGCCTCGCATTCGTTATCACCATCACAATCACCTTCACCTTCCGCACATGGACCGCATTCGCGACACCAGTCAGGTCCTGGTTGAAATACGCTACAGTTTCCAGGAGGCTGCTCGCACACATCCCTACCTGCCGGCCATCCGTAGTTGGCACCGACGTTCTGCGCACAAATCAGTCCAGCCTCGCATTCGTTATCACCATCACAATCGCCTTCACCTTCCGCACAGGGGCCACAATCTCGACACCAGTCAGGACCGGGTTGAAATACGCTGCACGGTCCACCTGGCTGCTCACACACATCTAAATTTGACGGCCAGCCATAGTCGGCACCAACGTCATTAACACAAGTTAACCCGCTACGGCACTCATCGTCATTATCACAATCGCCTTCTCCAGCATCGCACTGGCCGCAATCGCGGCAGTAGTCATAGTCACCGGCATTCAATGGACAACTGTAGTGGAATTGTGCTCTGACGGTAAAATGGGTTGTACCTGAACTATACCCTCTGACACCAATATACCACGTATTGCTGCCACTATTGGCTCTAATGCATTCCTCAGAACCGGTACCATAGAAAAAAGGTTTGCAATCGTATTCATCGAGCGTAGATCGATTGTTTCTCCTGACAAACAAATCCGCATCTTGAGACAGTCCGTACAATTCGACTTTGATATATGGAACCGAAGAAGGCGTTGATAATTTGTACTCCTTCCAATTATTCTGTTGCACGGACCCAGATCTGGCGACACCGGATGATAACGCTGTTGCCCCTACCCACAACCAGGTTCTCACTGAAGGATAGGTCTGATCGAACCGTCCGTACCAATCAGGTTGACTTTGAGAGGAACAGGAGGCAGATCCGCCATGCAGATTGCCACGAAAGCCACCCCCCGTATCAAAAAGCCCTGAGCCGCTGCTCCCAGCTTCGGTCGTACCTTGTGACCAAATTAACCGTATGTGGCTTCCTGTGCCATTGACATTCCCCAAATAAGGCGCGAAACCGGTTGCTGTGCCCCTGCTCCACTTTTTAAGATCGCCCCGCGGATGATGGATGCCGATCACAGACGACGATGCTGGCAACGAAGCCGAATTCCACCCGGCGTGCCAAGCACCGAAAGGGATATCATCGTCCAACTGTAAAAAAGCAAAATCAGTGCCGCTACCGGTCGCTATAAGCTCTCCGCCTCTTGTTCTTTGAATAACCGACGATGGATTTGCCCCCCCGCAAGTGGATCTTTCAAAAAACCAGTAAGAATTTATCGTGTCAGCCACGCTTTGGGTATTAACACAATGATTGGCCGTCATGAAGTAAGGAATCCAACTGCTTGAATCTGCGTCATTCAATAATGTTCCCGTACACAGAAATGTACCACCGCTTTTTGTATATACGATCTTCGCGGTCGCCTCCGGCAAATCACTTGGCGTTGTACTTCGACAAGCAATATCAATATTGCACCATCCAGATTTTCCGACCTCGGATAATCTTTTCTCATCTATTTGAATAATTGAAGAGAACAAATGTGATACTTTGGGAATCGTTAACGTAAAATTGGGGCGATGTCTTGAAGGCGGCATGTAGAGCTCAACTCCGATTGTGTCTCCCTCTATTACCGGAGACCAAAAGATAAAAGTTTGCTTTGTTGAATCATTTCCCGCCTGATCAATTTTCTCATCATTTTTCGCCTCAATGTCTTTAGCTGTGTACGGGCCAAAGATTTGGTCGGGATATTGGAGGCTGAAAAATCGAAATTCGACACCATCAGGTATTCCGTCGGCTTTAAGTGCTATCCGGATTGCCCGTGCATCCGGAGATGTTATTGTAAACGAGGTCGCCAAAGAACCCTCATCCAGTTCTTCCCAATCCAGCAAGGGGATTAGATTGCCTCTATAACTCATAGGGAAATCGCGGCCAAATCCAATTTGAAGCGGTTGATCTTTAGGTGCATCTTCCAAAGCTTTCTTTTCTACATTGCTTACTGGATCCAGTGAAATTTCGAGTGATGGCTGCGTTGAAGTATAGTCCTGCTTAAGCGTGGCAGAATGCATGAGTTTCACATCAGCTTCAAACGGTACAGAAGTCTCGCCTTCCACTGATTCTTCTTGACAATAAGCAGGGTTGAATAGACCCAAGTTGAGGGTGCAGAAAACAGCAAAGATAAAAACCAATATTATAAAGTCCATCAAACAAGAAAAAGGAAACGAGCATATATCGTTTTTCATTTAAACCTCCTTTTGTTAGACGGTATTATATAATTTGATATCGTTTTCTTTGCTACCAGGTTGGGATCAGTAAAATCAGCGGCGAGTCCCAATGAATGCGAAATTATTCATCTATTTATTCTTTCTTCGTCAGCTACAGTTGTGAAAGTTGCCTGAAATCGAAAAACAGGTAATTTTAACGAGCCTTTGATCAAAAAAAGCATTGATCAAGCAGTCAATCTGAATTAGAAAGGGCCAAGCTGTTAAGCAAGGCTCTTTCTATTACTTAACTGAATGGAAGG
>JABZFO010000141.1 GCA_014237405.1 Desulfosarcina sp. | reverse complement strand
TCTGTGATGGTGGCTTCATGGGATACATGTATCAAGGGGTTATTATAAACCTCGCGTATCACATCATTCAGATATGCTTGAACATCCATTCCTTCCAGGGTGGTGGGAAGTCGCCGCGCCATTCCTCCTAAGTCTTTATCCTTTTCCACCAGTTGTACCTCATGTCCCTGGTTAGCTATGGAGAGCGCACAAGTCATGCCGGCTATACCTCCACCAACCACCAACGCCGCCTTGTTTACCGGCAGATCAAATTCCTGTAATGGCTCCAAATGGCGAGCTCGTGCCACCGACATCCGGATGATATCCTTTGCCTTTTCAGTGGCCTCTTCCTTTTCCTTAGAATGGACCCAGGAGCAATGTTCCCTAATATTTGCCATCTCACAGTAATATTGATTAAGTCCCGCCTCCCGAAGGGTGTCCCGGAATAACGGTTCAAGGGTCCTGGGGGAACAGGCCGCGATAACCACTCGATTGAGCCCTTTTTCCGTTGCCAGGTCTGTTATTTCCTGGGCAGAATTAGTAGCACATGAAAATAGCTGTTCCTGGGCATAGACAACATTGGGTAAGGTTAAGACATATTCAACTGTGGAAGGAACATCTACCACCCTTCCGATATTAGCCCCACAATGACACACAAAAACGCCTATCCTTGGCTCTTCTGTGGAGACATCCCTTTCCGGGGGGTATATCCTTTCTTTGGCCAGCTTCCCTCGTCTGTAATCAAGGAATTCGCCACATTGAGCGCCGGCCCCGCTGGCGGTAAAAACCGACTCGGGGATATCTGTAGGACCTTGGAAGGCTCCAGCTACAAAGATTCCAGGCCTGGTGGTCTCTATTGGATTTTCATTACTTGCTTTACAGAATCCGTGTGAATTAAGCTCGATTCCGAACTTATCTGCCAACCCCTCATGATCCGCAGGAGGATTCAATCCAACGGATAATACCACCATATCGAATTCTTTTTCTTTTACGCCATCGTCGAAAGTCGCGTATCTTACGACTACATTTTTGCTTTCCGGGATCTCTCTTGCTATTGATGCGTAGCTTCTAATGAATTCAACCCCTGGAAGTTGTTCTGCTCTCTGGTAGTATCGTTCAAAATCCTTGCCAAAGGAACGAACATCGTTATGGAATATGGTACATTCGGCTTCTGCTTCATGATCTTTTGTCAAAATCACCTGTTTCTGGGTATAGGTGCAGCATACGCCTGAACAATAGCTGTTCTCTCCTTCGGTTACCCGTCTGGAACCGACGCATTGAATCCAGGCTATTTTATGGGGATGCTTCTTGTCGGAAGCACGCAGTACCTCTCCTTCGTATGGCCCGGTGGAGGATAATAGCCTTTCATAGTCCATACTGGTTACCACGTTCTGCATCTTTCCGTAGCAATATTCATCTTTCACCTTAGGATCAAATGGCTCAATGCCGTAGGACAGAATTATCGCCCCTACATTTACTTCTACCTTCTCCTCCGTTTGGTTGAAATCTATGGCGTTATTCTTACATACTCCTCTGCAAATATCACATTTTTGCTCTTTAAGGAAAAGACAGCTTTCATCAATATATGAGATAAGTGGAATTGCTTGAGAGAAATATACATGGACGGCTTTATTCGTCGATATTTCCTGATTAAATTGATCAGGGTATTGAACCGGACAGTATTCTACACAGGTCGTGCAACCGGTGCATTTTTCTTCTATAATGTATCTGGGCTTCTTGATCAGGGTTGCCTTAAAGTTTCCTGCTTCCCCTTCTACGCCGTCAACTTCAGTAAGTGTCAGAACCTCTATATTTGGATGCCGGCCGACCTCGACCAGTTTGGGTGAAAGAATTCACATGGAGCAGTCATTGGTAGGAAAGGTCTTGTCAAGCTGGGCCATATGCCCGCCAATACTCGGCGTTTTCTCAACCAGGTAAACCTTAAAACCAGCGGTGGCAAGGTCAAGAGAGGCTTGAATACCGCTGACCCCTCCACCAACAACCAATATGTCTCCAAAATTACTATCTCCAAAACTTTTAGAATATTGTTGAATTTTTTCTATTGGCAATACTTCGTTTCCCACTTTCTATCTCCTCATCATATTTTTTTGGGGTCTGTAGTATTCGGATTTAAACCAAACCACTTCTCTAGAAGTGGTTTCAAAGCATATCATTGACAATCTCCGTGATGTCCTTAATCTCCAGGATGTCTTCATACTCCAGGTTTAGCCTGCTCTCCTCAAAATTGGTAATGCAGTATGGGCAGGAAGTAACCAGCACTTGAGCTCCAACCTCATTGGCTTGTTCCAATCTAAGGTCGGAGAATCTATCTTCCTTTGGAGTGTCCATCCAAATCCTGCCCCCGCCCCCTCCGCAACAGAGACTATTTTTACGCGAATCAGTCATTTCAACAAGTTCCAAACCAGGTATCTTCTTTAAAGCTTCGCGGGGTTCATCATATATGTCATTATGCCGCCCCAGATAACATGGGTCATGATAAGTAACTTTCTTTGCAAATTCACCTGTGAGTTCAAGTCTTCCCTCGTTGATGAGTTCCAATATATACTGGGAAATATAAACGACCTCAAAGTTTACCATAAATTCGGGATATTCGTTTTTAAAGGTGTGGTAACAATGAGGAGAAGATACAATGATTTTTCGTACCCCGTTATCAATAAACGTTTTGATATTTTCCTTGGCCAGGTTTTTGAATACTTCTTCACTGCCTGTCTTGCGGATGCTTTCTCCGCAGCAGCTTTCTTTATCACCCAGGATCCCAAATTTTACCCCTGCTTTGTTCAGGATATTGGCAGTTGCAGTCGCTACCTTTTTCATTCTTGGGTCATAACTAAGATAGCAACCGACAAAATACAACGCTTCCATCCCCTCGGTGTACGTTTTCACAGACAGATCTTTTGCCCAGTCAGCCCGCTTTTTTCGTTCTCCCTGCAAGGGGTTGCCTTCAGAAATCAGACTTGCTCTTGCGGTACGAGCAGAACGGACAGAAGCAGGAAAAACCTCATATTCCGAAGCAACCCTGCGTAAGGATACCCCAATTTCTATCTGTTTTACTCCCCTGGGACACTGCTGAGTACATTTTCCGCAGGTCGTACAACGCCATATATCTTCACCGTCTATCTCAGTCAAACCGAATGTAGCTTCCCGGATTATTTTGCGCATGCTAAAGGGTCGAACCTTGTTCCACGGACAAACAGCATCGCACAATCCGCACTGAAAGCATAAATTAAATACTTCTCCACCGGCCTCTTTTATCTCATCTATTACTTCTATGAAGGGGGCTACTGTCTCCACTGTCTTTATTAATCCTCTTTTTTCGCTTTAGCCCTTCTCTGACATTCGGGCAACGGTATCCATTAACTTCTCCAGGCCAGCTAAGCACCACTGAACACACATGGGTTCTTCTAATGGCGGATCGCTTTCACACATATCGCATTTTAAAGGGAGACCGGAATCGGGTTCTTTGAAAATGTCTCTGGATGGGCAGGAAGCCCTGCAGAAGGCACACTCATCGTATTCCTTTCCGCCAATCGTGTATTTGTCTCTGCCGGCACATTCGGCTACAGTATACTCACCCGCGTATACAGGAACATATACATCTCTTAGTGGATCAAGAATCACCCGAATACGAGACCTCGCCGGATTATTGCTGCTATATTTTGGCGTAGCGTGAAAGGCGGAGCAAATTACCTCACATGCCCGGCAACCATTGCATTTATCAACATCAATTTTTATTGTTTTAATTATTTTCTTTTTTTTATCAGTTTTATTACCAGTCAAGGTTCTCGCCCTCCACTCTATTTTTTTTCATTTTCCGCCGAAGCCTCTTTTGCAGAAGCATCTTCACTATCCGTCAAGATCCCCCTCTCTAGAAAGTCTTCGCTCACGTAATCCATATCCAATTCATGTAAGGACGCTTTAGTAGGAATACCCTGATTATTCCAACCCTTAAATTTGTAATACGCATCTAAGAGCTCAGCTTCAAGCTCGGGAAATCTTTTCTTCCAATGGTCCTCTGGCGGCTTCTCATCTTTTCTCCTCATGCCTCTTCTTATATTAATGGCTCTAACCAAAGTTCGGTACCTCTTGGCTGCTTGCGTTAGTTTGGCTTCATCCATATCGAACCCGGCCCCTGATGAGATAAATTTCGGGAAATTGTGTATATGATACGGAGGCTTCAGGTGGAATGATGACAAACCGGCGCACATCCCGAGGGCGTCATCAATGTAGTGCATCATCTCTTGCCAGTCCACAATATCACAAGTCATTTCAACAGTTGGGTAATAGGGATTTGAGTTTTCTCCGCGAAGTTCCCAGTCCATAAAATATCGCTTAAACTTTTCATCAGGAACCTGGAACCAGTCCTTTACAAATTTTTCTCTATGCTCTCTTTTAGGAAAAGGCGCCTGGGGGAACTGCCCTTCAATCTGGGTAATGTTTATCTTCTCGCCGGTACAGTACATAAGAAAATAAATGGGATTCAGCATTGACAGCTTGAGCGGAAGCTGCTCCTGTTTCTTAATATTATTATGCGCATATTCATCTGCGCCGTTACCAATCTCTTTGGCCGCCCAATAGGTACCATTGGCCAAAACATCTCCTATCCCTTCCCGCCGAACAATTCTGTCAAGTAGCCAGAAAAATCTCCCCTCGCTATCGGACGGCATTCCCGGAAAATCATCGTCTGTTAAAATGCCGTTTTCGTAAAGTTCAAGGGCAAAGGCCATAACTTGCGGTGTTGAGTATCCGTCCACTCCATACTCTGTAGCACGTTGGGCGATTCTGAAACCAAAATCCAGATCTGAAAATGCCGCCATGGTATACGTCAGTTTCGAGAAACATTTCATCATGTATGTTGGAAGTCCCGGCATGGAAATTGTTGCCCCGCATTTCAGCGGACAGTTATAGCAACTTATTAACCGCGTCCGCGAACTTTCTAAAGTCTCCTTCCACGCCTCTGCAATTTCCTCGGTCCAAAACCCTTTTCTGCGGGTGCGGGAATTTCCCCACATGAAATTTTCGGTGTGCCACTGCTCATTGTGGATTGCCATCTCCTGCGGTGACCCAAGTACGGCTAAAATGGGTATTACCCCCGGAATCGGATTTTTCTCCCGGAATTTTATATATTCCAGCACTTCGTTGCAAAGCTCTAAATATTCAGCTGGTTGGGCAACATTGATGTCCTTTGTTCCGCGAACAACTATCGCCTTTACCCCTTTATCTCCCATAACGGCGCCTATTCCGCCGCGGCTGGCACTGGACCTGCCCTGCTCGATGGAAGCATAATAGACCCTGTTTTCACCGGCCAGGCCAATAGCAGCAACCTGGGCTTTCGGCTCCTCCAACTCGTGCCGAATAAGTTCTGCAGTTTCAATGGCGCCTTTACCCTGCAAATGAGAGGCATCACGTATTTCTACTTTGTCATTGTTTATCCACAAATATACCAGATCGGAGGACTTGCCACGAAG
Source organism: Desulfosarcina sp. (assembly GCA_014237405.1). Taxonomy (GTDB): domain Bacteria; phylum Desulfobacterota; class Desulfobacteria; order Desulfobacterales; family Desulfosarcinaceae; genus Desulfosarcina. The sequence goes on along the minus strand of JABZFO010000141.1, from coordinate 38,044 downwards.
GATCACTTTGTCATAACCGGCATATTTCAATTCAGGTGCCCAAAATCCGCCCATCATTGAAAATGCCATTAACCGGGTCTGAGGAGAAATGGTAGAAACAATGGTACGATTACAACCAGTAGCAGGTGTGCCACATAAAAGACCAGTGGCAAATATTAGTAGATTATCAGGAGAAAAGGGTTCAACTTCAGGCGGAACCCTATCCCACAATATCTTGGCGTTAGTACCTAGACCCCCCAGATAAAGTTCGGTATCTCTTGGATCAGTTGCGACCCGCTCGATATTTCCTCGGGTTAGATCAACTTCTAAATTAAACCCTGTCTCTGCGTACCTCATTTTTTTCCCCTTCTAAATAACCCTTTAAGGCTTGCATTACTCCATATTTTTTCCCACAAGCTCAGCGATATCCATTGTCTTGATCGCCTCTTCCTTCCCTATCTCTTTCATCCCGTCTTCGATCATCGTCAGGCAGAAGGGGCAACCAACCGCTACGGTCGAGACTTGCCGACCGACGATTTCTTCCGAACGCTCCAGGTAGATTCTTTTACCGATGGTCTCTTCCATCCACATTCTTCCCCCACCGGCACCGCAACAAAAGCTTTCCCGACCGTGCCGTTCGAGTTCCTTGAATCCACCCTTAGAAACGGATCGCAGGATAGATCTTGGTTGATCGTAAATGTTATTATATCGTCCCAGGTAACAGGGATCATGATATGTCAGAGCGCCTTCCAGCGATTGTTTCAGTTTGATTTTTCCTTCTTTGACGAGTTGATCGATGAACTCGGCATGATGGATCACATCGTAATTTCCTCCCATTTGGGGATAGTCATGTTTCAGGGAATTGAGACAATGCGGGCAGGCTGTGATTATTTTTTTCACTTTATAGTTGTTCAGCGTTGCAATGTTTTCCTCGGCCATCATTTGAAACATCATTTCATTGCCAACACGTCTGGCAAAGTCGCCGGTACATTTTTCCTCCACACCCAAAATAGCGAAGCTGACACCTGCTTTTTGCAGAATTCTAACCAGGCTTGTCGATACTTTTTTGGATCGATCATCGAATGAACCGGCACATCCAACCCAAAGGAGATAATCGACATCCGAGTCGTCCGCCATCATTTTGACGTCCAACCCTTTGGCCCAATCGGCGCGTTTATCATAACCGATTCCCCACGGGTTGCCGTTCCGTTCAAGCCCTTTCAGGGCCGTGTTCAGTTCCTTGGGGTAAGACTCCGCCATCAAGGTTTGCCCCTGTCTCATGGCAATAATTCTGGGCACATGTTCAATGGTCACCGGGCAAACTTCTTCGCAGGCACGGCAAGTTGTACATGCCCAAAGTGTGTCTTCTGCGATTACCTCACCAATTAATTGTCTTTTGCTGTTGAGCTCGGTGATCTCTTCCTTGATCTTTTCAATTTGTTCGGAATCTTCGCTTTGCTTGATTGTGGATGATAACTTGGCTTTTTTGATGATTTTATCGGCATTTTCCAATAGTTCAAGCTTCAGTTTGTCATTGAATTCATGCAAATTTAACGGTTTGTCGGTGGTATATGTCGGGCAGACCTCTTTGCATCGTCCACATTCGGTGCAGGTGTAAAGGTCCAGCCCCTGTTTCCAATTGAGTTGATGGATATGATTGATCCCTAAGGATTCTTCCTCCCAGGCGGCTTCGTCTTCCAAATCCAGCAGTTTCGGTTTTTCATGAGGATAGCCCAGGCTTTTCAGAAAAACGTTTGGAAGTGCGGTGATCACATGAAAATGCTTGCCCGTAGGAAGAATATTCAAAAATGTCAGCTGCGTACAGATGTGAAGCCAAAACATAATGACCAAGATGTGGGTGTTGGCTTCGGCGCTCAATCCCGAAACCAGGGTGGCCGCTCCCACCGATATCGGCGTCCAAAGGAATTCGGAACCATATTGCAGATTATTGAAGTAGTGGATATCTCCCGGGTTGTTATATAGTTGAATTAAGTTGTACCGTGCGCCGTCGTACAACAGATCAGACACCATCAAGATCCCGATCATCGCCAAGACCAGATAGGCTTCGTAGGTATTGTGCATTCGTTTTGGCTTTAGAACGGCGCGACGAAAAATTGCGTAGAGGATCATCAATAAGACGATCCCTTCCATGATATCTTTTACGGCGATATAAAGATATCCGACCAAATAATCACCACCCAAAAACGGCAGGTGATATCCTTCGACAAATCCCTCTCCATATAAGGTCAGGCTGCGAATCAATAAAACACAGAATCCCCAAAAAATAAACGCATGCATAACACCCGAACCTCTCTCTTTTGCTCTTCCGACCAGGCGTTTCTGGCCGATGGCCAGAATTACCATATTCATCAATCGTTCCTTCAGATGATCGGCTCTATCGGTGGGTTCGAGTGCCTTTAACAATTGAATTTTGCGAACCATCGTACGGCCAAAAATTGCCAGACCGGCAATGAGTAGAAGGGACATCAATAAAGGATTCACAGTTGCCTCATCAACTAATGGTAAGCCGTGTTAAACCAAAGGAATACCGCATTTTGCTGCAATCAAAATTAGATTTGGCGGTCTAAGGACCTAACCTCTAATTTTTTTAATCTCTTCGCGGAGAACCGGAACCACCTCGAAGAGGTCTCCGACGATACCATAGTCAGCCACATTGAAGATGGGTGCTTCGGTATCTTTATTAACCGCCAGAATCACTTGTGAGCCGCTCATCCCCGCAAGGTGCTGAATGGCTCCGGAGATACCGATTGCCATATAAAGGGAAGGTGCGACAATTTTACCGGTTTGTCCGACTTGCTTATTATGTGCCATGAAACCACCATCCACCATCGCGCGGGAAGAGCCAAAACCCGCATCTAGATCGTTGGCCAGTTCTCTTACTAGATCGACACCGGCTTGATCCTTGGCGCCCCGCCCCACTGAGATGACGATGTCGGCATCGGCAAGATCGATTTCACCGCTTGCATCCGATAGGAGTTCCTTGATCACGGCCTTTAAATCAGGTGCCGGAGGAGAAAGTTTGACTACGTTTTCGGTTCCTGTGATTCCTTCCGTCGCCTCAAACGCGCCTGCCCTGACGACTGCCACCAGTTGTTCGGTATTGACTTTCACCCGTTGCATCACTTTATTTGCAATGGCGGGTCTTGTTACTTCGACTTGATCTCCTTCCAGCATCACATCGGTAATTTCAGTTGCGCACGCGGCATCCAGTTGCGCTGCAACCCTCGGAGCGACGGCTTTGCCGCTTTCGGAAAACCCAAACCAAATCAGATTGGCACCAAATTGTTTGGCTGCGTCGACGACACAGGATGCGTATGGACCGGCTGAAAACAACTCCAGTCCCGAATCATCGGCGATATATTGCGTATCGGAACCGGCATTTACCAAGTCGGGAATTAAAGATTCTATGTTACTGCCAATGGCCACCACAGCGGTTTCTGCGCCGATGGCTTTGGCTTTTGACAAAAGTTCGGTTGTGCTGCCTTTTAGTACACCTTGTTTGATGTCTGCAATTACGAGTACTTTAGCCATAATATTATTATCCTTGTATATATCCGGTTATAACACTTTTGCTTCATTGGCCAAAAGATCGACGACCTGGGCGGTAATTTCGGCAGCATCGCCTTCATATTTTTGCCCGGCCTTGCGCGTCTTCGATTTCATAAATTCTACAACTTCCGATGTTGGCGTGGCGCCTCCGACTTCATCATGGGAAGTACCGAGTGCCGCCAGATCCATTACATCGATCTTCTTTTTCTTTGCCATCATGAGGCCGCGCATTTGGGGCAGTCGAGGTTCATTAATACTATCACTAACCGTGACCACGGCGGGCAGTTCCAGTTCAACAATTTCGGTTCCGGCATCACCCAATCGGGATACTTGAATGTGCTGGTCGTCAATTACTTCGATGGCGATCACATTACTGACACAAGGTAATCCTAAGTACTCAGCCAATATGATTCCGGTTTGGCCACTATCCGTATCTTGGGCTTGTTTGCCACTGATAACGAGATCATAGTTTCCCGCCTCAAAAACCTTTTGTAAAACTTTGGCGGTAACAGACGAATCCGCTTCGGCCAGTACCGGATCATCGATTTGAATCCCGTTTTCAATACCCATGGCGAAGCCTCTACGGATGATTTTGGTATTGTCTTCACCACCGCCGATACTAACCAAAGTTGTTTCCGCGTTGTTATTTTCCTTAAATTGGACAGAGGCTTCCACCGCATTTTCGTCCCAGGCATTCAGGACATACTGTAGCCCTTCTTCAACAATGGCCCCGTTTTCCACGTGGATGTTCAATTCCACATCAACTACTTTTTTTATGGTTGTGAGAATTTTCAATTTGTCCTCCTGATCTTTTATATTTCTTTGGTATGTTTCTTTGGTTCGGACTATTTATCTGAGTAAGCGTTCACAGGTTCAGAGTTCACCGTTCAAGGTTACCATTTTTCCGTCAACTTTAGCCCATAGATTTCTTAAGTTCCGATTTTCGGTTAATCATTAACCTTTGAACCCTGAACCTTTGAACCCGTGAACAAAAAATCTTCCTGAATCGGGGTAACTTGAGATTAAAACTACAATGTAACTATATTGTAGCTACTTTATGACTATATGGAGAATCTTCAGTGGGATGTCAAGTATTTTTTACAGACTGAAAGGGTGGATGCGACAGGTGGCGTAAATTATTCAAATGGTTTGATTTGTATTTCTCAACAATTGGGAAAAAGAATTCCTAATTTAACATCCATCGGATATCCGCCGGCAGCACATACTTTTCTATACACCTTATATTTTTACAATTTAACCATTTTCCACAAAACCGGAAAGTTGGTCCGGTTTTTGATGTCCCTTTAGTATTGAAATGAAATCCAACACTATCATAACGGTTTTTTTGATGATGGGCGCGCTTTTTCCATCGCCGCCAGCAGCAGCCACGGAGGCATCGCGACTGCCGGTTAACCGTGTGCTGCAGGCATGGCTGGCGCCCATTTCTTGTCTTGACGAAAAGAGGCCTGCCACAGCGTTGAGCAACCCACTGCTCCCTGTAGTACGATTCTACCGTAAGGTTGGCTTTCAACCGGTACCCGCTTCCCTATCTTGAAACAATACCGGCCGGTGGGGTTTCCTTTCCAGATGCGATGCCCCTGTCGGGGCTGAAGCCATATATCCAATTCGATGTGATTCTCACCGAAGGGATGCTGCGGTATGCGCAACACCTGTCACAGGGCCGGGTGATGCCGGAGGCACTTTCCCGGCAGTGGCTTGCCCGGCGCAGACCATCGGCCAGAGACATCCCGACCGAACTGGCTGAGGCGTTGTACGAAAACCGACTGGAGACCTATATCGAATCGCTGCACCCCCAAGGGCAGGCGTATCAAAGCTTGAGAAAGGCCTTACGGCAGTACGCAGAAATCAATAATTCCGGAGGATGGCCGACCATCCCACCGGGTCCCACATTGCGGATGGGAGACCAGGGTCCCCGTGTGGAGGCGCTAACACACCGTCTGAGAATGACGGACGACTTATCCACCATCATGCCAACGGATCATACTGCTTACGACGACATCGTTGAAACCGCCGTAAAACGGTTTCAGCGCCGCCACGGCTTAAGGGCGGACGGACTTGTCGGCAACCACACCCTAGCCGAACTGAACGTTTCCGTCGACAAACGGATTAGCCAACTGCAGCTCAACATGGAGCGTTGGCGCTGGTTCCCGGACAGTCTCGGTGACCGATATCTGGTGGTGAACATCCCCGCCTTTGAATTGAGCGTCGTTGAGGCAAACACACGGATCGACAGCATGCGCGCCATTGTGGGCAAGAAACGCCGCCAGACACCCATCATGTCAGACCGGATGACATACCTGGAATTCAACCCTTATTGGAACATCCCCCGAAAGATTGCCCGCAGGGATATCCTGCCGAAGGTCATCAGCGATCCGGCCTATCTGACCAGACAGGGCATCAGGATATTTGACAGTTGGGATCGTCAGGCCTTGGAACTGGATCCGATGACCATTGAGTGGGAGAAGATATCAACCCGACATTTTCCCTACCGCTTTCGGCAGGATCCCTCTGATTTGAATGCGCTGGGACAGGTCAAGTTCATGTTTCCCAACCATCACAGTGTCTACATCCACGACACGCCCGGCAAAGCCCTCTTCGATCAGCAGGAACGAAATTTTTCATCCGGATGCGTTCGAGTAGAAAAGCCACTGGCGCTGGCACAGTACCTGTTAAGCGAACAGGGGTGGGATCGCGCCCGACTGGAAGCCACCATTGCGCAGGGGCAACGGCAAGCCGTGGTGCTTGACAGTCCGATTCCGGTTCACCTGGTCTATTTTACCGCCTGGGTGGATGAGGATGAGACGGTGAATTTCAGGGAGGACATCTACGAGCGGGATCGACGGCTCCTCATAGCCCTTGGAAAGCGCACTTCAGATCTGGTTTTTTGCAGCAACAATGCTGCAAAGGACCATCTGCTGGCGGTTTGCACCACTCCGACAAATAGACCCATCTCAACGGCGGACGCTTCCGGGCGCATCGACGACGCCCCCACCAAGCTGACCGGCGAAGTGGCAGGCAACGAAATGGCCGGGATCTGATATCGGAAATGGCACCAGCGCCGGCGTTTCGGCCTGACAGCATCGGCTGCGACGCTTTTTTCTTCTCCGGGTCCGGATCGGGGATGGCGGCGATCAGCGCCTGGGTATACGGGTGAAGGGGCTTTTCATAAAACACCCCCGCAGCTGCATATTCCACGATTCGGCCCAGGTACATGACCGCGATATTGTCTGACACATGCTTGACAACGGCCAGGTCGTGGGCAATGAACAGGTAGCTGAGTCCCAGGTCTTTTTGCAGCTCAAGCAGCAGGTTGAGAATCTGGGACTGGATGGAGACATCCAGGGCCGATACCGGCTCGTCGCAGACCACCAGCTTTGGGTTGAGGGCAATGGCACGCGCAATCCCGATACGCTGGCGCTGGCCTCCGGAAAATTCGTGAGGAAAGCGGATGGCTGCATCGGCTGCCAACCCGACCCGCTTAAGCAGGGCGGCCACTGAACGCGCCCTTTCCGCGGGGCTTCCGATCCGATGGATGATGAACGGTTCGGCGATAATATCTCCCACCGTGTGGCGGGAATTGAGGGATTCGAAAGGGTCCTGAAAAACCATTTGAAGCTGGCGGCGGGCCGCACGAAGGGTTTTTGAATCGGCTTTCAGCAGATCCTCTCCGTCAAAGATCACCCGCCCTTCCGTGGGCTGGTAAAGCCTGAGGATACATCGACCCACGGTGGTCTTGCCGCAACCGGATTCGCCCACCAGCCCTAATGTTTCACCGCGTCCCACAGTTAGCGAAACACCGTCCACCGCATGCACCTGCCCCACCCTTTTTCGCAGCACACCGCCGCGGATGGGAAAAACCATCTTTAGGTTTTCCACACGAAGCAGCCTTTCGCTTTTCGCTACCGTCACCGATCGGCACTCCTAATGTTCCAGTAAAAAACAACGGGCCCAGGCACCCTGGAGGCAATTGAGACAGGCTGGGCACGGTTCCCTGGATAATTGGCAATGTGCTTTTGTTTTCCGATGACAACCTGGGCATGGAGGTCAGCAGTCCCTGGGTATAGGGATGCCGGGGATCCTTGAAAAGCGCGGTTACCGGCGCGGACTCAACAATTTGCCCGGCATACATCACTGCCACGTCCTGACAGATCTGAGCGATGACCCCCAGGGCGTGGGTGATGAAGAGCACGGCCATGCCTGTCTCTTTCTGCAGATCGAGAATCAATTCCAGTATCTGCGCCTGGATCGTCACATCCAGAGCCGTGGTGGGCTCGTCGGCAATGAGCACATCCGGTTTTCCGGCCAGTGCCATGGCAATCATCACCCGCTGGCGCATGCCACCGGAAATCTGGTGGGGGTATTCATCCATCCGGGCTCGGGCCTCGGGGATGCCCACGTGTGACAGCAGGGCCACGGCCTCTTGAACCCGTTGTCCGGCATCCACGTCCGGGCGATGCAATGCAAACACCTCCACCAGTTGCCGACCGATGCGGTGGACCGGATTCAATGCCGTCATGGGTTCCTGGAAGATCATCCCTATCCGCCGTCCTCGGATCCGCTGCATCTGATCCGGTGCCAGTTTCACCAGGTCCGTATCGTTGAGCCGGATGGAACCGCTTTCGATGATCCCAGTCGGCCGGGGCAGCAGCCGCATGATGGACAGAGCCGTAACGCTCTTGCCGCATCCGGATTCTCCCACCAGCCCTAAAATGGTTCCGGCTTCCAGCGAAAAGCTCACGTCATTCACCGCCCGCACTCGTCCGGCCTCGGTGTCAAAGGCTGCCACCAGGTGATTCACGGCTAATATGGGATATCCATCAGTCATGTTCACCATCCAGTCAGGGCTTAGGGTCGCGGAAACAAATAAATCAACAAAGATTGCGCTTAGATTTTGGTTAGCCTTCAAGGCGCGCCAAAGGGAGCATATTGTCTATATGTGACTTTTGGCGCAACACCGAAGACGGGCCAAAAGACAAGCAAGACTGTGGATCTATTTATTTCCGAGGCCCTTATACGTCTGGTCCACCACGGTGACCGGTTCAAAGACATTGCTGCTGGCCATGGCCTGTCGGGTCTGTTCGTAAAGCACCAGATCGAACCAGAACAGGCCGCCGTCACTGCTGCCGAAAGCGTCGAACAGGCTTCCCGAGGTACGGGTGGCCGGCGGGTCGGGCAAGCGCCACCATCGCCAGTAGACCTCCCGGAAATAGGGTACCATGAAAGTGGGCACATAGGCGCCGATATCGTGAACCCGGGCCTGGATCCGGTGGGCCAGGTCGATGCGCTCCGCCTCGTCCAGTGAGTTGCGGTAGGCATCGATCAGGCGGTCCATTTCCGGGTCATCGGTGTTGGTAACGTTGTTGGTCTGCCCCTTGTGGGCGTTCACCGAGTGCCAGAACTCCCAGAAGTGGGGCCTAAGCCCCGTACTCCACCCCAGCCAGGCCACGTCATGCCGCTTTTCCAGGATCTTCTTAAAGGCCGTGGAGGGGTCCAGTTTAAGCAGTTGCAGCTCGATGCCCGCTTTTTTGGCCTCTTCCTTGAGCACCACCAACCGCTGGGTGTGGTCGTCGCGGTAGTAGACCACCTCAACACTGTACCGCCGACCGTTTTTCACCCAGATGCCGTCGGGGCCACGCTGCCAGCCGGATTGGGTCATGTACGTTTCCACCTTACCGATATCATAGCGCCGGGCCTTGATGGTCGAATTGGTGTACGGGCCGTACCCCACATAAGCGCTCTCCAGGCGGAAGTAATCGTTGCGCAATACCTGAGTGATCACCTTCTCCACGTTCACCGCGTGGGTAAAGGCATAGCGCAGGTTGATGTCTTTGAAGATGTCCCGGTCCAGGTTCATCCAAAGCCCCATGGCCGATTGGGGGGTGTCGTTGAAAAACCACATTTTATGCACATACCCCTTTTCCACCACCGGGGTCCGGGTCTTGATATGCCAGTATTGAGGAATTGTCGCCGGGTAGACATCCAGCTTCCCCTTTTTAAAATACTCCCATTGAAGGTTGGGGTCCCGGATCACCTTGAAAAGCACCTTATCCACATTGAACCGGTGCTTGAAATAGCAAAGTTCGTCGCCCCACCAGTTCTCCTTTCGCGCAAAGCGCACGTAGCGCCCCTTTTTGAAGCGGTCGATCTGGTAGGAACCGGTGTTCGGGACAACGGACCAGTTGGTCTTGCGGATAAAATCCTCTCCCAGGGGATCGAAAAAGTGGCGGGGCGTGGGGCCGATGCTGATTTTCAAGTGCAGATCCGGCTGGGCCTTGGTGCCGACCACCGCCAGGGTGTGGTCGTCGTAGACGACGACGCGGTCGATCTCGCTGGAATAGTAGTCGTTGTACCATGGGGCCACGATATAGGACGAACGCATGAAATCCAGGGTATAGGCAAAATCGTCGGCAGTGACCGGCACCCCGTCGGACCAGCGGGCTTTCGGGTTGAGTTTGAAATACATGGTCTTCTTGTCGCTGCCGTAGGCCCAGTGGGTGGCCAATTCCGGGATAATGTTCAGCGTGTTGGGGTGGATGCCGGTGAGTCCGAGCTGATTGCCCAAAATAGCGCTCCTGAAACTGGTGTTGGAATCGGGCCCCACTACCCGAAAGGTTAGTGGGAATGACTCCAGGGCCAGGTGCAGGGTACCACCCCGCTGGGCCTCAGGGGAGGCAAACACCGGATCGCTGTCGTTGGTGAGCCACACAATGCCGTCGGGCAGCGGTTCACGCGGCGGCTTCGGCGCAACTTGAATTATCGCTTTTTCTCCCTTCTCAGACCCGGGTGCATCTGACGCGGTCTTTTCTTGGGAACAACCCCAAAGAAAAATGAGAACACCGATCGTCAGACAGATATAGAGAAAAGTGCCCCAGCACTTAACACTCCGGCAATAATCGGATATATTAAACTGGGGTTTACTCATTACTCATACACCGTGTGCATCTTCGGATCAAAGGCCTCCCGGACCGCCTCCCCCACAAAGGTGACCGCCACCAGGGTAACCACCATGGCCGCAATCACCGAAAACCCTATCCACCAGGCACTGAAGTTGGCCCAGGCCTGCTGGAGCAGTTCTCCCCAGCTGGGAGTGGGTGGCGGCAACCCGAACCCCAGATAATCCAGAGAGGTCAGGGCCACGATACCGCCTGAGATGGAAAATGGAATGTAGGTAACGATAATCGACACGGTATTGGGCAGGATGTGCCGGAAAATGATCCGCAGATCCGAGGCTCCCAGGGCCTTGGCAGCCAACACATAGTCCCGTTCTTTTTCCTTGTATGTCACCGTTCGAATGGTCCAGGTCACACCCATCCAACCGAAAATGACCATGATGGCGATGAGCCACCAAAAATTGGGCACCGCGATGGACGAAATGATGATCACCACATATAAAAAGGGCACCGTGGACCAGATTTCGATGATGCGCTGCAAGAGAATATCGAACCAACCGCCGTAATAACCCATGGCGCATCCAATGCTGATGCCCACCGCATAGGTGGCCATCAGCAGGCCCAATGAAAAGAGAATGGCGATGCGGAAGCCGTATACCAAGCGGGCCAATACGTCCCGGCCGGAGGTGTCGGTTCCCAGATAATGGCGGCGCTGGGTCGACGGCGGCTCCGGCGGCAGGATGTCGGGGCGCAGGTCATTTTCAAAAGGGCTGTAAGGTACCGGCGGCATCAGCACCCAGCTTCCGGCGTTCTGCGACTGAAATTGGTCGGCCAGATCCCGATAGTTCGTCTCGTAGTCGTAATCCAGCCCGAAGGCTTTCCCCGGAATGATATCCCCGTAAGTGGGGAAATACCAATTATCCTGATAATGAACGATCAGGGCGCGGTTGCTGACCAGCAGTTCGGCCCCCAGAGACGCCAGGATCATGGCCACCAGCAGGACAAAGGCGTAGTAGCCGCGCTTGATAGCGTGGAACCGCTTGAGCTTTTTTATCGTCAGGGAACTGATGGACATCTTCGTTTCGCTATTCGAATTTTACCCGCGGATCCACGGCGGCCACGCACATGTCGGACAGAATATTCCCCACGAGAAACAACATGCTGGAGATGGCCAGTACGCCCATCACCACTGGGTAGTCACGTTCAACCACCGATTCGTAGCCCAACAGCCCCATGCCGTCGATGTTGAACACTTTTTCCACAAGAAAAGAGCCGGACAGGATCACGCTGATATTGTTGCCGAAGGTGGTGGCAATGGGAATCAGACTGTTTCTAAGCGCATGGCCGAAAACCGCCCGCCGGAAGGTGAGCCCCTTGGCCATGGCCGTTCTCACATAGTCCGCCGCCAGGTTGTCCATGAGGGTGTTTTTCATGAGAAAGGTCATAAAACTGAAGGCGCCGATCAGATAAGCCATCAGCGGCAGCATCGAGTGCCAGGCCAGGTCCAGGGCCTTTTCCCATAAGGACATGGTCTCGAAGTTCTCACCCACCAGTTCGCCCAGCGGAAAGAGTTCCCAGTGGGAGGAAAACACCAGTATCATCAGGATGCCCGCCACCCACCCGGGGATGGCATAGCCCACGAACACGAGAACGGACGAGGCGTCGTCAAAGGCGCTCTTGTGGCGAATGGCCTTGGCAATGCCCAAAGGAATACAGACCCCGTAAGTGGCGATCAGGGTCAACAGGCCAAAATACAGGGAAATGGGAATCCGTTCCCGGATCATCTCCCACACCGGGTCATAGTACCGGGTGGAGATGCCCAAGTCGCCGCGCACCAGTTTCCCCAGCCATGTGACGTAGCTGACGAGCACCGGCTTGTCGAACCCATAGTATTTTTTCAGCAGGTCGATCTGATCGTCGGACAGAGGCTGGCGCTGTACCGTCTCGGAAACGGCCGTCCCCCCACCCTCCAGAGCCTGCTGCTGGGCCTGGGCGATAATTCGCTCAATGGGGCCGCCGGGAACAAACCGGGTGATCACAAAAATCAGTATCGTGATACCGAGAAATGTGGGAACGATCAGTAAAAATCGGCGGATGAAATAAGCGGTCATGACAATGTTTTTTTCGTGTTGGCCAGCAGGCCGCCGTTCCTCTATCACCAGGAACGTAGCGAGATGACAGGGTCATGTTCATTGAAAAATGGATCATACATCAACGCTCCCCCCTTTTCAAGAAATCAGGCCACATAGTCATATACAGGATGAGCATGGTTGCTGGTGGCTGCCATTATTGAAGAGAATCGCCTCTGCCACGTTGCCGTTGACCGTTGTCATTGTTCCTGAGCACTTGACTTTGCGTTGTGTTGCACCTTATTTTGAGCCGTTGGAGCCCGGTGGCTGTCCGCAAACCTTAAGAAAGGATAACGTCCCCATGATCGATCAAGGCTTTTCCACACCGAAAACAGAAATCGACGACCGCATCGAAAAACTCCAGAAACGGCTTATTCAGGAGAGCATCGACGGCGCCCTGATCCTGCAGAACACGGATCTTTTTTATTTCTCGGGGACCATCCAGCAGTCGCATCTCTACATACCGGCACAGGGCCAACCGCTGCTCATGGTTCGCAAAAGTCTGGAACGAGCCAAAAAAGAATCTCCCCTTTCAGCAATCATCCCTTTGAAGAGCCCCAAACAGTTGATACCGCTGATTCGAGAAAACGGTCTGAAACCGCCGGCCGTAATGGGCATGGAACTGGATGTACTGCCGACCAACCTCTATTTTTCCTACAAGAAGCTGTTCCCCGAGGTGGACATTCGGGATATCTCCATACCGATCCGCATAGTTCGGTCGGTTAAGTCCGATTATGAATTAAATCTGATACGGCAGGCGGCGGCCTTTTCCGACCAGGTGGCGGAAGCGGTGCCCAACCTGTTGAAAGCGGGGATGACAGAGATCGAACTGGCCGGCATGGTGGAAGCGCAGGCCCGTCGGCTGGGCCACCAGGGTATCGTTCGCATGCGCCTGTGGGGAGCGGAACTGTTCTATGGACACCTCATGGCCGGCCCGGCGGCGGCAGAGCCCAGTTACCTGGCTTCTCCCACCGGTGGCGTATCTGTCAGCGCTGCCGTGGCACAGGGACCGAGTTTCAGAAAAATCCGGCGAAATGAACCGATTCTATTGGACTATGTTTTTGCCTGGAAGGGCTACATCAGCGACCACACGCGAATCTATGCCATCGGACGTCCCCCGCAGGCATTGGTGGATGCCCATGCCCACATGCTGGACCTGCAGGAGCAAATCAAAGCCATGGCTACGCCCGGCACAGCAGCCGGCGATCTCTATACAGCCGCCGTGAAGATCGCGGCCCAAAAAGGGGTGGGTGACCATTTCATGGGTGCCGGTACCGACCGTATCCGGTTCATCGGTCACGGCGTGGGGCTGGAACTGGATGAGTTCCCCTTTCTTGCCAGCGGCCAGAAAACAGAACTGAAAGAAGGGATGGTGATCGCACTGGAGCCGAAGCTGATCTTTCCGGGACAAGGGGTCGTCGGGATCGAAAACACCCATGTGGTAACCCAGAGCGGTCTCGAACAGTTGACGCATGCCGAGCAGCAGATCGTATCGGTTTAAGGGACACAAACACAAAAAGGGAGCAGAATACGATCTGCTCCCTTTTTTGAAAGATGGAATTGGAAATATTAGCGTTTAGAGAACTGGAACCGGGCCCGGGCACCCTTCTGCCCGTATTTCTTTCTCTCTTTTTCTCTCGGGTCCCGTTTGACGAAACCGGCCCGTTTAAGGGAAGGCCGCAATTCCTGATCGAAGAGGATCAGGGCCTTGGTGATGCCATGACGCACCGCACCCGCCTGCCCGGAAATGCCGCCACCGTGAACTTTGACATTAATGTCGAAGGTGTCCAGATTATTGGTCAGGGCCAGCGGCTGACGCAGGATGGTCCTGGCCGTGCTCACGGTAAAATACTCATCCGCAGGCCGATCGTTAACGGTAATGACACCAGTGCCTGGTTTTATCCATGTTCTTGCGATGGCACTCTTTCGTTTTCCGGTAGCGTAATTTGTTTTTTCTGTTGCCATGAAATTCCCCAGTAATCGACTCTATGTTATGTTTTCCCCTACACTTATTGGAGGCCCATCGTTTCCGGCTGCTGAGCCTCATGGGGATGCTGATCCCCGGCGTAGACCTTGAGCTTTTGAAACAGTTTGCGGCCTAAACTGTTTTTGGGCAGCATCCCCTTGACGGCGAAACGGATCACATCTTCGGGTCGTTTTTCAATCAATTTTCTGGCGGTAATGGTCTTCAACCCACCGATGTAGCCGCTGTGTCGGTAGTAGTTTTTCTGTTCCATTTTTCTGCCGGTCAGCACGATCTTTTGCAGTGTGGCGGCAATCCGGGAGGCCAGCCGACCAAGGATGGCACCCTCGGCATCAACCACCCACCATTTGTTCTGATTGTCTGAGTTTTTTGCGCTGTAAGTATATTTTTTCACCGTTTTAACTCCTGTTCGTTTCTTAAAAACAGGGATTACTAATAGATAATCCCCTAGGTGTCAAGAAAAAAGTATGACCATGGCACCACCCTCACCTTCAAGTCCCCGCCGCTATTTTTTCCCCTGAGCGGGTCCCTTGCAGGTCACACGGGCATCCAGCCGGCCTCCGGCCTCCACCACCAGATCCCCACAAATAATCTCACCGGCGCATCTTCCCGTGGCAAGAATCACCAACTGCCCCGACGTTTCCACCCGGCCTTCAAAGCTGCCGCCTACCGTCATGGTCTTGGTTTTGGTATCTGCCGCAATGTGTCCCTCTTCACTGATGACAACACTTTCACCGGTGAGGGTTCCTTTAACCGTGCCCTTGACCACCAGGTTGCCCTTGCCCACCACGGATCCGTCTACGGTCATCCCCTTGTCGATGATGGAAAACTTATTGCCATTGTCCTTCACATTCGCTCTCCTGATAACTGGGTCGTACACATGGGATTAAACTGGCCCGACGATTCGCGGCCCTTAAAATCGGTCGCGGGCGTCTTCCTCCTTTACCGGTTCAACACTTTCGATCAGCGATGGATCATCGATCGGCGCTTGGGTCGGAACCGGCTGCGAAGCTGCCCCGGTATCGGCATCCGGGGGGGAGGTGGCCATTGGCAGGTTCTCGGCCGCTTCTCCCGGACCCTTAAAGGGCGTCTGTTGATTCACCGGTATATTAATTGGCGGCGATTCCATCGGCACCGCCGGAACGTCGGTCGTCACGGGCTCGGCGGCGGGTGGGGGCACCGGTTTTGGTTCCGGCTTGGGAGCAGGAAGATCGATGGGAAAGTCTTTTGCCAAAATCTGAGCACCGGAGGTATCAAACACATAAACGGTGGCGGTTTTAAAGGATGAGGGGTCCGTCTGCCCCATTGCCTTGATCTCCATGTCTCTGAATCTGGAGATCCTGAATGCCTGTCCCCGCTCCCCGTCGGGCTTGCCGTCCACCAGGGTGACGCCTGGCATGGCCAGCCACACCTTGGGATCCATCCAGTCGTTTTTAAGCACCACCACGCATCGACCCGCTACCGGCGAAGATCGGAGGCCGTTGTTTTTTACCCGGAATCTCGCCAGGAGGACCTTTTTTCCTGAGTCGTGTTTCATCTCCAGATTACCTAATGCAATCGCTGGCTTCTCCGGTTCTGCGGATACTTCAGCCAGGGTTGCTTCAGGGGCAGCCTTCCGGGCCACATTGGCCGCGGGTGTCGCAGCCGGTGCGACGGATGGCTGTTTTGCGGCAGTCGGGCTGGCCGTCGTATCGGCGGTGGCTGAGGGTTCCGGACCTTTTTCGCCGTCGTCGATTTTCGTATCGGAAACCGATTCGGCATCAGCTGTTTTCATGGGCTTTTGCTGCGGGATCCGCTCCTGTCGCTTGGGAATCAACAACCCCGCTTTTTCCATGCGTGCTTCGGCCAGCACCAGTTCAGCGGTGATCAATTCATGTTCGCTTTTGTAGAGGGTCACCTGCCGTTTGGCATCCGCGAACTGATTGAGCGTCTTGCGATGCCTGACTTTTTCCGCGGTCAACTGCCACGCCAGGCCGGCGCATACCAGCCCCAGAAGCACCAGCAGGATCACCAGCGTCACTGCAATCCCTTTGATGCGCTTGAAAGGAATGATTCGCCCGTCGTCAGCCACCAGCAGAAGCTGCCATCGCTTTTCGGGTTTTGCCATGGGTCAGGCTTTCCTCACGTATCGTAGGGGCAATTTAGTTTTTCCGCGGCCCTTAAAAGAGCTTCTGCTGAACGGACACGCCCAAATGGCAATAGGTCGCATCGGGCACCCGCCGCCCCGCTGAGGTGCGTATCACCATGCCGATTTTCAGCAGAAAGGGTTCCACCACATCTACCAGGGTATCGGTCTCTTCCTGAAGGGTGGCGGAGATGGCTTCAATGCCCACGGGCCCGCCGCCGTAAAAATCGATGATGGTTTTCAGGTAGCGGTGGTCCAGCCGGGTAAGTCCCCGGTCATCCAGACGGTTGACGATCCGGGGGGTGCCCCGGGAGCGCTTGGCCAGTTCCAGGGCACCGGGTTCGTCGATGGCCACATCCAACAGGGCCGCCGACCGGGTGGTGATCCGTACCAGGTCATCGATGCCGTAAAAGTCGAGACTTCGAAAAATGCCGAACCGGTCCCGCAACGGTGCGGAGAGCAGACCTACCCGCGTAGTGGCCCCCACCAGGGTAAAACGCTTCAGCCGGTATCGGTGGCTGCGAGCGTGGATCCCCTTGTCGAATACAAAGTCCACGGCAAAGTCTTCCATGGCCGGATAGAGAAATTCCTCCACAGTCTTGGGGGTTCGGTGGATTTCGTCAACGAAGAGTACATCCCCTTCTCCCAGGTGCGTGAGAATCCCGATCAGGTCTCCCCCTTTTTCCAGCGCCGGCCCCGACGTCACGGTCAGCACCCCGCCCATTTCATTGGCGATGATGTGGGCCAGGGTGGTCTTGCCCAACCCCGGCGGACCATGAAAAATAACGTGCTCCAGAGGTTCGGACCTCAGCTTGGCCGCCTCGATGGCGATCTTCAAGGTCTCCACCACCTCGGCCTGCCCCACGTATTCATGCAGCCGTTCGGGACGCAGGGAGAGAATGTCCGGATCCCGGTCATCGTGCTGAATGGTACCATCGACGATGGCCGTGTCATCTGAGCTGTGGGTAAGAATTCGATCCGGCATCAGTGGGTCCATGGTTTGGGGTCAACCATCTTCAATCAACCGGTTTAATTCAGGGGGCAACCGCTTCTAATTGCCGCTGCCCCCGATAGATTTCATCAAACAATTGCTCCGCCGTGGTGATGGCGCTGTTTCGTTTCATGGCGTCCGCGATCATCTGCCGGGCATCGGTGGTCTTGTATCCCAGCTGTGACACCAGGACATCCATCACCATTTGTGTGAAATCCTCATCCATCGGGGCCGGAGCACCGTCCTTCTCGTGACGAATGAGTGCGAATTTATTCATCTTGCCCTGCAGGGAGGCAACGATTTTATGGGCCGTACGATCACCGATGCCGCTCAACTGCTTCAACGTCTTGACATCACCGATTTCGATGGCGTGAGCGATATCCCCCACCGAAATGTTCATTGCCTTGACGGCCTTCAGCGGCCCAATGGCCTCCACCGAGATGAAATACTGGAAAAATTCTTTTTCGGCCTCCAGGCTGAATCCGATAAGCGCCGGTTTGGGCTGCCTTTCGGTCTGGTGGTAATAGATGTACAGGGAAACTTCGTCACCGATGGCCTTTTGCGACAGGGTTTCCATCACCACCACCGGCACGAGAATCTCATATCCGACCTGGCTCACCAGAAGCAAAATCCGGTCCGGCTCCTTTTTCATCAGCCGGCCTTCGAGGTATCCGATCATTTTTCCTCAACAATGTTGCCCGTCACCATTTGGTTCTTGAGGCGATCGCTCATTTCTGCTGGTAGCGAAACAGTCCAATGAGCGCCAGTCCAAGGGCATCCGACGCGTGAAAGGGCCGGATGGGTGTCGGAACACAGAGGGTATTGCGAACCGCCCGTTCCAGCTGTTCCTTTGAGGCGTTACCGTTTCCGGTGAGAATCTGCTTGGCCTGCCGCACCGGCACTTCCGTTAATGAAACGCTGGACTGGGTGCCCGCCAGCAGCAGCACCCCGCATACCTTACCTAAAATAATGCCGGACTTGGGATATTTTTCAAGGGAAAAGACATCCTCGAGGACCATAAGGTCGGGTTTCTCGTCTTCGAGCACCTGGCAGATCTTCGAATAGATCTGCTCCAGACGGCAGGCCACGGGTTCGTTTTTTGATGTGGAAATGGCCCCGTAGGCATAACCGTGAACCTTCAAGCCGCTCCCGTGGACAATGCCGATGCCGGTATCGGCCAGACCGGGGTCGATGCCGATCACCTTGATCATGAGCGGCTATCGTATCCCGCGTCGGGCCGAAACTGGAGCGGCTCCGGAATGCCAGGGATGCCATGCCGTTTTAAAGAACAATTGGCACGTATCGGCATAGCCATCAAAGCGTTTCCAGTTTCTTCTTGGCGATACTGCCTTCATTGGTTTCTGGATACTTGGCGACCAGTTCTTTAAATACCAGACGGGCATTGTTGGTTTCACCGATTTTTAAGAAGGAGAGCCCCTGCTTCAGCAGCGCGGCCGGGACCTTGTTTCCGGTCGGGTATTTTTCAATCACCTTCTGGTATTCGAGGATGGCCTTTTCATACCACTTATCGCGGTAATAAATCTCACCGATCCAGAACTGAGCGTTGTCCGCATGCGGCGATTGGGGATAGGCGGCAATCAGCTGTTCAAAAACTTTCTTCGCCTTTTCAAACGCACCGGCATCGAACGCTTTTTTTCCCTCGAGATAGAGGGTCTGATCTGAAGCGGGCGATGCTGCGGTTTTAACGGGCACGGCCGATTTCGTGGGTTTCTGGTTCTGGGTACCCTCCAGGTTCAGGTACTGATCCATAATGTCGATGCGCTTCCGGGTGCCAGCCAGATCCTCGGCAAGGCGGTCCATCCGCTCCCGGTTCTTAAGCTGGTTGTCCTCAAATCCCTTCAGCTTCTGGTTGAGCAAGTACTCCATCTCTTCGAGTCGGCCTGAAAGCATTCGCGCATCTTCCCGGACTCGCTGCACCTGGGCAGCCAATCCGGCATACTGCCCCCGTAGCGCCATTTCGTCATCACGACGGGTCTGGTCCATCCCCTCGACCCGGCTGGAGATGTTATCTTTGGCCTGAAGCAGATCCCGGTTGAGTTTTTCCAGTTCACGGTTCTGCTTTTCCAGTTCCAGATTTCGCCGCTCCAAGGCGGAAAGGCGGTGGTCCAGTGTGTAAACGTCCTCCTGAAGCGCACAACTGCAGAGCAAAACTGCCGCCATTACGCCAATCCATATGGTTTTGTTTTGCATAATCACCTTCCCATGATGCCGCCGGGCCCGCACGGTCCGTAACGGACGGCGCATTAAGCAGTCCCATATAGAATATGCAGCAACGGCTGACTTCCTGGCCGATTGCTGCATATTCGGTGGGTTAGGGGTCGCGGTAAAAAATAAATCCACAGAGATTACGCCGGATTTTGGTTCGCCTTCAAGGCGCGCCAAAGGGAGCATATTGTCTATATGTGACTTTTGGCGCAACGCCGAAGACGGACCAAAAGACAAGCAAGAGTGTGGATCTAATTATTTCCGAGGCCCTTACAATATGGGTTGTATGCGTTGCCGACCCCCCGATGTCCGGTTCAGCAAGCCTGCACGGAACCGAAACACTCATTCGCCGGTTGGTCGTTCGGATGACACAGGTTGTCTACGAAAATTAGAAGAAGCTTACTCCTTAACAAAACCGGCACGCCGGTTTTTTGCCCAGGCCTCTTCATTTTGGCCCATGTCAACAGGTTTCTCCTCACCGTAACTAATGGTGGTCAACCGCGAACCGTCAATTCCCAGGTTCACGAGAAACGCTTTGGCACTCTCGGCACGGCGTTCACCCAACGCCAGGTTGTAGGCGTTGGTTCCACGCTCGTCGCAATGTCCTTCGATGACAGTGTTGGCATCGGGATTGCTTTGCAGCCACATGGCCTTTTGTTTCAGCAGTTCCTGGGCCTGGTAGTCCAAGGTGGCGGTGTCGAAGTCGAAATAGACATTCTCGCTGAGGAAACGGTTCTCGGCCATCATCAGGTCCCGCTCAATGGCTTCAGCTTTGAGTTGCTCTGCACGTTCGGCAGCCAGGCGCTCCTCTTCCAGCTGTTTCTGGCGCTCAATCTCTTTCTGCTTTTCCAGTTCCGCCTGCCTTGCAGCTTCATCAGCAGCCGTCGTATCCGTCGTTGCCGGCTCTGAGACAACGGCCTTTTTGGCACAGGAAACCGTAAACAGCATGGCGGGAATAACAAGTAGCATGGCTAGAATTATCCACTTTCTTTTCATCATTTTCTCCTCCTTTTTCTGTTATCGATACGATTCATGGGTTTAGAATATTTGGAGACCACTTTGGGTTGGTCTGCTCACCGGGCAGTGTGAGCAAACGTCTCTGGTCGGTTCCGTAAGCGGTCATCACGTAGATCCTGCTTTTACCCCCCCGCGTAGAACTAAAAGCGATAAGACTGCCGTCGGGGGACCATGCCGGTGCCTCATTACTTCCCTGATTCTCTGTGAGCTGAATCGGTTCGCCGCCGTCGGGGTTAATGGTAAAGATATCGATGACGCCGTTTCTCAGGGCGGAATAAGCGATTCTGTCTCCTTTGGGAGACCAGTTGGGCTGGGTGTTATATCGGCCTTCGAATGTAAGGCGCTGAACCCGGCCAGTAAAGGTATCGTAAATATAGATCTGCGGGTTACCGGACCGTTTGGACACAAACGCCATGCGTTTGCCGTCCGGAGACCACGTTGGTTCCACGTCGATCCCGACACTACTTGTCAACCTTTTAATAATTTTCCCATTTCCGGTCAACAGATAAATTTCCTGATCGCCGGAAAAAGAGAGGCTGGCTGCCAGTTCGAATCTGCCAGGAACCCATGACGGTGCTGCCTGCAGGCCCGGCTTGTTTATCCAGGAAGCCCGTTTTTCCCTCACGTGTTGAATGCGAATCTTCGGCCCCTTATCTGCATAAGTGGTGTAGGCGATCCACCGGCCGTCAGACGACCAGTCGGGGAACAGGGAAATGCTGTTATGGCGGGTGAACCGACTGATGTTGCTGCCGTCAAATTCACACAGATAGATTTCCTTGTGACCGGACCCGTTGGAAATAAAGGCAATTTTCGAATCGAAAAAACCGCGGCTGCCGGTGATGGCGAACACCACCTCGCTGCAAAATCGCCGGGCCACCTGACGGAGGTCATCAGAGCTTCCCCGATACCGTTTTCCCACCATCATCTTTTCCTTGACCGTGTCGAACAGTCGAAGCTCGAATTCAGCATCACCATCCCGGATTACCACACCGCCGGTCACCAGCAGCTCGGCACCGATGGCCGTCCAGTTCCGGTAACGAATGCCGGATCCGGTAATATCCATTTTCTGCGGGTCTTCAAGGAAGGCGGCCGGGTCGCTGAAGGTAAAGTAGCCGGTAAAGTCCAGATAATATACCAGAAGTTCCGATGCGGCCTTGGCCGCCGCCATGGCCGTCGGGTCATGGGCGGCGGCTTTAAACATCGGCACGGCCATGGGGGTTTTTCGAAGAAATGGATTGGAAATATCAATATAGTTATACTGTTCGGCCGCCACCGGCCATGGCAGCGGTATCAGCAGGAGCAACAGGGTCAACACGAACAACAATCGGTGTCGAATCATAATATATCGGTGTCCTCGGATTTGAGTTCGGGTGTCTTTTTCCCGGCCAACAAGCACAGCGCCCTTGATGTCGTTACCGAATTCCCTGGGGCGTGAACCGGATGGCCATGACCACATAGGGTTGAACCAGTCCACTGGGGTGGCTGTCCACCGGGTTGGATTTCACGATGGCCTTGTAGGCCGACTCGTCCAGATAGGCATTGCCGGACCGGTCGGTAAAGAAGATATCCCGGATTTCACCGTCGGGCATCACCTTGAAAACGATGGCCGCCACCAGGGAGTGGTCGCCGCCGGCCAATTGTTCGTTAAACGCCCATTTTTTCTGTATTTGATATGCAATTTCAATACGATAGAGATCTATCAACTCGGCGGTCTTCTTTCCATCTTCATTGAATTTCCCGATCTTCGCCCCCGTCTTTCCCGATTCTGCACTGGCGTTTTTGTCAGATGTCGCCGATTTCGCAGCCTCGACCTTGCCCACCTCTTTGCGTAGCCGGTCCAGGGCGGACTGGAGCGGTTCAGGTCTGGCCGGCTCGGGCGTTTCTGCCACCTTCTCCTCCAGTTGTTTAATGGCGCTTTTCACCACCTGGGTGGACTTGAACGTCTTTTTTTTCAGGGATGTTTTGGGTTTCGGGGGCGCCTTTTTCACCACCGTAGCCGGTTTTTTTACCGTCGGCTTCTTGACCACCTCAGGCTTTTCAAGCCTGGGGGCCTTCTTTTCAACGGCGGAATTCTTGGCTTTTTCCGTGACCGTTTTTTTGAGGGTCACCATGCTGACGTTGATCACCGACTGGGCCTGGGGCTTTTCAGATCGCAGACTGGGCGTAACCACGAAAAACACCAGAAAGACCAGGTGGCAGACGAGGGAGATGACGACGGGGTAAAACAGCGGCGTCTGTCCATTATCACGCAGATCATGGGAAAATGAAACCGGAACGCGGATGTTTTTCTTCATCAGCCCTTTTTACCGGATGATTTCCCGATAGTTGTATCGTCGAAGGGATCGGTGACCATGCCCAGCTTTTCGACACCGGCGGCCTTGATTTCCGCCATCACGGAAACGACCACACCGTAGGGGACATCTTTGTCCGCCCGGAAAAAGACCTCCCGATCGGTTTCTCCCTGAAGGATCTTTTTCAGCTTATCCTTGAGAAAATCCATCCGGACCTGAAAATCGTTGATATAAACATTGGACTCCCGATCGATAGTCACCGTGAGGTTTTCCTTTTCGGTCACCATGGGTTTGCCGCTCACCTCTGGCAGAGCCACATCGACCCCCTGAACCATCATGGGTGCCGTCACCATGAAAATGATCAGCAGCACCAGCATCACGTCCACAAAAGGGGTCACATTGATATCCGACATGAGCCGGTCACTGCCGCTGCCGATTGCCATGTTGCCTCCTTTTTATCTCAGGATGTCCCGGTCGAGGATATTTAGAAAGTCGGCGGAGAAACTGTGCAGTTCCGTCTCGATCACCCGAATTTTCTGCATGAAATGGTTAAAGGCGATCACGGCGGGGATGGCCACCGCCAGACCGGCAGCCGTGGCCACCAGGGCTTCCGAGATACCCGGCGCAACAACGGCAAGGCTGGCCGAACCGCGCTGACCGATACCGTGAAAAGAGTTCATGATCCCCCATACGGTTCCGAACAATCCGATGAACGGTGTAGTGTTGCCGGTGGTGGCTAGAAACGGAACCATCTGGGTGATGCGGGTCATCTCCGTGTTGATGGCCCGTCGAAGAGCCCGCTTGACGTTATCGGTGCCGGAAAACCCCTGACGCAGGGAGGGGCTGCTGTCATCGGAAACCAGCTCGTCGCCGGGTTTGCCGCTGGGGTTGAGCTTGCGCAGTTCGGCGTAGCCGATTCTGAAGATGCGGGCAACCGGGCTTCCGCTAAGCTGTTTGGCCTTGGTGAAGGCACCGGCCAGATCCCGGCTTTTCCAGAAATAGTCGATAAAGATATCCGACTCCTTAAAGGCCTTGCGGATGTACCGGATCTTGATGATAATGATCGACCAGGACATCACGGAGAAAAAAAGCAGCAGCAGCAGGACGAACTGCACCATCAGGCTGGCGTTACTGATGATGTGAATGTAATCCATCTGGATAGGCACCATGAGACTCTCTCCCTTATTCGATGAAACCGTTCTGTGGGGCTTCCACTGCCGGGGGATCGACATTCGTACACTCAGCAGATATAAACGTGTCGCAACCCCTGAAAAAACTTCGTATACCTATACAAGCCACCAGATGGTGTCAAGAAGTTTGAGGTTCGAAGAGCCGCCGGTCAAGGCTTCGCGGACAACGTCCGATCCGTTGAAACGACAGGTGTGCATTTGAGTTGCAAAGTGACCTTGGGATAAAATAGCTTCATCTCAGAAATGGAGATATTATGGATCGTATTGCAGAGTTCTTATTCGAGGCCATGCTGTTGAAGCGGGTCACCCGTACCGGCTATCAGTTTCTGGGACCGGGCAAGGAGTCCGTTGCCGAGCACACCTTTGCGGTCCTGTGCGTCGCCTGGACTCTGGCCCGTATGGTTCGGGAAGCGGACGAGGGGCGCCTGCTGGCCATGTGCCTGGTACACGATCTGCCCGAGGCCCGGATCGGCGACTTGAACTCCGTTCAAAAACAGTATGTCCGGGCCGATGAAGACCGGGCCGTGGCCGACATGACCGACGGCCTGGCATTCGGACAGGAAATTCACGCCCTGCTCGACGAATTCAACGTCGGCCAGACCCTGGAAGCCAAACTGGCCCATGACGCCGACCAGCTGGCCTTTCTGCTGGATCTCAAATCACTGTCGGATATGGGCTATGCCGCACCGGAAAAATGGGCTGGATACGTCCAGGCGCGGCTGCAAACCCCTGCCGGCGTGGAACTTTCGGACAACATTGCGAAAACTGAATGGGATTCATGGTGGCTCAAGATTTTTATTGACAAAAACAAGAAATCACAATAAGTTCTGGCACTTATTAAAAAATTCTGGCATTCACTTCAAAGGGGAGGCGATGATGAACTGGATTACCGGCACACTGGGGTCATCCATCGGGAAAAAGCTGTTGATGGCCATCACGGGGTTTAGTTTCTGCGGTTTCCTGGCAGCCCACCTGGCAGGAAACCTGACCATCTATGGAGGAAAAGATGCCTTCAACGGCTATGCCGCGCATCTCCACGCCCTGGGACCGCTGGTTACAGTGGCCGAACTGGGTTTGCTGACCTTCTTTCTGGTTCACGTGATCATCGGCCTGATCCTTTTTCTGAGCAATCTGAAGGCCCGCCCGGTGCGCTATGCGGTAAACAAATCCGCCGGCGGCCGAACACTGGGATCCGCCACCATGCCCTACACCGGTGCTATTTTGTTGGCCTTCATCATTTTTCACCTGATGAACTTCCACTTCGTAGACAAGACGGACACCACGATATTCAACATCGTTTCCAACGCCTTTTCCAATACCGGCTATGTGGCCATATACATTGTGGCCATGGTGGCCGCCGCCATCCATGTGAGCCACGGATTCTGGAGCGCCTTTCAGACGATAGGTGCCAACCATCCCAAGTACATGCCGTTGATTCGGACGGTGAGTATCGCCTTTGCCGTGGTGGTAGGCATCGGATTCGGTTTTCTGCCTATTTACATTTTCCTGCTGGCCTGATGGGCCGACCGGCATGACGCCCAGGCCTCGGCCGAACTTTAACCACACAACGGGGTTGCTCGCCCCGAACCTGTCCAGAAAGGAAATACCATGGCACTTGATGCGAAGATACCCGGAGGACCGATTTCAGAAAAATGGGATCGGCACCGTTTCGAATTGAAGCTGGTGAATCCGGCCAATAAACGGAAATTTGACGTTATCGTCGTCGGCACCGGCCTGGCCGGAGGTTCGGCCTCAGCCTCCCTAGCAGAACTGGGCTACAACGTGAAGACCTTCTGTATCCAGGACAGCCCCCGTCGGGCTCACAGCATCTCGGCTCAGGGCGGCATCAACGCCGCCAAGAATTATCCCAACGACGGCGACAGCATCTGGCGGCTGTTCTACGATACGGTCAAAGGCGGCGATTTCAGGGCCAGAGAGGCCAATGTCTACCGCCTGGCCCAGGTCAGCAACGACATCATCGACCAGTGCGTGGCCCAGGGTATCCCCTTTGCCCGCGATTACGGCGGCCTGCTGGACAACCGCTCCTTCGGCGGCGCCCAGGTTTCCCGGACTTTTTACGCCAGGGGCCAGACCGGCCAGCAGCTGCTGCTGGGCGCCTACAGTGCCATGATGCGCCAGGTGGCCGCCGGCAAGGTCCAGATGTTCCCCCGCCGCGAGATGCTGGATGTGGTGGTGGTGGACGGCCACGCCAAGGGCATCGTGGCCCGCAACCTGATTTCCGGAGAGATCGAGCGCCATGCCGCCGATGCAGTGGTCCTGTGCACCGGCGGCTACGGCAACGTCTTTTTCCTCTCCACCAACGCTATGGCCTCCAACGTGACCGCGGCGTATCGTGCCTATAAAAAAGGTGCATTTTTCGCCAATCCCTGTTTTACCCAGATTCACCCCACCTGCATCCCGGTGCACGGCACCTACCAGAGCAAACTGACCCTGATGAGCGAAAGCCTGAGAAACGACGGCCGGGTCTGGGTGCCCAAGAATCAGGGCGACAACCGCAAGCCGGACCAGATCCCCGAGTCGGAGCGTGACTATTTTCTGGAGCGAAAGTACCCCAGCTTCGGCAACCTGGTCCCCCGCGACGTGGCCTCCAGAAACGCCAAGGAGCAGTGCGACATAGGCAAGGGCGTGGGCGAAACCGGCCATGCCGTCTATCTTGATTTTGCCGATGCCATCAACCGTGACGGTAGGGACGTCATCGAGAAAAAGTACGGAAACCTGTTCCAGATGTATGAAAAGATCATGGCGGAGAACCCTTATGAGGCCCCCATGATGATCTACCCGGCCATCCACTACACCATGGGGGGGCTGTGGGTGGACTACAACCTGATGAGCAACGTTCCCGGGCTCTTTGTTCTCGGCGAAGCCAACTTTTCCGACCACGGCGCCAACCGGCTGGGGGCCAGCGCGCTCATGCAGGGCCTGGCGGACGGCTACTTCGTACTTCCCTACACCATCGGCGGCTACCTGACCGGCACGCCCAAGGCGGACGTCACCACAGGCCACAAAGCCTTCGACGAATCGGAAAAGCAGGTCACCGACGGCATCAACCGTATGCTGGCCATCGACGGCAAACGAACGGTGGACGATTTTCACAAGACCCTGGGGCATATCATGTGGGACTACTGCGGCATGGCTCGAACCAACGAAGGCCTGGCCATGGCTCAGACCATGATCCAGGAACTGCGGGCCGAATTCTGGGAAAACGTGCGGGTGCCCGGAAATACGGCCGACTTCAACCAAAGCCTGGAGCGCGCCGGACGGGTGGCCGACTTCCTTGAATTCGGCGAACTGATGATAATCGATGCACTGGCGCGTCAGGAGTCGTGCGGCGGACACTTCAACGAAAAATTTGAAACCGAGGAGCACGAAGCCCTCAGGGATGATGACAATTTCTGTCATGTGGCGGCATGGGAGCATACGGGGGACGGCCAGGAACCTGAATTTCACAAAGAGCCCCTGGTTTTTGAGAACGTCAAACTTACGCAAAGGAGCTACAAGTGACAAAGACGATCAATTTGACACTGAAAGTGTGGCGCCAGCAGGGACCGAAGGATAAGGGCCGGTTCGAAACCTACCACGCCAAAAATATATCGACGGACATGTCTTTTCTGGAAATGCTGGATGTGGTGAACGACCAGCTTACGATCGACGACAAGGAGCCCATCGCTTTTGATCATGACTGCCGGGAGGGCATCTGCGGCATGTGCGGCTGCGTGGTTAACGGCCGCGCCCACGGTGCCGAAAAGGGGACCACACTCTGCCAGCTGCACATGCGCCATTTTGACAACGGCGACACCATTGCCATCGAGCCCTTTCGGGCCATGGCCTTCAAGGCGATCAAGGACCTTGCCGTGGACCGCAGCGCTCTGGACAAAATTATCCAGGCCGGCGGGTACGTATCCGTAAACACCGGCGGCGCCCAGGATGCCAATGCCATTCTCGTGCCCCAGGAAGTGGCGGACCTGGCCATGGATGCGGCCCAGTGCATCGGCTGCGGCGCCTGCGTGGCAGCGTGCCCCAACGCCTCTGCCATGCTCTTCACCAGCGCCAAGGTTTCCCAGCTGGCGCTTTTGCCTCAGGGTATGCCCGAGGCGGCCAAACGGGCCCTGAACATGGTCCGAACCATGGATGAGCTGGGTTTTGGCAACTGCACCAATGAAAGGGAATGCGAAGCCGAATGCCCCAAAGAGATCTCCATCACCAACATTGCCCGGCTGAACCGGGAATATCTCAACGCCGGGTTCTTCTCCAGATCCATATAGCAAGGCGCGTATAGCGATTTGTTCAAGTCTTTGCGCCTGTCGGAAAAGCCGGCCCCTATTGCCGCCGTTCCCGACAGGCGCCTTCGACTTCATCCCCAGACCCCAGTCTGGCACCATGGCGGAAAACCAGCAGAAGATCGATCCATTAACAACCGGCGTAAAAAATGGTAGGGACACCCCATCAACCAACTGACGGGCCCCCATCTTCAAAAGGTTACCCATGGACACCATCACCCACTATATCGACCGGTTCATCTCACTTATAGGCGCCGAGGCGTCCCTATCGAACAGCCTGGCAAAAGCCTTGGTGGCCCTGCTTGCCGCCTTTCTCCTGTGGCTGATCGTCAAACGGATCCTGACCACCCTTGAAAATAAAGCCGTCCATTTCAAGTTCATTCAAGTGCGCAAGGAGTTGTTCGCCATCCTGCGGAAAATGGCCGGTCTTCTGCTCATATGGCTTGTGGGCGTATTATGGATACGGCTTTTTCAATTGACGGCGATCGAGAAAATATTCCACGCCGTCTTCATCGTCGTTGCGGCCACACCGGTCAAATCTTTTCTTCTCATTGTCCTGGAATACCTGGAACGTAATCTGGTCGAACGCACGGAAACCGCTCTGGACAATATCGTTATCGATCTGCTCAACAAGTTTTCCGGCGCCATTGTCTATGCCACGGCAGCGGTTATCGCCCTGGACGTGCTGGGCGTCAACGTGATGCCCTTTATCGCCGGTGCCGGTGTCATGGGGATTGCCGTGGGTTTTGCCGCCAAAGACACCCTGTCCAACCTCATCGCCGGCATTCTGCTGATCATCGACCGGCCCTTCGAGATCGGGGATCGCATCGAGGTGTGGAGCGCGCCGGCCGGCAGCGCCTCGTGGGGAGATGTCATCGATATCGGGCTGCGCGCCACCCGCATCAAAACCACGGACAATATCGTGGTGATCATCCCCAACAACGAAATCATGACCCGTGACATCGTCAATTACACGATCATCTCTTCATCCATCCGGGTGCGCGTCAATATCGGCGTCGCCTATGATGCAGACATCGTCAAAGCCAAGGCACTGATCATTCAGGCGGCGCAGTCGGCCGACTGGATTTTAACCGAACCGGCACCCAAGGTGGTGGTGCGGGATTTCGGCGAATCATCGGTGGATCTTCAGCTCAGGGTGTGGATCAAGGATGCCCGCAGGCGCATGGACACGATCTCTTACATTACCGATACGGTAAAAACCCTGTTCGACGAAAACGGCATCGAAATCCCCTTTCCCAGGCGGGACATCACCATTATAGACCGCCACGCCGGTCAGCCCCTTCGGCAGAAAAAAGATGAAGCGACCCCTTGATTATTCCACAATATCAGCGTATTTTTCACGTTTTTAAAATTTTCAGGAATGGTTTGATCGGAATGCAGCCATGAAACTACCCATGCAAACAGTGGCCGGTGCCCTTGCTCTGCCTGTATCTACGATAGAGCGGTGGATCCGCCAGGGAAGAATCCCCATCCAGCGTAGCGGCGCCGATGTGGCCTTTTCGCACGCGGCATTGGAAAAATGGGCCGCCACCCACAATTTATCGTTTTCCCTGGGCGGCGATCAGGCAGATGATCACATACCCGAAACCCTCGGCTCGCTGGTTTCGGCAATGAGCCGTGGGAAAGTGTATCATCGGGTAGCCGGAGAGGATGCAGCCACTGCCTTGAGATCGGCAGTCGACTGCATCGACTTTCTCTCCGAGGATATCCAGGACGAGCTTTTTGAGAAAATGATGGAACGTGAACGGTTGGCGTCCACCGGTATTGGCAATGGCATCGCCATCCCCCACACCAGGGACCCGCTCCCTCGCCCACCCGAGACGCCGGTCATCACCACCTGTTTTCTGGAAAAGCCGGTAAATTTCAACGCCATTGACGACCAACCGGTGTTTGTTCTCTTTCTACTGATCAGCCCGACGGTCAAACATCACCTGCACCTGCTTTCCAGGCTCTCCTATTGCATCCGGGACAGGGCATTTGTGGCCTTTTTAAGTGCGCACCCCGATGCGGTGGCTCTTTATTCGCGTATTGCCGAATTTGAAAAACAGCTGGACGATATCTGATCAGCCTGAAACCGAAGGCAGCGACACCTTATGACACGCCTTTTGGAAAAACTGAAATACCCGGGCAGATGGTCCCTGTTCAGGTCCGATGACCGGCTGCTGCTCATGATCTTCGCCATCATCGTCGGTATCTGCAGCGGTCTGGCAGCCCTGTTTTTAAACCGTAGCCTGGAAACCATGCTGGAGTGGCTTCATCACTATCGAGTTTATTGGTGGGCCATCTTTCTGCCGGCAGCCGGGGCGGCCCTCTCCTCCCTGTTTCTGGAAAAAATCGTCAACGAAGGTGCCGGCCACGGCGTTCCCGAAGTCATATACGCTGTCTCCCGATACGGTGGTCTGCTGCGCCTGCGTTCCGGTTTTTCCCGGCTGATCTCCAGTTGCCTGACCATCGGCAGCGGCGGATCAGCCGGACCTGAAGCCCCGGTAGTGATGAGCGGAGCTGCCATTGGATCGAACATCGCCCAGGCCTTCTCCCTCAATGACCGCCAGCGGGTGGCGCTGGTGGGATGCGGTGCGGCAGGCGCCATCGCCGCCATATTCAACGCCCCCATTTCCGGCATGGTGTTCGCCATCGAGGTCATTCTCGGCGAGTGGAGCACCATGAACATCATCCCCATTGCCATTGCCGCGGTGGCGGGAACCGAGGTGAGCCGCCTGCTCAAGGGTAACCAGATCGTCTTTGCTCACCGGGACTTCAACATCCATTTCCACGATATCCTGGCCTGCGTGGGACTGGCCATATTTTGCGCAGCGGCCTCCATCCTGCTGACCCGGGCGCTGCGGTCCATGCATCACGTGTCCAAGGGTGTTGCCGTGCCCCTGTGGGTTCGCGCAGCCATTGGCGGCAGCATGGTTGGCGCCATCGGTTATTTCCTCCCGTATGTTCTCGGCGAAGGCTATCATGCCATCCGCACGGCCATCGAAGGCGGTTTCTCGGGCGGCCTGATGCTGGTGGCCGTGATCGCCCTGGTCAAGATTCTGGCAACCGCACTGACTTTGGGATGGGGCGGTTCCGGGGGTATTTTTGCCCCCTGTCTGGTCATCGGTGCATTCGTGGGGCTGAGTTTTCACCGGTTCTTGGCAACGGTATGGTCCTCTGTGCCTTGGGTGAACGAAGGCTGTTTTGCCCTGCTGGGTATGGCCGGCCTCATCAGCGGCATCCTGCAGGCACCGCTTACGGGCATCTTTCTGGTCATTGAGATTACCGGCGGCTACGAGGTCATCCTCCCCTTGATCGTCGTCTCGGCCATTTCCACCACACTCTGCCACTACCTGGAGCCGGCCTCTTTTTACCTGAAAGATCTGGTGAAACGGGGCCAGCTGCTCCGTCCAGGCACCGATGCCAGGGTACTGACGGACCTGAGTATTCAGGAGTTATTGGAAACCGACTGTATCTGTGTCCACCCCAACATGCGCCTGGCGGACTTCATCCATATCGTCAAATCCTCTCGCCGCAACTACTTCCCCGTGGAGGATCAGCAAAGCCGCCAATTCGTGGGGATGATTCACCTGGATGATATCCGGCCCTACCTGTTTGACCCGGCAATGCACCACGCGGTGCTGACCGGCCAGCTGATGAACACCCATGTAAAAACGGTATCCCTGCATGATGACCTGGCCGAAGTGCTACAGAAAATGGATGACGGCCACATTTTCAGTATGCCGGTGGTGTCGGACAACCGCTTCCAGGGCATGATATCCAAAGCCACCTTGCTGGATCAGTACAGAAAAGAACTGATGGTGCAGACCGACCGTTATTGAATGGGGAACGCGTGCCGGCACCGGCCCGAACTGAAGAACGAAAAAAGGAGAAGTGAAAATGGCACAAAAACTGTTTCACATATTCAGGAATACGCCGCTGGGCAGGGAAACTTTGCTCCAGTCCATCTATTTCTGCCGACAGATGGGCGTGCTGCCAACCGTCTACATCCCGGAATCCACCAAATTTTTAATGTATTTCGAAAATGACGTGGTTCAGGTGGATCTGGATCCATCGTACCTCAATGATCCGGAAATCGCCGTCACGCATGTGGAGCAGTTGCTGAATGAGGCCCAGATCAAGCCGGAGCTGTTCACACCGAAAAACTACACCGCCTCCACCCTCCCTGACATTCCCACCAGTTTCGAGTTCATGTGCTGTCCGCGAAGCATCAGCGATCTTTCCTCAAAGATCGGCCTGGGCTACATCGGCCCGCGGGTTCGCCGCATCATCCAGGCGGCCCGGTTCCCGGTGCTCATCACCAGCCCGGTCTACAAGCCCTGGCAGAGCATCGCCGTGTTTTTCGGCGGATCTGCCAATGCGGTCAATGCCCTACGACTGGGAATCAGAATCGCCAAAGTGACGGGCATGCGCCTTGCCATATACACACAGGTGGGCAAAAACAACCCGTCTAAATACCAGGCCATTGTCCAGGACAAGGGCTTGGGAAAACTGCTGGAAAGTGTTCTGAGTCAATGGAATTTTTTCGAAAAGGGCCGCTTTGAGGACAATCTATACGAGGTTCCCCACGATGCGCTGGTCGTACTGGGTGCTTATGGCCACGGGATTATCAGGGACATCGTGTTTGGCAGCATGATGGAAAAAATCCAGTCCACCATCTCCAACAACCTGCTCATCGCGGGCCCAAAGTACACGGTCATCGGTTGAAGACCGGCGTTTCAGTTTGATATGCACACCCAAAAAAACCTCCCGACAGCCGCTACGGCCATCGGGAGGTTTTTTATTTAACCATTCCGTCCACGTTGTTTTTAATACTTCATGTACTCCTGTGGGGTGTTTTCGGCGATGAACTTGGTCGCATTGTAAAGGCAGGTCCGGATGGCTTTTTCCATGGGCGTTTTTGCATATCCGCCAAGGCCTCCGCCCATGCCGCCACTGCCGCCGAAGCCGGCCAGCGCCCCCCCGATGTTAATATCCTTGGCCACGCCTTCCACGCGGGTGGCCGCCAGCACCTCAGAGGTGTGAGTGTCGACGATACGAATGTCCATGGCCATGGAGGATTTGCTGTAAGCCCCTTTGACGGCACCAAACAGCGCCGAGGCCTGGCCCAGCATCCCGCCGCCGCCAAGACCGCCGCCTCCGCCCGATGTGCCCGGTTCCCAGCCGGTGATAGCGCCCATCACCAGAAGATCTGCGCCCTTGACACCGCCTTTGGTGATGCCGGTCTTGTCGGTGTATCCTGAACCGGATAGGGCCATTTCTTCCTTGAGGGAGCCTATGTTCTGACGCTCCAGCACCCGGTACCGTTTTGTCTGGACCATGGCCGTAGTGAGCATATCCCGCAGGCCGGTGGTAAATCCGGAGCTTTCCGAGGAGGAAATGGTCATAGTCTGGCCGCCGAAACCGATTTTGGTGGTTCTGCTGCTCTCATCGACCTTCCATTCAAAATCCGCCACTGCAACCCGGGCCCGAGGGCCACTGTACGGGGGGAGCCCCATTTCTTCACCCGTGTCGGTTTTTGCCTCGGGTTTGACCATGCTCTCCATGCATCCGGAGAAGGTGAACAGAACCAAAAAGGAAAACAGAATTCTCAACATCGCCTTCTTGTTCATCGCATTGCCTCCATAAATTTTTGCAACTGTTTGTTTTGCTGGAAAAAAATGAGCTATCAAGCATTATCCGCATTTTGTTGCATAATTCATCCAAGGTGTCAAGGCGCCGTTTGGGCCATATGGAAAACACCTTGCATATCCTCACCGAGTGTGCTCCATTTATCGGCAATACTGGCAAAAAGATTAGTGATCAATCGGGAGAAAATAATGAACCGCAATTCAGTTGGACCGGCCATGAGCCAGAAAATATTTTCCATGAATCTTGAAGTTGAGACGGTGTCCCTCTACCTGTTGTGCTGCGCAGTGGCCGATACGGGGGCAGCGATCACCCGGACAACGCTGCAGGACAAATGGAACGGCAGTCGGGCCTCCCTTGAGCGGGAACTGCGCCGGCTGGAAGAGAAAAATATCTTATGCAGGGACGACGCAGAAGCAGAGGGATACCCCGTATATCAGATGGTGGGTGAGAAGAGATGGCGTTGACAACCGTGGAAGCCGTCACGGTTGTAGGGCCTTTTTCACACATTCGAGGATCTTCCGATCCGGTGCGTCGGCGTTCATTCCCGGGCAGGATGCCGCCATGGCCCGCCAGTTGCCCACATCCACCAGGATACTGTGGATGAAGGGCCACTGCCGGCACATTTTCGGCTTTACCGGATGGATGGTGCAGACCTGGTCCCAGAAGATGCAGTAACCGTCATCCCCTTGCGCAATCAGGCGCCTGCCACCTGAGAGTTGGGTGTAATACGCCACCAGCCGGTCCGCCGCCACCCCCAGATGGCGGGATATCGCATCGACGTCCGTCCCGGACAGGTAGGTGCCGCCATATCCCCTGCAGCAGTCGCCGCACAGGATGCAGGAAAACAGCCCTTGGCAGGCGTCGTCATCAGACCCCATGTCGACTCTCCATAGCGCGCTTCAGGGTCACCTGATCCACATATTTTAGATCTTCCCCTTCCACATTGGTACCGGTGGCCAGAATGATCTCGCGGATGCCTTCTTTTTCCACCCGGGTCACCAGCTCCGCTATTTTAATATCATCGGGGCCGATGCCATCCATGGGGGAAAGAACGCCCCCCAGAATATGGTATCGCCCCTTAAAGGCCCCGGACTTTTCGATGGATGCCATGTCGGCCGGCTGTTCCACCACGCAGATCAGGCCACTTTCCCGGGAAGGGTCATTGCAAATCCGGCACAGAACATCGTCACTGAGGGTGAAACAACGGGAGCACAGCCGCAGCCTTTTTTTAAGGTCTACGATGCTTCTGGCAAGCTGGAGGGCATCTTCGTCCGACTGCTGGAGGATGTGCATCGCCAACCGCTCGGCGGTCTTCTGGCCGATGCCCGGCAATCGGGCCAGGCTTCTGATCAGGGTTTTAATCGAGCCAGGGTAGTAGTCCATATG
The DNA here is from genome assembly GCA_014237405.1 of Desulfosarcina sp. GTDB lineage: Bacteria > Desulfobacterota > Desulfobacteria > Desulfobacterales > Desulfosarcinaceae > Desulfosarcina. Next base: position 2,292 of record JABZFO010000141.1, on the reverse strand, counting down.
ATCCGATGAATCGGCCCATCACATCAGGCCGGGGATCTTCATGCCGCCGGTGAGTTTTCCCATCTCTGCGGAAACCATCTCCTGGGATTTGGCCAGTGCGTCGTTGACCGCGGCAAGGACCAGATCCTGGAGCATCTCCACGTCATCGGGATCCACCACTTCCTTTTCAATCTTTATGGAGACAACCTGCTGGGCACCGTTGGCCACCACGGTGATCATGCCGCCACCGGCAGACGTCTCAACAGTTTTGCCGGCCAGTTCCTCCTGCATCCGCTGCATCTTGGATTGAAGTTTCTGGGCCTGCTTCATCATGTTTCCCATGCCCTTCATCGGCGTACCCTCCTATCTGATTTTAATCGCTTCAATTTTTCCACTGAAAACATCCACTGCATCCGCCACCAGCGGGTGATTGAGCAGTTGCTGTCTAATGTCGTTCGCCGTCTGTTTCGCCGTTGCCGCATGATTTTCATCTGCGCTATCGCCGGAAAAGTCGATATGGATCCCCCGACCGGCATTTTCACGGCAAACGGCTTCAATCATGGCCAGATTCTTTTTGACCAGGTTCATGGTATAGTCGTTGTCACGCAGTGCCACCGTAAAGGCCTGTTCCGACACGGATACCAATTGCGACCGGGAAAGCGCAGCAGCAATGGACGGTTTGGTTTCTGCGATAATGGCGATGATCCGACCCCAGGCATCATCGCCGACGCCAGGGTCACCCGATCGAACCCTATCGGAATTCGCGCTTGGGCCATTGTCTGCGGGTCCCGGTACAGCCGTGTGACGATCCGCAATAAGCTTGCCGTGCGCATCGGGCGGAGGATGTGTCGCGACGCGCCCATAGGCGGATTGAGCCTCGACGATACCCGGCGCTGGCTTCAGATTCGGATCGTTTAAGAGGCTGTCCAACCGTTCGATCAACAAATCGATGGGCAACGCCGGTGTGATCTGATGAATCTTGAAAAAGGCCATCTCGATAGCCAACCTGGGCTGGGAAGCATGGCGGATGCTGGCCTCGGCGTTGAACAGCAGGGTGAACACTTGATCGATAAAGGCTATGGAGACCCCCTCCACCTGCCTGGCCAGGGTTTCAATTTCGTTGGGGGATAGATCCACCAGTATTTCAGGTCGGGCATCCATTTTGATCAGCATCAGGTGGCGAAAATGCATCAGCAGATCCGCGTAGAACCGCTTCAAATCCTGCCCGTTTTTAAAAACGGTGTCGATGGCGGCCAATATTCGGGAAATATCACTGGCAAACACCGCCTCGGAAAGATCGAAAAGCACCTGACGGTCCATGCCCCCCAACAGGTTCGTCACATATTCATCGTCCACCTGGCCGTCACCGCAGGCCAGGATCTGGTCCAGCATGCTCAGGGCATCTCGCATGCTGCCGCCGGATTCACGGGCAATGGCCCACAGATTGCCGGAGGAGATGGATACCGCTTCCTGCCGGCAGAGGGCTTCCATCTGCTGGGAAATGGCTGCAAGATCGATCCGCTTCAGGTCGTGACGCTGACAGCGGGATAGAATCGTGATGGGAATTTTGTGGGGCTCGGTGGTGGCGAAGAAAAACATCACATGGGCCGGCGGTTCCTCCAGCGTTTTGAGCAGGGCATTGAAGGCGGCGATGCTGAGCATGTGAACTTCATCGATGATGTAGATCTTGTACCGGCTGTGAGCCGGCATGTATCGGCTGTTGTCCCGGAGCTCTCTGACCTGGTCCACACTGTTGTTGGAGGCGCCGTCGATCTCGAAAACATCCACACCGCGTCCGGCCGTGATATCCGTGCAGGAGCCGCAGGTGTTGCACGGGGTTGGCGTCGGCCCGGATTCGCAGTTCATGGCCTTGGCCAGTATCCGGGCAATGGTGGTTTTGCCGGTTCCCCGCGGTCCGGAAAACAGGATGGCGTGTGCCACCCGGTCACCGCTGATGGCATTTTTCAGGGTCTGGGTGACATGTTCCTGTCCGACCACTTCGTCAAATGTCTGGGGCCGGTATTTTCGTGCTAAAACCAGATAAGCCATTTAAACAGTTCCTTGCGCGAGCCCTTAGTGTATCCCATGCGCCGTTGGGTGGCAACCCACCATCTCCCGAGTTCCGTCCGTCAGGGTCATGAAAAGCAGTCTGAAAAAACGGATGTGGGGAAAGGGGGTGGGGCGGGCAAAAAAGATTGTGGCGGAGAGAGAGGGATTCGAACCCTCGGTGCCGCTATAAACGACACACACGATTTCCAGTCGTGCTCCTTCAGCCAACTCGGACATCTCTCCGCATAAGGCAGACAAAACTGA
>JABZFO010000178.1 GCA_014237405.1 Desulfosarcina sp. | reverse complement strand
TTCATAAACTTTTAGACGAAACCGCGTATTGCACGGACAGATGCTGATGTCTTGAACAACAAAATCCTTGTAGTATCTGAAATCAGATCCAGCAGGTATCTTTTCAGGCTCAATGGGTTTTGTCTTGTGAATCTCCAGATGGGCGGTCTTGGCTCTTTTCTTGGAACCGGGGCGCTTTTTACGGGAAAATCCTGCTTCGCGCGGTTTCTTTTTTTCTAAGCTGCTGGGCTTAATGTTTGGTCTGGGAGGTTGATTCTTAAGCCGAGCAATTTCGTCTTTAAGCTGCTGGATTTGTTCTGTTTGTTTCTGAATAACAATACCTTGATGTTCTAAAAACTCCAGTCGCTGTATAACAAGTGGGGACTTCTCTTGTTCGGGAATTGATGGAGGCTTTAAAGTTCCTTTCATGCATTATGCTCATAGCACAATGTGGTTGGTTTGTTCAGAGCCTTTTATATTTCTACCATAACTTATTGAGAAGTTACCGAAAAAAGCTCAAAATCCGAAATAACTGCCAAACTTCAGATAGACCGTTTTTCTTGCCGAAGGAAACGAACAAACTCCGGGTTTGATTCCGAATCGAATCCTTTATGGGTTGAACCTCTGAACCCGTGAACGGTTACGATGTTTTCGCCTGGATGGATAAGCAATGATGCGAATGTATGCCGTAAATCATGCCATCGCATTGGCGGCAATTTGGCCTTTACCAATGCAGGCTGGAAATAGCGGTTTACCGTATTGCTGTAATTCATTGGGTTGCCCGATTCATTCGGGAATGAATAAAATCTGATTCTAACGGCTGAGGGCAAAGGGTTTCCAGTACCATTGCTTGACCCGTGAATAGCCTGCGGAAGACCGCGTTTTCACGGTTTCAATCAGTGCGTACAGGGTGGGCACCACCACCAGCGTCAACAAAGTGGCCACGATGAGGCCGAAAATCACTACGATGGACATGCTGCGCCACCACTGGGTCGATTCGCTGGCCCAGGAGATGGCCATGATGTGGAAATCATAACTGACACCGGTGACCATGGGGAGCAGGCCTAAAATGGTGGTTACCGCCGTGAGAATGACCGGCCTGAGCCGGGTGGCCCCGGCTGAAACCACGGCCTCGTTCAGGCTCAACCCCTGCTGCCTGAGTTTGTTGGTGTAGTCGATAAGGACGATGGCGTTGTTGACGACCACACCGGCCAGGGAGATGACCCCCACGCCCGACATGATGATGCCGAACGGTGATTCGATCACGTAAAGCCCAAGAAAGGCCCCGCCCAGAGACAGGAGGACCGAGGTCAGGATGATCAGGGGCTGGGCAACGGAGTTAAACAGGGTAACCAGGATCAAAAAAATCAGGAAGATGGCCACTACGAAGGCCCGGGTCAGAAATTCCTGGGATTCCTGCTGCTCTTCATTTTCACCGGTAAACTTCAACTGGTAGCCAGGCGGCAGGGCCACCTCCTTCATCAGGGCCTCCGCCTGGGCACGGGCAACCGCACCGGGTATTTTGGTCTCATCAACATTGGCTTTTACGGTGACCACCCGCTCATGGTTGATCCGAACAATATCGCCGATACTGCCGGCGTATTCTATTTTTGCCAGGGTTGTCAGGGGGACGATCTGGCCCGAGATGGTCGGAATCATGAGGCTGTGCAGCACATCGGTTACCCGGCGGTCCGCCTCGCCCAGGGTTACCGTAATGTCATAGCCTTCATCGCCTTCATAGTAGGTGGTGACGTCCAGACCGTTGTAGGCGGTCTTCAGGGCGGCCCCTATGTTGCTGGTTGAAAACCCGAAGAGCGCGGCTTTCTGGCGGTCGATCCGCACCCGGACCGAGGGCAGTCCCTGCACATAGTCATCGCGGACATCCTCGACATGGGGGATCCTTGAGACCACATGCCTGACCTGCTCGGCCAGCAGCCCCAGGCGCTGGAAGTCGTTACCTGAAATTTCTATATTTATGGGTGCACCCGTAGGCGGACCCTCTTCCTGTTCATCGACCGTTATGCGGGCCCCCGCGATGGTCCGGACGCGCTTGCGCAGTATTTCCATATCGGCGGTCGTGGGTGACTTACGGTCCTGGAAGTCGACAAACTGGATGCCGATGTGATTGGGCAGGTTGGCATCAAACGAAAATCCGCTGCCGCCCTGGTCCGCCTTGGCGTAGATATGCTCGATATTGTTGACATCGCCGGGGGCTTTAAACGTTGCGCCGCTTTTTTTCCGGTGCTCCCGTGGCTGATACGCTTCGGCATAATTACTGAGAGACAGGGCAACCTCCCGGTCCGGGTCCTCGAGGATCGCCATCTCCGTCTGCCTGATTACGCTGTCCACGTAGTCCAGGTCGGCACCTTCAGGCGGATCTATGTTGACATACACGCTTTTGGGATCGATGGACGGGAAAAACTCCACCGGTTTTTCCAGCCCGATGCTCAGCATCCAAATCTGGATAAGGATAACCATGACGGCAAAGGACATGGTCAGCACGGCAATTTTATGTCTGAGCGCCCCGGTCAGCAGGCGAGCATAGGCGGTAAGCACCGGTCCCCTGATCTGAACCGGTTTTTCAATGTGTGTATCCGTATGGCGTGCAGCCGTTTTTTCCGGTTGTTGGCAGGGGCCTTTCAGTTTGATGAAAATCGCACAGAGGGCGGGGTTGACCACCATGGCCACGAACAGGCTGGAAAACAGGGTGACGATCAGCGTAATGGGCAGGTACTTCATGAATTCGCCCATGATTCCCGGCCAGAAGACCATGGGGAAGAACGCCCCCACAGTGGTCATAGTCGAACCGATGATCGGCCAGGCGACTTCGCCGGTGGCCCGCATGGCGGCATCAATCCGGGGAACGCCCTGCTCCATGTAGCGGTAAATATTTTCAACGATGACAATCGCGTTATCCACCAGCATTCCCAGGGCCAGGGTCAGGGAGAAGAGCACCACCATATTCAGGGTGATCCCCAGCGCCTGCAGGGTGGAAAAAGAGAGCAGCATCGAAAAAGGGATTGCCAGGCTGACCAGGATCGCGTTTCTAAAACCCAGGGTAAAAAACAGGACGATAATTACCAGCAGCAGACCGGAGATGATATTGTTTTCCAGGTCGGCAACCATCAGCCGGATCTCCTTGGCCCGGTCCATCAGCTTGGTGATTTGTGTGTCTCCTGGCCAGGTCTGGCTGGTCCTTGCGATGACCTCGTCGATCCGGTCGGTAATCTGGATAATGTTTTCACCGACCCGCTTTTTTACTGAAATATTGACCGAATCAACACCATCCAGGCGGGAGCGGCTGGTTTCCTCTTTGAGGCCGTCGACGACCCGGGCGACATCTTTCAGGTAAATGGGAAGGCCGTTGTGGGTGGCCACGATGAGGCCGAGGATCTCTTCCGGGTTTTCAAATTCGCCCGGAACGCGCAGCTGGTAACGGCCCTGGCCCAGGGTGATGGAGCCGCCCGAGGTGTTCTGGTTTTCACTGGCGACAACCTGCTGTAAAGCGGTGATCGGGATCCGGTAATATGCCAGCTTGTCGGCGTCCACCTCAACTCGGATTTCCCGGTCCCGGCCTCCGGTCACCACCACCTCCAGGACACCCGGGATGGCCTCGATGTCATCTTTCAAATCATCGGCAATCTTTTTAAGACAGCGCGGGCCGCAGTTCCCGGAAAGAGAGTAAACGATGATGGGCATCTCCGAAAAGTTGACTTCATACACCGACGGGTCGTTTTCAAGGTCGGTGGGCAGATCCTGCTGTGCCTCGTCAACCTTGTCCTTGACCTTGGTCAGGACTTCGTCAATATCAGTGCCCGGGATGAACTCCACATCAATCTGGGAGCGGCCTTCCGAACTCACCGATTTTATTTTTTTAACCCGGTCAAGCCCCTTGAGCTTTTTTTCAATTTTTATGGTGATGCTGGTTTCGATATCCGACGCAGACACCCCACGGTAGTCCGTGCTGACAAAGACATGCGGAATCGTGATGTCCGGGGAGCTTTCCCGCGGCAGTTCTATATAGCTGTAAGTACCGATGACAATGATGATGACGGCGAGCACAACGACGCTGATCCGGTTTTTTATGGCGGTGTCTGATAGAATCACAGCGACAGTTCCCCCATCTCACGGATGGTACGGGTAACATTGACGGCTTCGCCGTCATCAATCTGTCTCTGGCCGACCACCACCACGTGGTCGCCGGGTTTGAGGCCTTGGCTTATCTCCACCTGCCAGCCGTCCTGGATACCCACCTCAACCGGTGTCAACCGGACAACTCCGTCTTTGACAACGTAAAGGGCACTGGCTTCATTGCGGGTGATGAGGGAGTAAAGGGGAACCCCCAACCCGTCGGAAACCTCGGTTTTCACGATTTCCACCCGGGTGAACATATCCGGCAGAATTTCCCCGTCCGGGTTGTCCACGGCAATTTCAAGGTTGTACAGTCGGGCAAAATTATCGGAGTTTTTGTACAGGTAATGACGGGTTCCCTGGAATCTTTTACCGCCGAGGGCGTCAATTTTTACGCTGAAATGCTCCAGTCTGCGGACCTTGTCCACATCTGACTCGGGAATACCGACCTCGATCTTGACCCGGTCTATTTGGAGAACTTCAGCCACCGGGTCGGCAATGCCTAAATACTGGCCGGTTTCGATATAGAAACGGTTGACCACACCGTCAAAGGGCGCGCGGATGGCACATCGCTCCAGGGCAAGCGCGGCGTTGTCCATGGCGGCCCTGCTTGTTTTGACCCTGGCGGCAATATCGTCAATCTGCGAGTGGGTGGAGACCTTCTCCTCAAATAGTTCCTTCAGCCGTTTCTGGGTCGCCAGGGCAACCTGGTAGGACGCCTGCGACGATGCCAGGGCGTTTTTATAATCACGGTCGTCTATGCGGGCCAGGATATCGCCCTTTTTGACCCGCTGCCCTTCACTGACAAGCTTTTCAACAATCTTGCCGTTCACCTCGGCAACGATTTTAAGGGCAATCCAGGGTTTAACCGTGCCCGGCAGGCTGAGTCGCTCCCGCAAAGTGGCCGGTACCATTTCCATGGTGATGACATTGGTCTGCGGCCGCTCGTTGCGCATACCACTGGCGGTTCTCTCCTTGATGATCTCGCCTTCACTCCTGATCCGGCCGGATAAAAGGAAAATCACACCGACCAGCAGGATCACAACCAACGTGGGAAAAAAACCCCAGAGGCGCTTCAGCAGAGGGCGGCGTTCATTAACCGGTTTCGGTTCACTCTGTAATTTTTCCATAATGCTGATTCCCGTTTATGCTTTTGTCCGGGCTGATTAACAACAGCGGTATCATTTGTTCCATGAACAGGGCGATCTGTTCCCTGATATTGATATAGCCTTCCTCGATCAGGCCGTGCATCAGGATGCCGTCCAGGTACGCCATCAAATTGATGCAGATTTTTTCCGCGTGCCGGGCGATGCCCGGGCGGAGCTGACCGCGGGACACGCCGGCCAGCAGATAATCGACCATGATCCTGACGATTCGCTGATGCAGCTCGCGAATCAGGTGGGGGCGGTCATAAAAGACCCCTCCCTGCAGGCAGGTTTGGGTGACGACCTCAACAAACATGCGGGTACCCGGCTGCTGCTCTTCCTCGTGGTTTTTTAAGTACAAATCCGCGATGAGATTCAGCCGCTGCACCGGATCATGTGTTTTCCGGCCGATTTCTTTTAGATCTGCGATCCAGTCTTCGGCCCCCTCCATAATGGCCGCTACAAATAGTTCTTCCTTGGTTTTGTAGTATTCGTAGACCGTGCTTTTACCGATTCCGGCTTCTATGGCGATCTGTTCGACACTGGCAAGGGGGTATCCATTACGTGAAAAAACGGTAAATGCCGTCCGCGCAATTTCTCTGGCCTTGGTTGTTTTCTTGTCCGACACGCTGTACTTTCCCGATTCCTTGATTTAAGACTGTGGGTAAATTCTCCCGAATGAAGAGTCGTAAATTAATGTCGGTAGTTTGCTTTGTCAAGTTTTCTTGTTAGCGGATTAAATTTCTTTAAAACAAGGTGGTTAAGATGTATTCATTTTGTGGGGAAGTTCAGCTTTCCGACCGGAGAGTCGGAGAATGTTGTTACAATTTGTTACATAAAAAAACAAATTTCCAGCAGATTTTTCCTTGAAAAGCTTTTTAAAAAAAATTGGAATCAATCTCACTGTTGCCTGGTACGAATGATCCTTCCAGAAACGGGCAGGAATGCGTTATTGATACCCGCTACCCGGTGGTCTCGAATCGATCTAAAAAATAGGTGTCAATATTTCCGGAGATGAAGTCTTTATTTTGCAGGATCTTTTCATGGAAGGGAATCGTGACCTTAATGCCCCCTATGCGAAATTCGGACAGGGCACGCTGCATTCGATGGATTGCCATTTTCCTGTCTTCACCCAGAACAATCAGTTTTCCGATCAGCGAATCATAAAAAGGCGACACTTCGTAATTGAGGAAGATGTGTGTGTCGACTCTTACCCCCGGCCCTCCAGGAAGGGTAAGATCACTGATAACACCGGGAGAGGGCATGAAGTTGTCATCCGGGTCGGCCGCGTTGATTCGACATTCGATGGCCCAGCCTTTCCGGGTAATATCTTTTTGTGTGAGCGACAGCGCCTCTCCGGAGGAGATCCGGATTTGCTGCCAGACCAGATCAATGCCGGTAACCAGTTCAGTAACCGGATGTTCGACCTGCAGGCGGGCGTTGACTTCCATGAAATAGTAGTTGCCTTTGCCATCCAGCAGAAATTCAACGGTGCCGGCATTTGAATAGCCAATGGCTTGGGCAACGGCAATGGCAGTTGCCCCCATCTTTTCTCTCAGGCTCCTGTCCACACAGCTTGACGGAGATTCTTCGATCAGTTTCTGATACCTTTTCTGGATACTGCATTCCCGTTCTCCCAAATGAACATAGTTGCCATATTGATCCCCAAGAATCTGTATCTCTATGTGCCGCGGCGCAGTAATGTATTTTTCAATGTAGATATCCGGATTGCCGAAAGCCGCCCTGGCTTCTCCGGAGGCAACCGAAAAAAATGCGGCCAGCTCTTCGGGGTTATGGGCAAGGCGCATACCCCTGCCACCCCCACCGCCAGAGGCTTTTATGATAACCGGATAGCCCACCCGCCCGGCAATTGATGCCGCCTCTTGAGGAGAGGATACAATGCCATCGCTGCCGGGTATTACAGCAATGCCTAGACTACTCAGCACCTTTCGGGCGCTGGCCTTGTTGCCCGCAACTAAAAGCGCTTCATGCGGTGGCCCGATAAATACGATATTGTTATCCGCACAGGCCAATGCAAATGATTGGTTTTCAGATAAAAATCCGTATCCGGGATGGATGGCCTCGGCACCACTGCTTTTGGCCGCCTGAATAATATTATCAATGTTAAGATAGCTTTTGCGGCTAAGAGGGGGGCCGATGTTCACAGCCTCATCAGCATATTTAACGTGAAGTGATCTTGCATCCGCATCGGAAAAAACCGCTATGGTTCCGATGCCCATTTCTTTGCAGGCCCGGATGATCCTCAATGCGATTTCGCCGCGATTGGCAATCAGTATTTTTTTAAACAATGCGTTTTCCTCGATCAGCTCAGGTATGGTTTTGTTTAAATCTTTATTTCGATCAATGCCTGGTTTTTCATAACGACGTCTTCATTTTCCACCATAATTTGCGTTACCGTTCCCGGCTGATCCGCCTTTAATTCCGTAAATATTTTCATGGATTCGATGACACATACCACTTCGTCGCTGTTTACGCGCTGTCCGACTTCCACAAAGCTTTTTTCTCCTGGTGCAGGGGCACTGTAAAAGGTTCCCATCAACGGCGAGGTAATCATGTAAGTCTCAGCACTCAATGTGTTTCTCCTTTTCGATTTTAGGGACTCGGCAAATAAAATAAACGATATTGGCTTGACCAAGACACCTTATATTAGATGCTTCCGGTTTGTAAAATAAATGCTTGACATATAATTTAAATATATGTCACATATATTTTTGCCTATCTATGATTCCGGAGCAATTTGAGCCGATGAAAGCAAAATCAACAAATGCAGAAACCAGACAACCGCTTGGCGTTACTGCCTATGAGAAGATCTATCAAAAAATCGTGAGCCTTGATTTTGAGCCGGGTCAGCGCCTTGAAGAAAAGCAGTTGCTTGAGCGTTTGGGAATGGGTCGCACACCGATCCGGGAAGCCCTTTTGCGTCTGGTTGGGGAAAACATGGTTGAGTCACAACCCGGCCGGGGATATATTGTTCGGCCCATTACACTCCAAAATACCAAAGCAGTATTTGAAATGATGAAAATTTTGGAAACCGGTGTTGTAAGCCTTGCCGTTAGACAGAATATAGCCCCCTTTCTGATCAAGATGGAAAAAGCGGATGCTGCCGTCAAGTCGGCGATCAAGGACGGCAACCCCCTCAGTCTTGTGGAGGCAAATCATGATTTTCATCAATACTTTGCCCAGTGTTCACGCAACGAGTATCTTGTTCGCGGGATAAATCAAATCCGAGGTGAGGCCAAACGGTTATCCTATTTGTCATATGCCAACGAAGTCGATCCCGGGAAGTCTCTCAACGACCATTACGATTCCGTAATCTATGAACATGATAAGATCATCACCTGTCTAAGAGATAAAAATGAAGAACTCCTGAAAGAAACGGTTCTTGAACACATCAAAGCTTTTCAGAGGCGTATCATCCTTTTTATGAGTTCTTGATACGGTAGATCGTTTGACAAGAACATAAAAATTTACGCTAACCGCAACAGGAGGAAAAGAAGATGAAAAAAGTATTGTTTGTATTGATCAGCGTGTTTTTTGCTACGGGGCTATTTTCCGATGCAATGGCCAAAACAAAATGGGATCTGCATCTCAACTATCCAGCCGGGAATTTTCATTCCAAGGGCGCCCAGCAGTTTGCAGACAGGGTCAAGGCAGCCACCGGCGGCGAATTGACAATTGTACTCCATCCCGGTGCCTCCCTGGGGTTTAAGGGACCCGAACTGCTGCGCGCTCTGGCTGAAGGCCAGCTTGCCGTGGCCGAGATACCCACCGGCATGGTGGAGGGCGACGCACCGGTTCTGGCCCTAACGGCACAGCCGTTCATATCCACCAACGCATTTGAGCAGCGCCTGTTGTACCAGCTTTCCAAAGAAACCTACAAAAAAGTGCTCAAGCGATTCAACCAGTTCACCCTGTATACCTCTGTATGGCCCTTTTCCGGAATATACACCCAGCGCCCCATTACGTCAGAAGCCGATCTCAAAGGACTTAAAATGAGGGTTTATGACGGCACCGGCCTGGCTTTCGGCAAGGCCACCGGAATTGCGGCCCGGAAAATGCCTTTCAGCGAAGTCTATCCGGCCATGAAGGCAGGGCTTTTGGATTCAATGTACACATCTTCCGTTTCCGGTGTGGATGCCAAGGCATGGGAGGTGCTCAAGTATTTTACACCCATCAATATTGTGGGCCCGGTGAACATGGTCAATGTTAACCTGGACGTCTGGAACCAGCTACCCAAAAACATACAGGCAGCCGTACTTGAAGTCGCCACGCAAATGGAAGACGAAATGTGGGACCTGGCCGGTGACATGGACCGTAAAAGCCGGGCCACACTCAAGGAAAACGGTATGACGCTGAGCCCGGTAAGCAAATCGTTTCGCGCTGAGTTAAACGCCATTGGCGATAAACTTAGAGCAGACTGGGGCAAGAAGGCTGGATCTGACGCCCAGAACATCATGAATGAATACAGCAAGATTGTTGGCCGTTAGACGAAGCTTTGATGAACTCGTAAAAAGTCCAAAGTAGTGTCATTCCCGCGCAGGCGGGGCACGCAATGAAGCTTTAGCGCTATCCATAACCAATGGGAAAAACGGGATCCCCGCCTGCGCGGGGATGACAACCAAGAGATATTTGCGGCTTATTACGGGTTCAGCATCTTTGCCGTTCATGGAAGATATTGGATCAAACATCAAATTCAAAACCTTATGATCTTGAAGAAGGAAATTTTATTTCCAAATCTCACATTGAGATTTGGAAATTGTCGTTTGGGATTTATTTGGGATTTGTCATTTGTTATTTCCGGTTTATCCGGATTAGGTGATATTGAAATGAAAACACTTGTGCGAGGCATAGACAGTTTGAGCAACTGGGCGTCAAGGGTTTCCGCTGTGGTGCTGGGATTGATGACCATTTTGATCCTGGTTGAAATCACCTTGTGGAATCTATTGGAAAAGACAACCCTCATCGCCGATGAGTACAGCGCATACGGGCTGGCAGCCATAATTTTTCTCGGTGCAGGGTATTGCCTCAAGGAGCGGGGGCACATCCGCATCACCCTCGTATTGGGGTTCCTCCCTTCAAGGCTTTCAAGGGTTATCACGTTTATTGCCACAGGCACCACCACTGCTTTTATGGGATATCTGTGGTGGTATCTGCTGAAAATGGTGCAAGCAACCATCCGCTACCATTCAACGTCAGGGACCCTGACCAATACGCCCCTGTGGATTCCACAGACGATTATGCTCATCGGTGCGGCATGCTTTTTTCTTCAACTGGTCGCAATCACCATTAAAACCTACGAGGCCATCGGGAGCGGGGAGGAAGTGGTATAATGGACGCAAGCCTGACAATGTCACTCGTGGTGTTTGGGATCCTGTTTCTGGCCCTGGCAAGCGGCATCTGGGTCGGATTCTCCCTTTTCATCGTTGGTTTTCTCGGCATGGTGCTGTTCAGTCCCCTGCCACCCGGCCCCAACATGGGGTCGTCAGTGTGGGCAACCGTGGAAAAATGGGAATATGTGGCCCTGCCGCTGTTTATCCTCATGGGTGAAATTCTGTATCGATCAGGAATTTCCGAAAAGCTTTTCAAGTCTCTTGTACCGTGGCTTTACCGCCTTCCCGGCGGGCTGCTTTTGATGAACATTGTTTCATGCACGCTTTTTGCCGCCGTATCCGGTTCCAGTGCCGCCACCACCGCCACCGTCGGGCGGATAACCCTAGCCGAGTTTGACAAACTGGGCTATGATAAGAGCCTGGCCATGGGGTCCCTTGCCGGCGCAGGCACCTTGGGATTTCTTATTCCGCCTTCCCTGATCATGATTGTCTACGCCATTTTGGCCGAGGTATCCATCGGTAAAATGTTTATCGCCGGTATCCTGCCGGGCCTGCTTCTTGCGGGAATTTACTCAGCCTATATCATCTATCGCGGTATTCGTAATCCTGAAATTGCACCCCAATCCCAGGAGAGCTACAGCTGGCGGGAACGAATTGTCGGCCTCAAAGATCTTGCCCCCACAATGCTCCTGATCTTGATGGTTTTAGGAAGCATTTACGGCGGTGTCGCCACACCCACCGAGGCGGCCGCCATCGGTGTTTTCGGTGCCACAGTGTTTGCTTCCTTTAACCGCCAGATGACTTTTAAAATTATGTTTGAATGCCTTGTGGGTGCGGTCAAGACAAATGCCATGATCATGCTGATCGTGGTGGGTGCCGGTTTTCTGTCCCGGGTCATGGGGTTTCTGGGCATCCCGGCGGCCATTACCACGGCCATCACGGAATTGGGCCTTTCCCCCTACCTGCTCATGATACTTCTGGGCGCTTTCTACATTCTGCTGGGTTGCCTGCTTGACGGTTTTTCCATCGTGGTGATGACCCTGCCCATTGCGCTTCCCATGGTGGTGGCCGCCGGATTTGATCCCATCTGGTTTGGAATTTACCTGATTTTGATGGTGGAGGTCAGCCAAATCACACCACCGGTTGGGTTTAACCTGTTCGTCATACAGGGGTTGACGAATGAACCGATTATGAAGATCGCCGTATATGCGCTGCCCTTTTTCTTTCTGATGCTTTTGACAACGGCAATTCTGACGATATTCCCCGAGATTGCACTCTATCTTCCCCAATTGATGACGGGCAAATAGGCAGCCGAGGGTGATGAATTGTAACCGTTTACGGGTTCAGGGTTCAAAGGTTCAAGGTTCAAAGGTTTAGAAATTTGAGTGCGCCTTGATCTCTAACAAACTTGTTTTTTTATGGACGGGCGCTAACTCGCAATCAGCGAAGGATAGTTAACCCTAAACGGTGAACACTGAACCTGTGAACGCCTACGATGAATTTAATCGTTACGCAATAAGTATAGTTTTCATTTTCAAAGGTCTTCCGGAGGAGGGATATGTGGACAAAATAGATCTCAACTGCGACATGGGTGAAAGCTTCGGTGCATACACCATGGGCATGGATGAAGCGGTTATCAGGCATATTACATCCGCCAATGTTGCCTGCGGCTGGCATGCAGGGGACCCTCTGGTGATGGACAAAACAGTAAAAATGGCCGTGGATCACCGTGTGGGTGTGGGTGCCCATCCGGGATATCCGGATCTGAAAGGTTTTGGCCGCAGGAATATGGACTGCACAACGGACGAGATCCGCAACTATGTCGTCTATCAGATCGGCGCGCTTAAGGCTTTTTGCCGGGTGCATGGCACCCGGCTTCGCCACGTAAAACCCCATGGTGCACTCTATCTTACCGCCGTGGTTAATGAGGATGTAGCTCGGGCGGTGGCGGAGGCCATTTTAAGTGTTGATCCGGATCTCTGGTATGTTGCCCTGGCAGGAGCCAAAGGCGAGATGATGACACGCATCGGCAAACAGGTCGGTCTCAAGGTGGTCTATGAGGCCTTTCCCGATCGTGCCTATACGGCTGAAGGCAACCTGGTTTCCCGGCGGCTGCCGGGAGCGGTGATAAAAGACGCTGATCAGGTGGCTGAAAGGGCGCTTTTGATGGCAAAAGAGGGCATTGTGAAGGCCGTGGATGGAACAACCATCCCGCTTTCGGTGCAGACCCTTTGCGTTCACGGGGATACGCCTTTAGCCGTGGAACTGGTAAAAAGTATTCGCAGGGCACTGGAAACGGAGGGTATAATATTGAGATCCATTGGAGAAGAGGCCTAATTCTGAAGAAAAGGAGAAGCGTACAATGGAAAGCGGCGTATTCGAAAAGGCAAACTTTCGAATAACAGGCGACTGCGGTCTTCTTGTCGAATATGGTGAAGCCATAGATCCTGCCGTCAATCAGAAAGTCAGGTCAATGGCCATTGTTATGCAAAACAATATGCCTGGCGGTGTGATAGAGATCATTCCCACCTACCGGTCGATATTGATCTACTATGATCCTTTAATAACGAAGCCCTCAATTTTAAAAGAAACCTTGACCGATCTGGAAAGCAGTCTTTCGGAAATTGAAATCCCCCCCCCAAAGGTTGTTGAAATTCCGGTGTGTTACGGCGGAGCGTGTGGACCGGACATTGAACATGTTGCCCAAAGCCATAATCTGACGCCACAGGAGGTTATACACCTTCATTCAGAACCTGAATATCTGATTTACATGGTTGGTTTTACCCCGGGTTTCCCTTTCCTGGGAGGGCTTCCCGAGGTGCTTCACACCCCGAGGCTCAAGACGCCTCGAACGCAGGTTCCAAAAGGATCAGTGGGTATCGCCAACGGGCAGACAGGGGTATATCCCATTGCCAGTCCAGGCGGCTGGCAGTTGATCGGCAAGACACCCATAAGGCTGTTTGCCCCCGAGCGTTCAAACCCTTTCCTTTACCAGGCAGGGGATCGCATCCGGTTCAAACCCATATCGTCCCGTGATTACCAGCGGCTTTCAGACATGGAGGTCAAATAGTGGACACATTTCTTGTTTTAACACCCGGGCCGTTCACAACGGTCCAGGATAAAGGACGATTTGGTTATCAGCATATGGGGATTCCCGTTTCAGGCGTGCTGGATTCGTTTGCCTGCCGGGTGGCCAACTTTCTGGTGGGGAACCCTGAAGGCCATGCGGTTCTCGAGAACACCATCATTGGCCCCCAGCTGGCGGTCCTGAGAGAAACCGACATCGCCTTGACCGGTGCTGAGATGGATGCGAAATTGAATTACAAACCCATTGAAAGCTGGAAAACCATCCGTGTTAAATCAGGTGATGTGCTGACATTTCAACCGGTAAAAAGTGGTTGCCGTGGCTATCTTGCTGTCTCCGGCGGCATCAAGGTTCCTGAAGTAATGGGAAGCATGTCCACCTACGTCGGCGGAAAGATCGGCGGGTATGGCGGCCGGCCGCTGAAAAAAGGCGATATCGTGGGGCGTTGTAATGGATCGCTGCTGGATGTCCCGCGTTATCTTCCGGAAAAATGGATACCCCGGTATCCTGACAAAATCAACCTGCGTACCGTAGCCGGTCCCCAGGACGATCATTTTGATGAAGGACTGACAACCCTGTTCCAATCGGAATTCCTGGTTACCCCCAAGGCCGACCGTATGGGATACCGACTGCAGGGGACGCCAATCAAACACAGGGAGAATGTGCCCCAAAGCATTATCTCCGAGCCCACCATGCCGGGCGGCATTCAAGTTCCTGCCGACGGACAGCCGATCATCCTGCTGGTTGAACAGACCGTGGGTGGATATACAAAAATTGCAACCGTCATATCAACGGATATTCCCAATATAGCCCAGGCAGTTCCCGGCGACCTCGTTAAATTTGAGGACGTCACTCTGGAAAAGGCGCATCGCATCTACAGTGATCATGAAAAGCAGATCAAAGCGATCGCTGAAGCAATCGCTGGTCCGTAAATCCCTATTTTTCCCCTAGATGTGCTGTCTGTCCTTCAGGCGCCGAATGATCGTTCGGGGATCTCTACGGCGGCATTACAGGTGCTGTTGATGGCGTCCATTTTTCCCATGGCGGCGGGCAGCAGGGTGTGAATGAAAAATTCGGCCACCCGGAGCTTTCCCTCGTAAAAGGCGGCGTGTTTGTTCTTCTCCGCTTTTTCTTTTCTGACGGCAGGATCGAGGCTGCCGGCATGCTTTTCCAGGCCGGAAATAGCGGCAACCGCCCGCCACAGGTGCATCCAGCCCATGATCACGTCACCGGTAACCTCCAAAAGGGGCTGGGCAAAGGCAAAGGCCGTCATTACTTTGGGGCTCATGGCAGTGGTGCCCAAGTTCAAGGTGGTTTCGCCCAGCCGATTGACGGCCTTTTCCATTTTAAGGGCCATCGCTTTCAGCAGTTCGATCTTTTTGGCCGCTGCTACGGTTTTCTGCATCTCGCCCAGCAGTTCCATAAAGTACCTGCCTTGCTTCATCCCCAGTTTCCGGCCCAAAAAATCCATGGCCTGGATGCCGTTGGTGCCTTCGTAGATGCTGGTGATCTTGCTATCCCGCAGGTACTGCTCCACCGGGTACTCCATGGTATAGCCATAGCCGCCGTAAATCTGGACCGCCTGGGTGCACACCTCGAAAGCCTTGTCCGTGCAGTACGCTTTGACCACAGGCGTGAGCATTTCGATCAGCCCCTGCCAATGATCCCGATCCTCTTCATCGGCGGCGATGGTCACCCGATCGAAACAGCTGCCCAGATAATAGACGAAGCTGCGCATGCCTTCCACGTAAGCCTTCATCCACATGAGCATGCGCCGCACCTCCGGGTGCTGGATGATGGGCACCTGGGGGGCATCGGCGTTCATCATCTGAAGCAGGTTTTTGCCCTGCTTTCGCTCGCGGGCATAGTTCAAGGCATAGGAAAAAGCGGCGCTGGACATGGCAAAGCCCTGGATGCCTACCCCCAGCCGGGCCTCGTTCATCATGTGAAACATGACCCGCATGCCTTTGTTCTCTTCACCCAGCAGCGTTCCCCGGCACTTGCCCTTACCGCCCAGGGTGAGAGAACAGGTGGCGCTGCCGTGGATGCCTAATTTCTCTTCGATGCCCGTGCACACGACATCATTGGGCTCGCCCAGGCTGCCGTCGTCGTTAACCCGGATTTTGGGAACCAGAAACAACGAGATCCCCTTGGTGCCGGCCGGTGCCCCTTCAATGCGCACCAGCACCGGGTGGATGATGTTTTCCGTCAAATCCTGTTCACCACCGGTGATAAAAATCTTGCTGCCGGTAATGGACCAGGTGCCGTCCGCATTCTTCCTTGCCGACGTGGTCAGGGCGCCCACATCGGAGCCGGCTTCGGGTTCAGTGAGCAGCATGGAGCCGCCCCACCGGCCGGTGTACATCTTCTCGAGGTACAGATCCTTCTGCTTGTCAGTGCCGAACAGCTCCACCAGCTTGCCGGCCCCGTGGCACAGCCCCGGGTACATGCAGAAAGAGGTATTGGCCCCGTTGAAGTACTCGTTGACAGCGCAGGCCGCGGTAACAGGCAGCCCCTGGCCGCCCGCCTCCGGGTCATCTGCCAGGGCAATCCACTCTCCCTCCCGATACAGTTCGAAAATCCGCTGATAAGCGTCAGGCACTTTCACCGTACCGCTGTCAAAATTGCAGCCTTCCCGATCACCGGGCATGTTGGCGGGAAGCAGTTCCTTTACCGCCAGATTCCGGGCTTCGGTGATAATCAGATCCAAGGTCTTTTTGTTGAACTCCTTGAACCGGTCGTGTTTGATCAGTTTGTCCAGTTCCAATTGTTCATAAAGGACAAAATCCACATCCCGCCGTTCCGCCAGTTCCTGCGCCATGATGCCGTATTCTCCCTGTCAGCTCCCCAATTCCCCAATCCCTCTACATCAGTTTGGAGATAATCTCCTTCATGATCTCCGTGGTACCGCCCCCGATGGACAAAATCCGGTTATCCCGGTAGAGCCGCTCCACAAGGTGACCGCGCATGTACCCGTATCCGCCGAAAAGCTGCACCGCATCGTAGGTCACCCGGTCACTGACGCTGCAGGCAAAATTCTTGGCCATGGAGACCTCCTTGATCTGGTCAATGCCCGCATCGATTTTGGCTGCCACCCGCCAGGTATACTCTTTGGAGACGTCAACCAGTGTGGCCATGTCCACCAGTTTGTGGCGGGTCACCTGGAACCCGGACAGCGGCTTGCCGAAGGCGGTCCGCTCCCGGGCATATGCTTTGGCCTCCTCCAGGGCCATCTGGGCGGTCATATAGGCCATGACGGCCAATGAGAGCCGCTCCCCCTGAAAATTCTCCATGATGGCGTAAAAGCCCTGGTTCTCCTCGCCGATCAGGTTCACCACGGGCACCCGGCAGTCGTCGAAAAAGATTTCCGCGGTGTCCGATGCCCACCAGCCGGTTTTCTTCAACGGTGTGGACACACAATACCCCGGCGTGTCGGACTCGATCACCAGCATGCTGATGCCATGGACTCCGGGATCGCCGGTACGCACGGCACAGGTAATCTGGTCCGCTCGGGTGCCGCTGGTGATGAAGGTCTTGCTGCCGTTGACAACATAGCGGTCGCCGTCTCGCACCGCCGTAGTGGAGAGATTGGAGACGTCCGACCCGCCACCGGGTTCGGTGATGGCCAGGGCTGCAATGCGGTCGCCGGCAATCACCGGGTTCACGAAACGCTTCTTCTGTTCATCGGTACCGCGTCGGACAATGGGTGGAAGGGCAATATGCAGCGACCCCATGCCGGCAACGAACCCGCCGGAACCGGAGCGCATGAGTTCTTCGCTGGCGGCAATGGTAAAGAAAATATCGCCGGGCGTGCCGCCCCATTCCTCGGGATAACCAATGCCCAGAATCCCCAAATCCCCCGCCTTCTTGTATATCTCCCGTGGAAAGGCACCTGCCTCTTCCCATTCATCAATAAAAGGCTTGACCTCCTTGTCGATGAATTCCTTCACCGAGCGACGCACCATGTCGTGTGCCTTGGTGAAATACTGCTGACAGCTGGCTTTGGTAGAAAATTCCATGGCCATGGGGTTGCTCCGATTTAGTCTTCTTTCCTGAATTGGTAAATCCCCAATTCCTCATTTCCCCAATTGTTTATTGTTGGGCGGCATCACCAGAGCCTTGCCCTCGGCTACCAGTTTGTCGTTCTGGTTGGTCCAGGTCAGGGACATGCGCACCCATTTGCGGTCTTCCAGCTTTTCAATGATCTCACCGGTGCAGGTAATGGTGTCGCCGAAGTAGGTGGGTGCCTTGAAGCGGGTGGTGATCTCCAGGGCTAACGTGCCCAGCCCCGGCAGCTTCATGCCCAGCACCGGTGCGCACAGGCACTGAGGAAGCGCCCCATGGGCGATGCGGGTACCGAAAGGGGTCTTCTTGGCAAATTCTTCGTTCATGTGCATGGGGTTGAAGTCGCCTGAAATACCCGCAAACAGGTATACGTCCGTCTCGGTGATGGTTTTGGTGAAAGCGGCAGTCATGCCAATCTCCAGCTCTTCGTAGGTGTACCCCAACTTGATGGTATCCTTCACGTCGGGCCGGAAATGGTCGATGTCCATGATGGTGGCGGTGGTCTTTTTGGCAAACACCGCCTTGACCCGAAGGCCCTTTTGCATCTGGCTGATGGGTATGCCTTTGACGATGTGGACCAATGGCGTGTCGGCATCGTCTAGCTGGATCAGGGCCTGGATATATGGCGGGTCGAATGGCTGGTGGGGTTCCTTATAGCGAATCACCGTAAAGCCGGTCACCGTCCCCGTGTTCCTCACATCCACCCAGTTGTCGGAGATATCCACGAAACACTTCTCGCAGGTGGAGCGGGGGGGTACGAACACCTTTCCGCAGCTATCGCACTTGAGGCCCATGATCTTCTTTTTGTCCCTGATGGTCGTGATAAACCGGCTCCCGGTCTTGCCGGCAAAGTACTGGTAGGGAAGGGCCAGCTTTCCCTCTACCACAAAGCTGTCTTCGTGCTTGGTATCCATCATATCTCCTTTATTCGACAATCTCGAAGTGCTTGATATCTGTAATGGCGCCGATGCGCTTCTCGTTCCATACCGGACGCACCCGGACCCCGCGTTTGACCTTGGAGAAATCGTCGGTTACCAGTTCGTGCCAGAGGGTTTCGTGGCCTTTGCACCCATCCAGGAGAAAATGGGCGGAGATATAGGGCGTTTCCCTGCTCTCCCCGGTGAGGGGATCCGGGCTGGCGTAGTAGGTGATGTCCGGTGTGGCGATGACCCCTTCGGGGCCCACCTCCACCCACTGGTCCGCGCGGACCTTGCACTCGGCGCAGACCTCACGCGGGGGCAGTTGGAGCCGTCCGCAGGTCGGGCATTTGTTGGCCAGAATTTTTTTCTCTTTGAATGCCTTGAGGAATTTACCCATCACCGGACCGGTGGCAAAGCACTGGGGGATGGAGAGAACCTGGCTGAGCCGGAGCAGCTCTTCCTTCTCCTCCTCCTTGCCGGCGGGACCGGGCGGGGTGTACTTCTTGAAAAATTTAGTGGCCTTGGTAAGCAGGCCCATCTCTCCCTCCACCTTCAGCTTGCCCGATGAAAAGGCCGTCATGCCGTCCAGCTTCGGCCACGCACACGGTGTATTCGCCGCCGCCTGTGCCGGTAATGATATAGCCGTAGTTGGCAGTAATACCGGCCACACCTTCGGGGTTGACCCGGGATTCCATGGTGCCGAAGATGTCTTCCACGGTAGCCTGGGGACCTTTGGTTTTTTTCGGCCTCGGGGTAAGGCCCCATTTGCGCAAGTCTTTTTTCAGCACCTTGCCGATTGGGCTTCGGGGGAAGTCGTCTTCCAGGATCTCCACATATTTGGGCACCTTGAATTTGGCCAGGTTCTTTTTGCAGAATGCGATCACATCCTCTTCGGTCAGTTCATCGTCCAGAGGAATGATGAACACCTTGACCTCCTCACCCATGGTGTCGTCCGGAACCCCCACCGTGGCCGCCTCCTGGATCATGGGATAGGTGGCCAGCAGGTTGTCGATCTCCTTGGGATAAATGTTCTCACCGCCGCGGATGATCATATCCTTGATGCGGTCCACGATAAAGATGTAGCCATCCTCATCCATGATGCCCACATCGCCGGTGTGAAGGTAGCCATCGACAATGGTTTCGGCGGTCTCCTCGGGCCGGTTGAAATACCCCTTCATCACCACATCGCCACCGATGCAGATTTCACCGGCTTCTCCCCGCTTGCATTCGCTGCCGTCCTCGGCCAGAATTTTCACATCCTGTCCGGGCAATGGAATGCCGATGGAGCCAATTTTTCTCACCCCGTCGCGAGGGTTGATCGTGCTGACGCAGGTTGCTTCGGTGAGCCCGTACCCTTCCACGATGGGGATGCCGAAGGTCTCCTGGAACGTTTTCATAGTCGCCTCGGTAAGCGGCGCCGCCCCGCAGATGCCGAACTGAAGGCTGCTCAGATCGTACTTCTGACGGGTGGGGTCGGAGAGCAGAATCTGGTAGACCGCCGGGACGGCCGACCAGAAGTTGACCTTGTACCGGTCCACCACCTCCCAGAACTCACTGGCGGAAAACTGCCGTCGCAGAACAATTTGAAGCCCGATGCCCAGAGCAAAAGTACACGAAAGCATGGCGTTGACATGAAACAGGGGCAGAAAGATCAGGGCGGTCATGTTCTCTTCCAGGTTGAGCGCCCGGGTCACGCCCTCCACATCGGCCAGCACATTCTTGTGGGAGAGCAGAACCCCCTTGGGGTTGCCGGTGGTCCCTGAAGTGTAGAAAATATATGCCGTGTCCTCGGCGTTCTCCTGACAGGTCACCGGGGTGTCATCGCCTTCGGCCAGCAGGTCGGCGAAAGCAGTGTGTTCGGGTCGGGGTTTTTCGCCCACCTCGATGATCTTCTCCAGGTGGGGGCAGTTGCCTTTGATCTCATCCAGGATGGGCAGGTATTGATCCCCGATGATCAGTCCCCGGCCTTTGGAGTCGTTGAGCAGGTACTGCACCTCCGGCGCCTTCCACCAGCTGTTCACCGGCCCGGCGACGGCGCCGATCTTCTGGATGGCAAAGTAGGCCACCAGGGTCTGAGGGCTGTTTTGCACCAGTACGTGAACAAAGTCGCCTTTTTCAAAACCTTGGCGTTTCAGGGCATTGGCCAGGATGTTCACCTGTTTGCCAAACTCGCCATAGGTAACGGTCTGGTCATAAAACTGGAGATAGGGGTGGTCCGTGTATCGCTGCACGGCCGTCGCCCAATCTCTGCGTTATGCTCAAAATTTTATCCTCGGAATATCAACTATATGCCTGTGGTAAAATTTTTCGCAGGCCTTGATCTTGAACGAAAATCCTCGTTTCTGGACGGACACTTTATTGATCGGTCATCCGACCTCCGTCCTCTGTCCTCTGTCCTCCGTCCTCTGTCCTCCGTCCTCTGTCCTCTGTCCTCCGTCCTCCGTCCTCAGTCCTCCGTCCTCTGTCCTCCGTCCTCTGTCCTCCGTCCTCTGTCCTCCGTCCTCAGTCCTCAGTCCTCAGTCCTCCGTCCTCTGTCCTCCGTCCTCTGTCCTCCGTCCTCTGTCCTCCGTCCTCAGTCCTCAGTCCTCAGTCCTCAGTCCTCAGTCCTCAGTCCTCAGTCCTCTGTCTTCAGTCCTCTGTCTTCAGTCCTCTGCCCTCAGTCCTCAGTCCTCCGTCCTACCACGGTACCTGCCGAGTCAGCAGCGTCAGCACCGTCCACATGGTGCCGCCGAATCCCGAGGCCAGGGCCTGGTTCACCGTCTTGGGAACCTGGTGGCCGCCCGCTTTGCCCATAATCTGCAGCGCCGCTTCGGCCACGCGAACCATGGCGGTGGCACCGATGGGGTTGGAGGCGATGACGCCGCCGGATGGGTTGATGGGAAAGGCGCCGTCGATGGTAATCTCATCGTTTTCGATCATCTTCAGGTGCTCGTCGTCCTCCAGCAGGAGAAATTCCCGCAGCCAGTCCGGCCCCCACCAGCTGGACGGATCGTACATCTCGAACAGGTCGATCTCTTCCCGTGGATTCTGGATGCCGCATCGCTCAAACAGTTTTTTTGCCGCATACCGCTGGGTGGGAAGCACCGGCGCATCACCGAAGAGGCAGAACATCTCCTCCCGGTGAGCGGTAATGTGATCTTTGATCCAGGCGGGCTGATCGCACAATTGCCTGGCCTTTTCTTCCGAGGCGAAAACCATGGCGCAGGCACCATCGCTCTGGGAACACATATGAATCATGCGAAGTTCTCCCACCAGAGCCGGAGAATTGACGGCCAGATCATCTGCCTGGTCGAACTCCAGGCCCAGTCGCCGATGGGCCTTTTCGTTTTTCATGGCGTGCTTGTCCATGATGATACGATATTTCATGGCCACCTTCTTGGCCCGCTCCTCACCGAATTCATCGATCATCTGTGCCGCGGTCATGCCGGTGAGGGCGCCGGTCTGAAGCTGCCGGCCCCACAGGGGATCAGCCATGTTGGTGATCCCGCCGGTGGTATGGCCCTCCTGGAGCTTCTCAAAACCGATGACCAGCACCACGTCGTGAAGCCCGGACGCCACCAGGTGGTCCGCCGCACAGACCAACGTGGCACCGGTGGTTCCGCCGGTGGTCACTCGCAGGCACTCCTTGCCGTATGCGCCGGTACCCAGCACGTGCCACAGGTCCGGCTGATGGACCATTTCAAATAACTCCATGTTGCCGTGGACGATGCAGTCCACATCGTCCAGCGTGATACCGGCACTCTCCAGTGCTTCGACCACCGCCTCGTGAATCATCTCCGGCTGGTTCACATCTTCGCGGTGGCTGGAGTAAACCGACTGTCCGACGCCAATGATGCCGACATTTCTGTTTTTCTTCATGGGTCTCCTCCCTTATCCCCGCGCCAGTGTAACAACGGAATGAAACTGTCCGGCCGGCCCCATTACCCCGTGTGCCAGAGCAGTAGAAGCATTTTCAACCTGATGGCCGTCGGCTTTTCCCATGAGTTGCAGGGAAGCTTCCGCCGCACGGACCAACCCGCCCAGAATCATGGGATTGCCGGCCAGGGTCCCTCCTGACAGGTTGATGACCGGCTTGCTGTTACCGGTGGTGCTGACGGCCACACCGCCGGTTCCAGTATCGCAAATACCCAGCCCTTCGAGCCACATGGGCTGCTGATAGGCGTATAGATCCGACACCTCCACCACGTCAAATGCGGTTTTGGGGTCGGCGATGCCGGCCCGTTTGTATGCGCGCCGGGCCGCATTTTTCAGGGCAAAGTTGGATGAAAGATCACGGTCTCCCAAAAAAAAGGAATCCATACAGTTACCCACGCCGGTGATCCACACCGGTGTGTCGGTGAATTCTTGGACTCGTTCTTCGGCCACCAGCAGCATGCCCACAGCACCATCTGACACCGGGTAAGCGTGAAGCTGGCGGATAGGATCGGCCAACATGGGTGAAGTCATCACTTGTTCAGCCGTTACGGCCTCAACCGTGGGCAAACGATCGTTTTTCAGCGCGTTCTCCCTGGATCGGACCACCACGGCGGCAAGCTGCTCGTCGGTGATGCCCGATTTATCCATGTAGGCCTGTGCCTGGAGTCCGGCGGCCGCACAAAAATCCAACCCTACCGGCCGGGTGTAGAAGGGGTCGAAAGCGACATGGGTCACCATGTTGCGGCTTTTGCATTGGGATTCCTTGCAATGGCCGACAATCAGCACCACATCTTCGTGTCCCGACTGGATGGCGGCAAGGCCGTAGTAGATGGCCTGTATGCCTTCCTGGGCCACCTTCTCCTCACACCCGAAATGGGCGCCGAGGACATCGGTCATGGCGTTGTCTGAAATGGTGCGAGCGTCAAAAACATCGTCCGACACGTTGATGGACATGCCGATGCCCTTGTCTTCGGAAAAATCCACACCGGTTTGCGCCTGGATCGATTCAAGCACCTCCAGAGCCATGCCCTGGAATCGCTCGTACCATTTGTCCGGTTCATAGGTGGTTTGTGCCACCGCACAAATGCCCACTCGTCTTGCCATAGCCGCGATCCTCCTTGAAAAAGATAAATTCAGAAGATTGAAGAATTTAGGGATTTTGGAATTAAGGAATTATGCGGTCGTCAATCCGCCGGCCACAACCTGATCCGCTATTTTCCGATCAGGGACTTATATTAAACCGGCATTCAGCCTGCTTCGGCTCACGCTGTCCCTCGGTTGTCAGCCGACGTAGCAATTCCAGAATGCGTTGTTTCTTATGGCCCGGATGATGCTGTCCTTGTCCCGGGCACAGTCCATTTCCACCCAGGCACGCCCGCATCCCTGAAGGGTGTGGGAATCGTCCGTAGCCACCTTCGGGAAAGGGATGTCATCGATCTCATATTCCGGGGTTCGGAAACCTTTGGTGGTGACCTCCACCGCATCGATGGGCAACCGCTCGGCCACCGCGTTGATACGTTCGATCACCTTGGCCAAGGGAAGATCCAGCTCCGCGGGGTGGTTAAAGATGTGCAGGGTTTCTCGATCTCCGTCGATGCGGTTGACATGCAGATAGCCCTTCTCAAAAATGGTCAGCTCCAGGCCGGTGAACACGGTCATCTCCGTATCGAGGTTTTTTACCCGGTCGTAGCATCCGCTGCGAACCAGGTAGTCGTGGTCGGTCAGGGCGATGAAATCGAACCCCAACCCGGCGTAAACGGATACTGCCTGTTCGATGGTCAGGTTGCCGTCCGAGCAGGTGGTGTGAACATGCAGCGCGCCTTTGAGATGCATGGATGCTACCTGAACAGATTTTCGATACCGCCGATGATGAAGTCTACCGCATCCTGCCCGATGGTCTTCAAATCCTCGGATCGGTCCTGCCAGATCAGGTACTGGTAGGCGAGGCGCTCGAACATGCCCATGATGCTGGTGGCCATAACCTCGGCGGAAAGGTTGCTCTGAAACCGGGTGCCCTGGTTCTCGCAAACCCGGATCAGGGCCTGGCACACATCATTGATCAGTTTGTCGAAGATATTCTTGCGGTGGGCTTCCACCACCTCGCTCTGCCCCACCGACTCCCTGAAGAAAATGGCGATGCTTTCCGGATTATTGGGACAGAACTCTTCGAAAAAGATCCGGCCTGCCTCACGGATACCCGTCAGGGAGACATCCGTGGTCTTAAAGGCCGATCCCAGCATGTTGCGCAGATCAAATCCGATCTGGTCGAGCAGTTTGACCAGCAGGTCTTCTTTATTCTTGATGTAGAAATAAAGGGTCCCTACTGACACCTCTGCCGTATCGGCGATCTTCTCCATGCTGGCCTTGTGGTACCCCTCACCGGCGAACAGCGTCTGCGCTGCGCCCAAGATGGTTTTCAGGCGCTGTTCGCGCTCCCGTTGCCGCCGAAGGGCACTTTTGGATAAAGGCGCTTTCGTTTCCTGCTTGTTCTTCTTTTTGTTCATCTCCTCTCCGAAGTTTCTGAGGCCCTAAAGCCTTCCCAATGCCTTATCCCCGATCTTTACCCGGGCGATTTCCGTTGAGACGCCGGAAATCTGGCCGTATTTGGCACACCGGTAGGCCCGTTCAGCTGCGCTGCCCGACCGGTAACCGTCCCCGGACAGAATCTGAAGCGCCTTGCCCGCCACGGTTTCCGCCGCTTCGGTGCAGAATACCTTGGCACACAGGGTCAGTACGCCGGCCTCTTTAGGATCGTCATCGGCCATCCAGGCGGCCCGGTAGGCGTAGAGCTGGGCCGTCTGGTAAAGGGTGAGTATTTCCGACAGTTTGAACCCCACCTCCTGGTAGGCGATGACCGGTTTGCCTCCGGATTTGTGGGTTTTGGCATAGTCCCGCGCCGTCTCGAAGCTGCCCTTCATCATGCCTAAGGCGGCGGCGATGAGGATCTGGTTCTCCCACAGCTTCAGCGTGTCCAGACACTGGCTGGTTTCAAAAGGTCCGACAATACGGCTTTCCGGAACCATGCAGGCGTCCAGCTTCAGGCCGCAGATGGCTACCCCGTTGTATCCCATGGTGGTAATCCGCTCGGTCAGGGTCAGGCC
>JABZFO010000067.1 GCA_014237405.1 Desulfosarcina sp. | reverse complement strand
TCAATCCGACCAAGATTATTAAAGGAAAATGAAATTAGGGGGGAAGTGAGGGGGTGAGATCACACGGTGGTTCAATTTAGGTTAGCAGACCCGGTTCAATTTTGATTAGCGTTGAAGATCAGCCAAACCTGAACCAAATCTGAGCGCCAATTCTACGAAGTTATTTTTGCGCGAACCCTTAGGGGAAATCCATAACCCCTAATGATTGATCGTCTCATCCAAATTCTCCACCGATAAGAGTGGTATACGCTGGTCGTAAAGCGCTCTCAGCACACCTGAAAGCGCGGCCTGATCAGCCATGTATCCAACCATGATCGTCACCGGACTGCTGTCAGGTGTCGAATCGGTCGTGATGCTCATATCGCTAATTAAACCGGTGAAAACCGCAGATCCCGAACACGGATTTCGACCATCTGACCCCGAGCGCGAAAACGTGCAAGCGGAAGCGGCGGGTCAACCCGGGAAGAGAGTACCAGGGACAGTGGTGCCGGCGGATGTTGAAGTAGTTTGGCGATCAGGCCGTGCACGGTTTTGTCGCTTATGGTGTGGTAGTCATCCAGCACCAAAATGAATTCTTCCTCGATCTGATCCAGCTCGTTGATCAATGTACGGGCCAGAGTCGCCACAGGGGGCAAATTAGAAGCTTTTAAAAGGGTATGTGTTTTGCGGGCCGCATCGGGAAAAATGGACTGCACAGCCGCCAGAAAATAGGCCAGAAAATACCGCGGGTCGTTGTCATTTTCATCAAGGGTTACCCATGCTCCTGGGACATCCACCGATTCCAACCAGTCGCTTGCCAGCGTGCTCTTGCCGTAACCGGCGGCCGCGGAAATCAGCGTCAACGGCCGATGGCGGTGATGATTGAGACGCTCCAATAGAGACGGCCTATGGATATGATTGGCGTCAATCGGTGGCCGATGAAATTTAGTGCGAAGAAGAGGGACGGCTAAGTTATTGGCTGGCATGCCGTATTCACCCTTTCAGGTTTAGGGCCTGTCTAAAAAATAACACTCTTTGATATTTTTTTATTCTTGTTTAAGCAGGCATATGCCCATTGTTAAACAAGTACCCGTTTAAGGGTTCAAGGTTCAGAGGTTTATCCGCTTCCTCTTTGAAGGCCATCGGCGACCAGACGTCTGGCCTGCCCGACAAGGTAGAGAGGCAGAGAAACAAGCAGAAATGGGATTTTATCTTTTCCTGCTACTCGGGTCTCTTGCCAGGAACATGATGGCGGCATGGCATTGAACCTGAGCGCCACCGGGGATTTTTTCTCCGCCACAAAAACCTGCAGCGATTTCAAGGTGCCGGTTTTGCCGGCCTTTACCTCAACCGGCACGACCTTGTCTTCGTGCGCGATCAGATAATCTACTTCAGCACTGGCGCTTTTCTGTTCCCGGTTCCAATAAAAGAGCTGTGGCTTCACGTAGCTTGGTCCGTCATATAAAAGATGCTGGCCAACAAACTGTTCGGCCAAAGCACCGCTATTTACCATGAGCAGATCCTCGACTACTTCCAAGCCCGGCAGACTGAGTCCAAGTGAATTTGAAACCAGCCCGGTGTCCAGAAAAAGAGGCTTGAAATCGCGTTCTTTGGCTTCGGCCCCCAAGGGCACACCATTTCCGGCACTGTGCCTGACCCGGTAGATAACCCGTGCCATTTCCAGCAGGTGCAAGCTGTCGGCAAGCTCCCTTGACCGCTCTTCAGGGTCAAGCCGCACATATTTAAGTTTATTACCGATCAGGGCCGGTATCCGCCTGAAGACCTTACGCAATCTTTCCGGATAAATGCGTTTTCGATATTTACTGAAATCATCTTCGTAGGTTTGCAGGATGAGCGTATGTTCGCGAATCGCCTCGGAAAGCTTACCGGAGTTGCCATACCATGCAACCGCGGCAGGCATCCCTCCGACAATCCAGAAAAGCTTTATAAAGTTGAGCAGGGAGAGATGAATAGACTCTGGAATGGTATCATCCAGTGAGTAATCGTTTAAATACTTTGTCATTCTCTCCTGGCCCAGCGCCAGGAGAAACTCCTCCATGTCCATGGGGCCGAGATACAGATATTCCACCCGGCCCACCGGCATGGAAAAATCATGGTCCGCCAGCAGAAATTCCAGCAGAGAGCCGGCTGCTATGATATGGAGATCTGCCCGCTCTTCGTAGAAATAGCGCAACAGTGGTAGCAGCTCCGGTGCACCCTGAATTTCGTCAAGGAATAGCAAGGTTTTACCGGGGATGATTTCGGTATCGCAGTCAATCTGCAGAAGTTGCAGACATCTGCTGATATCTCTGCTGGCAAAAAGCTGTGCCTTTTCCGGATTTTTGTCAAAATTAATTTCAACCAGGTTATCGAATTGACCAGCAAACTTCTGAACCAGCCACGTTTTGCCAACCTGTCGAGCTCCCCGGATAATGAGCGGCTTCCGGCTAGGGCGGTCTTTCCAGTCGATAAGGTCATACAGAGCCTTGCGATACATTTGCACCTCACGGGTAGACTTTCCAGGTCAATGAGAACAGGAATTATCTTTCTATAAGATTATACACAAAAATGGAAAAAAGAAAAGGTTGTTTTATGCAAAAATAGTTTTTCCACCAGGTTTATATACCCCAGTACAATTGCAAAAAATTTTGACTGATGTCTTGCTCACTGTTCATACCAAATACATTTAAGAAGCTGTAGATACAGGCCTTGGTGTGTCTGCCACCTGGGTGAACTGTGGGTTATTATCAATTCAATAGTATGATTTCCAAATCAATGTCATTAACTTAACCAATCGGTTTGTATTGGAGGAAGAATTTTCTGAACTTGGCTTTATGATTTCTCGGATATTTTCTTCCCGGCCTGATTGGTTCCACGGTTCTTTGAAA
>JABZFO010000046.1 GCA_014237405.1 Desulfosarcina sp. | reverse complement strand
GCCAGGTTGCTTCGGCCCTTTGTGCCCACAACCATCAGGCTTGGCTTTTCACTTTCAATGGCTGAGAGCAGTTCCAGGTAGGGAGTGCCGGTCTGGACAAGATAGCGGCATTTGACCGTGCCGGGCGAGACGGCCTTGAAAAGGTCTTTCATCTCGGCTTCCCTGTCCTGCACCTGCTCCGTGAGGTAGTCGGAAAAAGAAAACGATTCGAAACCAACCATCGTCCGCTGAACCATGTCGAGATCACGTTGGTTGATAACATTGACCAGTAATAGTTCCCCGTCCATTTTTTTAGCCAGCCATACCCCGTAACGGACCGTTATTGGCGAGTAATCGGAAAGATCAACCGCCGCCATGATTTTAAGTTTTTGTTCCATGTTTGGCTCCTTTCTGAGTCTTTATCGAATTTTCTAAGTGATGTTTTCTACCATGATAAACGGTTGAGCAATGGATATGCCATTTTCGGAGTGCCCGCAGAAAGTAGAAAAAGATCAATTATAACAGATAGTAAAAAAGTAAATTGGGCGGATTGAAAGGCCAGCAGGGGTGAGGGGATGTCAGGCTTTTTTTCAGGGTGTAAAGCAAAATGCGAACTGGGAATTGAGGAGTCGTGGAATGTCGCTATGCTTGCACCCTGACCGACGACTCAACATGACAAAAAAAGCGTGGATCATTGATATCAATCCACGCTTTCCAAACGGCGTTTCGCCCGTGTCAATCGGCGAAGGTGATCGGATTTATAGGTCGTTATCGCAGCTCAGGAGGGCTTTTCTGACCACCTCGAATATATCGCCGAATCGCAGGACGCCGGTGACTGTTTCGCCGTTTTTAACGATCAGGGGTTGGTGAACGCCCATGACATACAGGTTCAACGCCTTCTCAAGGGTGTCGTTTTCCTGGATGAATTCGACGTTTTCCGGTGCATGCATGACCTCGGAAACCGTCTTACTGCTGCCGCGCTTGCAGATATTTTGCTCCGGCGCCATCCACAGATTGAATTCCTTCACCGCTTTCATTACGAAATCTTTTGTGAGGGTGCCGGTACTCCGGTCGCCCACGATCTTCTTATAGTTGGGCTCCAGGGCTCGGAAGACGTCGATCATGGTGACCTTGCCCAGGAACGCGCCGCTGTCGTCCACCACAATGGCATCCCTATGGGCGTGTGTATTTTCCTGCCGTGCCAATTCAAGGGCCTTCAGAACGTCAATCAGGGTAGCTGTTTTTTTAACGGTCACATAATTCGAGATTGGAATCATCAAATCCTTCACGAATTTTTTTTTCATTGGTTTACCTCGCCTTTATATAGAATGCGCTGGGCAGAATACGAAACAGCGTGTGCGGGCAACATCGTAAAGCGGCCCCCGCCAAGTGCTGACGGGGGCGTTTCGCCGTTTTTACTTAATCAGGATGGGCATGCCCATCAGCGGCCACAGGACGTAAACCGAAAATCCGGTGACGGCCATGAGTATGATGCTGGCCGGGATGCCGTAAAGGAAGAACTCGCCTGTAGAAAACTGTTTGGAGTCGTAGGCGATGGCATTGGGTGCCGCACCCACCAGCAGCAGAAATGGCATGCCGGCGACCACCAGGGAAGAAAAGAGAATGACTTCGCCGGATACACCCAGGTAGGGGGCGATGACTAGGGCGACCGGCAGCGAGATGGCGATGGCCGCCACGTTCATGATGAAGTTGGTCATCATCATCACGAAAAAGGCGATGCTCATGATGAAGACAAACCAGTGGGCCTTCTGGAACATGACCAGCCAGTTGATGGCCATCCATTCGGCGGCGCCGGTATCCCAGAGGCAGAACCCGATGCTCATGGCACCGGCAAACAGCAGGATGATGTTCCAGGGGATCGATTCCAGATCGTTAATATCCAGAATTCCGGTGATGAAAAACAGGATGGTGGACACAAGGATCAGAGCGGTCTTGTGGGGGGGCACAAAGCCAGGAATATAGGCCTTCATGATGGCAGATGCGGCCAGTGCCAGGATGCACAACCCGACGATGGAAGAAGCGACCACTTCCTTGCGGGTGATCCCGCCCAGTTCTGAATAAAGCCTTTTTGCCCGCTCCTTGAGGCCGGGGATGGTTTTCTTTTCAGGCTTGAGCACGAGCATAAAATATCCCCACAGCAGGAAGGTCATCAGCCATCCGACGGGAAACATGTAATAGCTCAATTCGAAGAAGCCCACATCCTGGTTCATGACATCCTTGAAAAAACCGATGGCCACGGCACCGCGGGCGGCTCCCAGCAGGGTGACGATGCTGCCGGCACCGGCCACGTAGGCCATGCCGATAAAAAGGCCCTTGCCGAACTTGGTCTGCTTATCCCCTTCGCCGTATAGGGCGTAGATAGCCACCAGCAACGGATAGATGGTGGCCGCAACGGCCGTATGGGCCATGATATGGGTCAGGGCGGAGGTCACCAGAAAGCAGCCCAGGTAGATCATGCTGGTCTTTTCCCCGACAATGGAGAGCATCTTGTAGGCCAGACGGCGGGTAAGACCGGTTTTGGTGAATACCAGGCCGATGACGATGGAGCCGAAGATGAACATGACCGACGGGTCCATGAAATCCTTGAAGGCCACCTTGGCCGGACGGATAAAAAACAGGGCCTGGAGCACGCCAATGGCCAGACTGGTCACGCCGATGGGCACCACTTCGAACACCCACCAGGTGCCGGCCAGCAGGAATACGGCGATAGCGCCTTTGCCGGCCGTTGACAGGGCGAACGCTTTGCCCGTGGGATCGATGGCGGGCGGCCAGGGCGGTGAGTAGTAGGTAATGACAAAAAGAAAAACACCCAAAAACAGCCAGATCAGCTTTTTATAATTATAACCCGCCTCGGCGGAAGCGGTATCGACTTCATTAGCCATTCAACAACCTCCTATATTGCGGTCCAGATCAGTAAACCCCATAAACAATTGACGGTTGAAACGCGTCTACATTTCACAGGTCTTCATCACATGGAACACAGCTGCAAACACGTCGGTGAGCCTGAGCACGCCAACGACCTTTTCTGCCTTTTTTACCAGCAACGACTGGTGATGTCCCATGACGAGCATATGGATCGCCTGATCCAGAGAAATACCCAAGTCGATAAATTCGCCTTCAGTCAGTGTGGACATGAAGTCCTCGACTTTCATTTTCGCTGCCTTATGGCAAATATTTTCCAGCGCACCGTCCAACAGGCTATACTGTTCCTGAAGATCCTTTAAAAAGGGGACACTGAACCCATAACTGGCCGCCGATGAACTGGTTGCCATTTTCAGATACTGCGGCTCAAGGGCTTTCAGAGCAGCGTGTTGATCGATTTTTCCAACGATTTTGCCCGCTGTGTCCAATACCAGAACGGCACGGTGCCGGTATTTGGTCTGGTCGAAATCTTCCTGGGCCTTCTCTAGCGCCATCATGGCTTCATGGAGTGTCGCCCCGATGGTCACTGTGGCGTACTCTGACAGCGGTACCATAAGGTCGTCAACCTTGTACTCATTCACTGATTACCTCCTTTCTATATGTTTTATCTATTGGGTTATCCAACCCGTTATCATCTTATTGCTTTTGCTTCTGGGAATTAAATTGCGAAACGCCAGCGGTTGTCTACCACAGGGGCTGTGTAAGATCAAGAAAATGGTGTTCGCTTTTAATACATCCGACGGCTTATTGAGAGAACCATGATAGGGAAATCGGATTTTGAAATCCCCCTCTTTTAAGACGAAGCTTGGTAATGTTTGCCTGATAACGCGGGTTTCAATTGATTTGGCG
This sequence comes from Desulfosarcina sp., assembly GCA_014237405.1. GTDB lineage: Bacteria > Desulfobacterota > Desulfobacteria > Desulfobacterales > Desulfosarcinaceae > Desulfosarcina. The sequence goes on along the minus strand of JABZFO010000046.1, from coordinate 26,746 downwards.
TCTGATTCATGGTAGTTACGCTGAAAGTTCCCTTCTAATTAAAAGTGATTTCCGGGCGGTTATTTGTACGACCAGAATCAATCACCATTTCAGAGGGGATGATCTTCCTCTGCATTCCAGCAGTTTTGCATCAGTTCAACCCGCAAACGGGAGGCGCTCAGTGAAAGACTACATTGTCAAGGACTTGATGGTGCCGATCTCGGAGTATGCCACGGTTCCGGAAGAGGCGACCCTGTATGAAACGGTGATGGCCCTGGAAAAAGCTCAGGAAACATTCCAGCAAAACCGGTACTCGCATCGTGCGGTCCTTATTCTGGACAAAAACGACCGGGTCATCGGCAAACTCAGTCAGATGGACTTTCTCCGCGCCTTGGAACCCAGGGATGCCAATTTGGATCAAATCAGAAAGTTCAAACGGTTTGGATTCACCAGGAAGGCCGTTGCCCTGCAACAGGAAGAGTACCTGAAAAATTCTCCGCCGATTTTGGATGTGTATTCCAAAGCGGCGAAGTTAAAAGTGACGGATTTTATGCAGCGTCCCACCGAAGGAGAGTATGTGGATGAAAACACATCTTTGGATATGGCACTTCACCAAGTGACAGCAGGTTCCAATTTATCGTTGCTGGTCACCAGAGGCGCGGATATCATCGGCGTATTGAGGCTGGCAGATGTGTTCGCCGCAGTCTTTCATTCCATGAAAGAATCTGAATCACACTTATCAGACGGGGCGACATAATGAGAGAATTGGAAAAACTATTTGACCGAATCATCCAGCGGGTAAACATCAATCTCCGGGAACTGGCGTTCGATGTCAATCCGCTGGTTCGCCAACTTATTCCAACCGGGCAGATGACTAAGTTCTATGCCTTTTACGGGATCACCCCCCACCATCCCCTGAATCTGGTGTTCAAGCATTCCAACCTCTCCGGCAGCTATTTTTTAGGGAGATGCCGGGTGACCAACTCCCTGCTATACAAAAGCGATATTCGTGGCGACGAGTTGAAAAAAAGTGGTGACCTGTTTCAATATCAGGAGTTCAATGTTCCGGTGGACCAGGATGAAGAGATCCGGATTGATGACTGCTATCTGATTAAAACCCTGGTCCACAATTTTTCACATGACCCTGAAACCCTGGAACGATTTTTTATCCGGGATACCGTTTCCACCCACTATGCCAACATCCACGGATCGCCTGCTGACGGCTGCTATTTGGGGCCTTTTGCGACGGTGGATCTGACGACCATGCGGGACTGCGTCATCGGTGCTTATGCCTATGTGCAGGCCGGAGAGATCAGCCACCTGAAGATCGAACCGGGAACGGTCTGGGTCCGCAATCCGGATGATTTTAATTTCATGTACCGGTATCCCCTCAACCAGTTGAACAACTATATCTACTTTACTGCCGGCAGCCAGCCCCAGGGAATTTTCATGGATTTTGTGGAAGATCGCAAAGAAGCCTTTCAGCGGGTATTCAAGGTGGTCAACATCGAAACGCCAGTCACGGTTCCGGCAAATGCTTCTCTTGACCGTTTCGCCGTGATCAAACCCAAAACCCGCATCGGGGATAATGTATTGGTGGCCCAGCGCGCCTTCCTTCAGAACTCCACACTGGGCAAAGGGGCCAACGCTCAGGAGAACTGCTATATTATCAACTCCAAGCTGGCGGGCAACAATGTGACGGCCCACGGGGCAAAGATCATCGATGCGGATATGGGGACGCATGTTTTTGTGGGTTTCAACAGCTTTTTAAGGGGTCGCCCGGATGCCCGGCTGACCATCGGAAAAGAGAGCATAGTGATGCCCCACACCATTATCGATATCAGAAAGCCGCTGACAGTAAAGCCCGGCAGTCTGGTGTGGGGGATGGTGGGAAATGCAGAAGAACTCGAAGCCAACAGCATGGCACTCAAAGACTTTGCAAAAATCCATTCCCGGATCTCCAGAGGGCATATGCTTTTTGAAGGCAGCGGGACCAATTTTGTAAATGCATTCCAGGAGCGGATTCATCATATCCTTGAGGCCAACGGCGCCTTTTACAACGGTAACCTCAACCGCGGCCACGCCCAGAAAAACCAGAATATCTCCTTCAATACCATTCAACCCTATCCTAAAGGGGATAAAGAAGGGATGTATCCAACCATCATTATTCAGCCCTAAAAAACACCGCCCCTGTCAATGCGCATTGACAGGGGCGAGAGCGGTTAAGCTGAATTGTCTGAAGGTCGCGATCGCTCCCTACCTATTCCGTAAAGCACATCAGTGTTTATTCAGAAGTGGTAGATTTTGGTTCAGGGCAAGGCCGCAGTGACATTGAAACCGCAGGCGTAGCAGCGCTACGTCGAGGATTTCAATGGAGCGAGAACGCCGGCCTGGGACAAAAGATGCCATTTCTGGATGGACACTACTTGAAAAAATTTAACAACGCATGCAGGTTGGTCATGGGATGCGGCGGACATCCCGGGATAAACAGATCCACCGGCAGCAGGGTGTCCAGCCCTTCAGTGATTTCAGGACTGCCCCGGAAGGGGCCGCCGGTCAGCGTGCAACTGCCTACGGCGATCACCACCCTGGGCTCAGGGGTGGCTTCGTAGGTCTGCAGCAGGGCGGTCTTCATATTGCGGGAGATGGGGCCGGTCACCACGATGCCGTCGGCATGGCGCGGGGAGGCCACGAAGTTGATGCCGAATCGGGCCAGATCGAAAAACGGGGTGGCCAGCACGTTCAGGTCTGCTTCACAGGCGTTGCAGCCGGCAGCCGATACCTGGCGAAGCTGGAGCGAACGGCCGAAGAGCTTTTTAAAGTGCTGCCGGGAATGCTCGGCAAGGGTCGGGATATCACCTTTGGTGAACAGGTGTTCCTTTTCGGCAACGGCGATGGCAAAGTCCTGGGTGAAGGTGACGAACCGGCCGTTGGAAATGCGCTCGCAGGTTCCGCAGAAGACGCAGCGTCCCATGTCGATGGTTCCGGCCACCGGGTCGATGGCATTCTGGGGGCAGGCCGCCGCACATGCGGATGCAACATCCGATGGTGCATCCGGGTTGATTTCCGGCCGACCCCGGTAGCGGGGCAGCAACTGGACCTTTTCCTTGGGGTAGCGGGATGTCTTGCATCCCTGTTCGAACCTGTTTTTCAGCACATTTAGCATAATGGATTCGCTTTACCAGTATCGGTTATTCACGCGATTGAAGAGAAAATGTCTGTCATTCTAAGATGACGGTCTCGTAAAAAGGTTTTGAGTTTCGTTTCAGACGGCTTTGTAAAAAGTTCGAGATCAAGGCTTGCGAATCCCGAGGAATGAGGTGTACTTATCGTACTCCGCAGTGACGAGGGATGAAGCGTAACGCAGATATCGGACTTTTTACAAAGCCGTCAAAGGTCGAACCCGCAATAAGACAGGTTATAACTCTTGTTGTTCAGCGGGAAATCGGAAATCCCCGTGTTTCTCAGAGACATGGACAGACCGTTCCAGTTATGGAACGAGGGGTCTTTGACCTTGTAGCGAAGGATGCCGCCTGCGCCATCAGTTAAGATGCAGTGAGACAGTTCTCCGCGCCAGGCTTCGTTGAGCGTGACCACAAACGAATCAGGCGCCAGGGCCATGTCGGCCATGTCGATGATTTCGGTTTCCACCGGGTCAGGCAGCAGGGATTCGATGAACGCTATGGACTGCATCACCTCGTCCGCCCTGACCTTGGCACGGGCCCACACATCCCCTGTGGGTTCCGCATTTTCCGGGATGTCCAGTTGACCGTAGTGCTCGGTGGGGAAGCATCGCCGCACATCGTAGGGGATGCTGCAGGCTCGTCCTGCCGGGCCCACCAGCCCCAGTTTTTCCGCATCGGACCGACTCACAGTCCCGCACCCTTCAAAACGGGAACGGACGCTTGAGGTGGAAAAAAGCAGGTCGATCGTATGCTTCACATGGGGCTTGAGCTCACGGATGCGGGCGGTCAGGTCGCGACGGTTGTCGTCGTTCATAGGGAAACGAACACCACCGGGCCTCACCAGCCCTTTGCCGAAGCGGTTGCCGCACATCAGCAGGGACATGTTGAGAAAATCACCGCGCATCCGCCCGCAGTAATTGGCCGGCGGTAAAAATGCCACGTCTCCGCTCAAAGCGCCCAGATCGCCCACATGGTTGGCGATGCGCTCCAGCTCCAGGCCGATGGTGCGGATGATTTTGGAGCCGTCATCCGTCTGGATGCCGGAAAGGGCTTCCATGGCTTGGGCATGGCACAGACTGTGGCCCACGGAGGTATCTCCGGCAATGTTCTCGGCGATGAACGCTATCCGTTTTCTGTCCGCCTTTAGAAGAAGATCTTCCGCCCCTCGATGCTGGTAACCCAGCTGGATCTCCAGGTTCAGAACCCGTTCGCCGATGCAGTTGAAGCGGAAATGGCCGGGCTCGATCACCCCGGCATGCACCGGACCCACCGCCACCTCATGGATTTCATCACCCGCTACCGAGTAGTAGTCGTATCTACCCGGAATGTCCTCGGTGTAGTCGTTGCCGAAGACATCGTCGACGCTGCGGCAGTTGGCGTGGTAGCGCACCATTTTCAGCCACGGGTGGCCCTCGGGCCGGATACCGTACTGCTCGGCGATCTCCCGCTCGAACATATGAAAGGGTTCACATTTTGCCGTCAATGCAGGGTAGGTTTCAGGCGCATCACAGGCGGCAACAAGCAACACATCGGTGCGCAACACGGCCATCAATCGGAAGGTTCCGTTTGCTTGGAAAGCGAAAAGCTGAACCACCTTGCCGCCGCGAGAGACGATCTCTACCGCCTGGGTTGAAAAGTCATCGAAGTTCACCGCATGGATTATCGTTTGGTGCAAGGTGTCCGGCATCCAGAAACAGAGCACCAGAGAGGTTAACAGCAGCGCGTATTGGGGCCAGACCAGGCTGGCCTCTTCTTTGATCCGGATGGTGGTATCCGAGGTGTCAAAAGAAATTTTCATGACGTTGTTGGCAAATCCGGCGAAGATCACGCACAGACTGAGGATGAAGAAACCGGCGCCCACATAGTTACCGGTTCGAAATGCGCCGATAATAATCAGCAGTTCGCCGATAAAAATACCAAAGGGTGGAAACCCGGAAATGCCGGCGAAACCGCCAAAAAAGGCCACAAAGGTTTTGGGCATGCGGTTGACCAGGTTACCGGTATGTTCGATGAGCCGACTGCCGAATCCCAGCAGAATATTGCCGGAGGTGAGAAAGAGGCTGGATTTGATCAGGCTGTGGTGGATCAGGCAGATCATCGCGCCGTAGGCGCCCAGTCCGCCGATGCCGGTGCCGAAGGCGATGATGCCCATGTTCTCGATACTGGAATAGGCCAGCATGCGCTTGTATTCGGTCTGCTTGAGGATGAAGGTGGCAGCGGCCATGATGGAGATCAGGCCGAAGACGATGAGGATAGGCCCGGAAAAATCGGCCAGGCCGGCGGCGTGCATGATTTTGTTGGTTTTGAAGATACCCAGATACGCGCAGTTGAGCAGTACGCCGGAGAGCAGGGCCGACGCCGGGCTGGGGGCCTCGCTGTGGGCATCGGGCAGCCAGGTGTGCATGGGGGCCAGCCCCATTTTTGTGCCGTAGCCGACCAGGATGAAGACAAAACCGGCCTTGAGCCACATGGGATCCATTTTTTTGGCCACGTCGGTCATTGCGGTAAAGGAGATGGGCGCGTCCACCTTGCCCACGTCCATGGCCACGGTGACCAGAACCGAACCTAAAAGGGCCATGGCAATGCCCACCGAGCAGATGAGCACATATTTCCAGGTGGCCTCCAGGGAGGCCGCAGTCCGGTGGGTGTAGATGAGCGGCGCGCTGGCCAGGGTGGTGGCCTCGATGGCGATCCACATCACCATGATATGGTCGGACAGGGTCACCATGGTCATGGTGGACAAAAACAGCAGCATGGACCCGGTGAAGATGTTTTCCGCATGGATGTCGGATGCCTTGAGATAGGCGATGGTGTAAATGGAAATCAGGAAAAAGAGCAGGGAAATCACCAGCAGGGAAAGCAATCCTTCCGGCGTTACCGCAAAATATTCAGGAAATATAGGCGTCAGTCGACCGGCCCAGATCATCACGGACAGGATCAGGTGGATGGCGCCGGTGAGCACCAGCAGGCATCTTCCGATTTTATTGGGGAGAAAAAACGCACCGGCGCCGGTAAGAAACGGTATCAGAAAAACGATCTCAAGCATGAAATGACCACCTATTCCTTTAAGGTTCGCAAGCGTGCCGTGTCCACGTCATCAAAGGTCTGCTTGATGTTCTGCAGGATGACGGCCATGATCATCACGCCGGCCAGCACGTCCAGCAGGATGCCGAACTCAACGATATGGCGGGCCCGGATGGAGAAGGTTGTGCCCACCAGGTAGATGCCGTTTTCCATCATGATGTAGCCCAGGACCATGGCAATGGCGTTTCGCCGGGCCATGAGCAGAAACATGCCGGCGCCAAGCAGGGAGATGGCCGTTGGCAGCAGCAAGGCGCTGGCGCTGCTGTAAGGTACATCGATGCGATGGCTGGCAAAGGTGGCTCCGACGATGAGCAGCAGCCCGGCCAGGATTGAGGCGTGGTAGCCGATGATGGGTTCCACCTCGCGTTCGATGGCGACTTTTTTGATTGCCAGGTAGATGCACCCGGGAATGATAATGCCGCGGATGGTCAGCGTCACAATGGTGAAGACGATGCCGCCGGTGGACATTTCATGTCCGATAAACAGGGGCACGATGCACACCACCACGCCCTGAAAGGCCAGCACTTTGATCAGTCCCGGCAGGCGGCTGGACCCGAACGAGAAGAGGATCGACAGCAGTGCAAGGGATAAAATGGTATCGACCGGATGTATCATTTTAAAAACTCCAGGGTAATAACAGTTGCAAAAAAGGCCAAGGCAAAGGAGGTGAGCACAAATTTGGGCACTCTGTCCATGCGGTAGCGCGCCATAATCGACTCCGTAACACCTACAGTCATATAGACGATCAGGACGCCAAGGGAAAACAAGGCCAGGTTCAGTGCCGCATTCCCCAGTTCAAAGGGGAAGATCAGGCGTGCAACAATGGATGAGTAGAAAAACATTTTGAGAAACGCACCCATTTCGATGAAACCGAAATCGGGACCGCTGTGATCCAGCACCATTACCTCGTGGATCATGGTCAACTCCAGGTGCGTGGCCGGGTCATCCACCGGCACCCGGGCATTTTCCGTGAGCAGGATGATGAAAAAGGCGATGACTACGAAAAGCATGGGCGATCCAGCCGTCTGCCAGAAGCCGAAGGGCTGTCCGCCGGAAAAGTACGCGGCAAAGTTCAAATCGCCGGTCAGTCGGTAAAACAAGATCAGGATCATGAACATGCTGGCTTCGCAGAAAATGGGGAAATAGGCCTCCCGGGCCGCACCCATGCCCTCGAACGGTGAGGCGGTGTCCATGGCGGCGGCGATGGTGAAAAAACGGGCCAGACCCAGCAGGTACAAGACAAAGATCACGTCTCCGTTAAAAGAGAGTACCGGGGCGTGGCCGGCGATGGGCAAAAAGAGTAGCGCCGTGGCTGCAGCACCCAGAGAAACCACGGGGCCCAGCTTGAAAATAAAAGTGGTGCTGGTGCTGTACACCGATCCTTTTTTGAATAGTTTGATCAGCGTATAGTAATTGATGAGTACCGGGGAGCCCTTGCGGCCGCCGAAGAAAGCTTTCACCTTGAAAATGACACCGGCGAATAACGGTGCCGTCAACAGGGCAAACGCCCATAGCAAGATGGATTCGATCATATGTTCTTTCCACAAAAAGTAGGGTGAAACAGCATCACTCGATCCGTAACCGTTTACAGGTTCAGCGTTCACCGTTCTGGGTTACCTTGGTTGAGATTTTCGATAAACCCTGAACCCCGAACCTCTGAACCCTGAACCCGTATCAAACGAAAAACAGCAACACCACGATAGCCAGCAGGATGTAGCCGATATACAGGTGAATGTCTCCATGCTGAATCCAGCGCAATTTATCGAACAGCCACAACACCGGCTTGACAACCATGCGATTCAGGTGAAGCTCGACAATATCGTGGATATGGCTGTGGTAGTGAGTCCCCTTTGGAAACAATCCGCTCACCGGCGGGTGGTCTTCCTGAAGCGGTGCCGCCGGTTTGAAAAAATCCAGAATCGATGCGGCGTAGGAAGATCCGGTGTACTGCATCCGGGTGGTGGGTTGAGTAAAACCGCAGCCCCAGGTGCCGGCGCGTCCGATTGTTTTTCCCTGGTACAAGATTCGGCGAAGGGCCAGTATGATCAGTAACAAAGCAAGAAAGAGGGTCGCGCCTAAGGTGATGTTGGCGGACATCCGGGCAAAGGGTTCCATGGGGATGCGGCCGTAGTCCAGACCCAGGGCTGCCACCGCTTTTACGGCCATGAACATGAAGGTGCCTGGATAGATGCCGATGACCACACAGGCGCCGGCCAGGATGACCATGGGCAGCAGCATGGTCGGGCCCTTTTCATCCACGTCATGCGCCGCCTGGCTTCTCGGTTCGCCCTGGAATACTACGCCCACGACCTTGGTAAAGCAGGCCAGGGCCAGCCCCCCGATGACTGCCAGGCTGACAATGGCAAGCAGGCTAAGCACAAATACCGGCGTTTCCATGGGCACACCCCGGAAGCTTCCCACATAGATGAAGAACTCACTGACGAACCCGTTAAAGGGCGGCAGACCGGAGATGGCCAGGGATCCGACGAGAAAGGTCACCCCGGTGACCTTCATTTTTTTAAGCAGACCGCCCAGGGCGTCGATGGAACGGGTGCCGGTTTTATGAATCACCACGCCGGCGCCCATAAAAAGCAGTGACTTGAAGATGGAATGGTTGAGTACATGGAGCAGCCCGCCGGAAAACCCCAGAACAGCCATGATAGGGTTTTTCGCTTCCACGCCGATCATACCGATACCGATGCCGATAAGTATGATTCCGATGTTCTCGACGCTGTGGTAGGCCAGCAAACGTTTGAGGTCGTGCTGGCCAAGGGCGTAAACTACACCTAAGACGCCGGAGACCATACCGAAAATCAAAACCATCGCCCCCAGTGCCGGCGTATGCAGGTCCATGATGCTGTACATTCTGAGGATACCGTAGATGCCGGTCTTAATCATCACGCCGGACATGACGGCGGAGATGTGTGAGGGTGCCGCCGGATGCGCATGGGGCAGCCAGACATGAAAAGGAAACACGCCGGCCTTGGAGCCGAAGCCGATAAAGGCAAGTACAAAAGCCAGCATTTTTGCTGCCTGGGAGAGACCGGCCGAATCGAATCCGAAACTGCCGGTGTGGCCGTAGAGGACCCCGAAAGCGGCAAAGATAAACATGGCACCCACATGGGAAAATATAAAATAGAGATAGCCGGCCTTTCTGTTTTCAGGGATCTGATGATCGTAGATCACCAGGAAAAAGGAGGAAAGGGACATGATTTCCCAGGACAGCATGAAGGTGATCATGTTGTCGGCGGTGACCACCAAGGCCATGGAGGCGACTAAGAGGCTGAAGAAAAAGTAGTTGGTGGCCGTACGAAGAGCCTTGTCAGGGTGATTCATATAATGAAAACTGTAAATTGCGGCCAGGAGACAAACACCAAAGATGGCCAGCAGAAAAAATGCGGACAGTCCATCAATTTGAAAGGCGAGCGAGAGCGTATTGAGGTAAACAAAAGAGGCGCTGGCGGATCCATCATGTGAAAGCTTGGACAAGGCGTCGAGCATGCCCAAACCGCAGCCGACGCTGATGCCCAGGACACCAAGGATTTTCATCAAGGTAAATTGCCTAAATAACAAAAGAGGGAGTATGCCACCTGAAGCAATGATCAGTATTGACAGAAAAAATAGATTCATATGCGTCTTTTCAGTCCTTTTGGCCTTGATACCGGGCTATACCCTGGTGCCTGTAGCACTCGGTTGCCGGTAAATCCGGCTGTCTTTTTAACGCGTAGCATGGAATTGATACTGCAAAGGTGAACTGCAACAGGATAATTCCAGGGAACCTATTTCAAAACCATGCTTCAAGTCAATATCGGAATTAAAGAAGGCCGGCTGAGGTTGCGCATATGGACGCCGATGCGCAACGGGTTTGTCTGTATCCGACAGTCGTGTTATAGTTTGTGCCCATCCGCAAACGGCATCTTTTGGCCCAGAGCGGCGTTTTCGCTCTTTTGAAATCCTCGACATAGCCCGCTATGCCTGCGGTTTCAAAATCGCTCAAGCCTTGCTCTGAACCAAAATCCACCATTTGTGGATAGACACGCTTTAGTCGTTCCATTGCGTTTTCCTTTCCATAGGGAGGTGAAATGCCGGAAAAAGAGAGACTCTTTCTCACCATTGACGAGGCCCTGGACGCCGTTCGCAACGATTTTTCGCAATATTCTTCCCAGTTGAACCTGTTTTCAGCGATATGGCCCATGGTTTTCGGCGTTGATGCTTACCTGATGCGGGAACCTAAAAGCCAGACGGTATGGGCAAAAACGCCTGATGCAAAAAAACCGTACTCAGCCCGGGCCGATGAACTAGGGAAACGGATCATCCGCCATCTGAAACTATATCCGGTCTCCCCGGAACATATGGCCGGGATTTGTACCCGGGTCTTTCAGACACCTGTTGCGGCTGGATTCGGGCCGGGGGCAGCTTCACCAACCGGCATCTGGATCGATACCGGTATGAGCGACTTTGTCTGCATCCAATGCGGCCGCTGCTGCCGAACACTGAACTACCATGACGGGTGCACCGTAGATGATTATCGGCGATTGCAGGCTCTGGGGCGAACTGATATCCTCGCGTGGGTGGGCACTGTTCGGCAAAATGGTGAGGTCACCGCCTGCCGGATATGGATGGATCCGGGGACCAACCGGTTTGCTGACAACTGCCCCTGGCTAAAAAAGTCAGACGAACCCGGCCGCTACGTCTGCACCATCCATGACGTCAGGCCCATGGTCTGCCGGGAGTATCCCGGCAGCCGCAAGCATGCCAGGATGACCGGGTGTGGGGGAATTTGAACCCATGCATGTGGAGATGGAAGATGACAGACGGCACCTTTGAAAAGGTCAAACACTCCGATAACCGCATGTACGGCTCCCAGAAGCTTCTGCTCTGCGGCTTTCCTGCACCTGCCCAAACCAAATTCATGGCGATTTTGAAAATGGCCGGCTTACAGGATGTTTCCGTCGTCTGGGCCAACGAAGCGCATGGTCAGGCAACTCTTGCCGCCCTGCTTGCCTTGCCGGACCAGTCCGGAGCGGGCAGTGGATCGAACCTTCCCCGGGCCATCATCGTCTCCGGCATCACGGAGAACCAGCTTCACGGACTGATGACCATCTGCCGCAAGGCCGGCATGCAGCAGGCCCTGTGGGCGGCCCTGACCCCCACTTCCGAAACATGGCCCCTGGCGCAACTGCTCACTGAATTGCAGGCCGAGCGAAAAGCCCTTTCCGATTAACCTGTGCGGTGGAGAACTTCCCATGGAAACTGAAAAACACACGATCACCATGCTGGTGGAGAACGAACCGGGGGTAACCGCCCGGGTGTCCGGACTTTTTGCCAGCCGTGGATACAACATCGAGACTATCTGCGGTGCCCCTACCGCCAATCCGGATATGTCCCGTATTACGATTACCACCAATACGACCCCGGACCAGATGGAGCAGATCATGAAACAGCTACGGCGGCTCGTCAACGTGATCAAGGTCAGGGATATGACCGGAGATGACGCGGTGAGACGGGAAATGGCCCTGATCTGCGTCAAGGCACAGGAGCCGCACCGGTCTGAAATTCAGCGTATCGTGGAGAACTTCAGGGCTAACATCGTTGATACGGGGCTGAACCACTACATTATCGAGGTGACGGGGAGAATGGAGAAAATCGAGGCTCTGCTGCAGCTGCTGGAACCCGTGGGCATCAAGAAAGTGGCCCGTTCCGGTATACTGGCCCTGTACCGGGAACCCGGTTGAACCGCAAAATCAGGCAGATTCAGTTTTCGCGGTGTGGTAAGCGTTCTCAAATGAGTTGAAGTCAGATAAAATGGCATACTTGGAACGCCATTTGCTTCGCCAGTATGGATTACCTTTGGATCGATCGCGAAAGGAAGCGCGTTTAAATGGGGACCGGTGAGTTCAGAAGACGGTATGAACGTAGAAACTATAACACCGACGTTATTTTTTCTCTGCAAGGAAAGGCCTTTGCCGGAACGCTGAAGGACATCAGTATGGGTGGCGCTTTCGTGATGACCCTGTCGGTAAACCAGGTCTACAAAGGCGATGTCATTACCATCAGCATCCCATTCACCAATGGCAAGAAAAACATCAAACGCAGGGCCAGAGTGCTGTGGACCAATGGGGAAGGCTTTGCCGTTGAGTTTTTTTAATACTACCCAGTGCCTTGTTCAAATCACCGGTGATGGCATCGTCGAGGATATGGGTACCATAAATTTTCAAGAATATCTCGTTATACCCGATCTCATCGATGGCAGACGTCAATCCTTTGACGCTTAAGGGCCGCAGATGATGGTTCTGCTAAAAAAAGGTTGGAATGGTTCAGACGTTGTTGACCACCCGATACAGCTTTTCGCTGAATTCAACCACTTCGTATGGTTTTGCCACCACTTCGCAAAATCCGTAGTGTTTGTAGTTCGCAATCGCGGGGTTGTCGGAATAGCCACTGGAAACGATGGCCTTGACCTTGGGGTCGATCTCCTTAAGCATTTTGATGGTTTCCTGCCCGCCCATGCCGCCTTTGATGGTCAGATCCAAAATCACCGCATCATAAGGTGCCGACGCACCAAAGGCCGCCTGATATTTATTGATGGCACCCTGACCCTCTTCGGCAAACTCCACGTCATAACCCAGATGGCGAAGCATGTTACCGGTCAGTTCGCGGATCAGGGCCTCATCGTCCATCACAAGTATCCTGCCGTGTCCGAATACCGGCTTGTCTGATTTCTCGGAGGTGTCCTCGATGGAAACAGGCCGGGCAACCTCGGCTGCCTTTCCTGAAGCGGGAAGCAGTACGTGAAAGGTGGTGCCGGTGCCGACCCGCGAACAGACCGTAATATCCCCGCCATGCTTGGAAATGATGGAATGGGAAATGGAAAGCCCCAAACCGGTTCCTTTGTTGGCGCCTTTTCCCTTAGTCGAAAAATAGGGATCGAAGATCTTTTCGATATGTTCAGCGGGAATGCCCACACCTTGATCCTTTATGGCGATATCGATGTATCTGCCGGAGGTGAGGATGCTGTTGGGGCTTTCGACGGTCGTATTTTCAAAGCTGATGAATACGGTTCCTCCGGAGGGCATGGATTCTGCAGCGTTGATCATCAGGTTATGGATGGCCTGGCCGATCTGCTGCGGATCGGCATAAGTGGACCAGATTTCCTTTGACGGACCGAACTCGCAGCGAATATTGGAACCGCTGAGGGAAAAGGCAGCTGCATTTTCGACAACAGGAACAATGTCCGTTGGTTTTTTGTCCGGTTGTCCGCCCTTTGAAAAGGTGATCAAGCGACGGGTCAGGGTTTTGGCCACCCGTGACGCCTTCAGCGCCTGTTCCAGCAGACTGGATGTGTGGGATTCGGGCTCCACATGCTCCATCGCCAGGGAAATATTTCCCATGATGGCGGTCAACAGGTTGTTGTAGTCATGGGCGATACCGCCAGACAGGGCGGCGATGGATTCAAGCTGGCGGAGTTGCCGTTTCAGGTCGTGGCGGCCCGCCGGGCCGTTATTCGCTGTATTCATAAAGATGCCATTTTCCTGGAGATGGTTGTCATTGAATCTGTGTATTAGAATTATCGGTCTGGCTAAGGGTAACTTGAGCGATCGATGCCGATTTATTGGCAATGGGAAAATACCTACTAAGCGAATTTACCGAGATATCAGCTTAAGAAAAGCCTCTCTTTAGCCGATAATGATTTCAGAACAAACACCAACGACGGATGACAACAATGGATTGGTTAGCATCGGCGTCACTGAACAACGTATTCAATGATTCAAGCTCGGGTGTATTTGGAGAACAAGATCCATCTGCTATCTTTGATGCTTTGTTGCAGCAGCAAAACGGCATGGAAACGCTGGCCAATCAATTTTTGCAGACCGGCATCGATCAATACCTGAACAAAGACTATACCGAAGCGGCCAAATCCTTTGAAGCGGCCGTCAGCCTTGCGCCCAATTCTGCCTACAACGTGGACTCCGCCAAATATCTCGTTCAGAGCTACCTCAAGCTGGAAGAGAAGGACAAGGCCATCGACACCTATAAGGCAGCCATCCAACGCAATCCGGATAGGGATGATCTGCGGACTTCCCTGGGGCAGCTCTATTATTCGGAAGGTCGATATGAAGAGGCTACAGAACAGTACCGAGGCGCGGTTCAGGTGAATCCCAGTGCCACCAATCGGTATTCCTTCGGTGAAGCGCTCCTCAAAGTTGAAAACTACAGCGAGGCCGAATACCAGTTCCGGGAGGTGAAACGACTCGAGCCTCAAAGTCATGTCGGTGATTACGGCATGGGAAAGATGTATGCTCAGACTGAAGATTTTGACAAGGCAATCGAATATTTTGAAAATGCGCTGGATCTGGAACCGACCTTCTACGACGCCCTTGCGGAAATTGGCTACACCTATGCTGACATGGGGGAGATTGATAAGGCCAGGGAAGTTGAGGCAAAGCTGGAAGAAGCGGATAAGGACCTCTCCCTGACGCTCAAATACTATATCGACGAAAAAGAGCCGCCGAAGATCGCCTTTGCATTCTCCACCAGTTCATTCCCCTACAATAGCTCCAAGGGGTATCCGGTCTCTGCCATCGATTCCTATCTGGAAAATGCCGGCGCTGAAATGAGCGTGACCATGAAGTTCCTTTTTACCAAAGAGATGGATCCGGCTTCGATTGAAGATCGATTCAATTGGAAAATCTCGAGAGCTTCGAGCGACAATATTGCAAAAACCTACAACTTCGGCGACACCATCCCATCCACCGAAATCTCCATTGATTCCTATCCCGATTATGTGATCTACGACAAGGATTCTCTGACGGCCACCGTCGGGTTCACCATCAGACAGAACGAGGCCGCCGACGGAACCATTGACCCCTCTCACATCGTTTTCAAATTTGATGGCGAGGATATCTATGGTGTGTCTATGGATCAAGAAGGTGACGAATATAGTGGATTCTCAAGATCCGCCTGAAACACGCCACCGACCAAACCCACTTTGAGCCTCATTACTTGATTTCGAGGCAAATCGAAATCTTCCGCAACCTTTTCCAATACCTGCCTCATCACCGATATTACACGTTGGCACATCACTTGCTCAATCAACAATTGAAGAAGTGGATTCGTTATCCGGCTTCAACGGCCAATGGGTCAATAGAGGATAGTCTGTAGAACCTTTTATATAGCATGAAGCGCTATCAGGACCTGCAGTATTGGCTTCATCCCGTGGACGAACGTAAAATGATTTTGCCATCTCAATGCTTTGCCCGTTAGTCAACGGGCTGACAATGAATCGTCAAGATGGTGACAATTGACAGCCGAAAGAAAGGATAACCGATGATGACTGTGAGTGAAGACAAGTATGATGTCATTCAGCAGATGCTCGCCGAAAAGCGTCACGATGAGGCCATAACCGCACTGGAGCAACTGGTGACTGAAAGTGATGATCATGCGGCAGCACATTATGATCTGGGCAACCTGTACTATGCCTCCGGACAAATGGACAAGGCGCGTGCCCATTACGAGAAGACGGTGGCGATAGCACCGGAGAACCCGAGCTATCTGAAAAATCTGGCAGATCTGTTGTACAGCGAGAGCAAGGATGTGGATCGGTCGCTGTCGCTCTACGACCGGATTTTATCCTTTCGTCCCGAAGATATTCAGACGTTGATGATCACGGGCCACCTTTGTGTGTCGCTTGAGCGATTTGACGATGCCCGGGGTTATTACAACCGGGTTCTGGATATTGAGCCGTGGAATGACGAGGTGCAGCAGCTCGTGGATCGGATTCACGAGCGGGACGCAGGTTCCGATTCGAGCAAAGGGCCTGAAGAAACCTACCAGCGGTGTCATGATCTGGTGAAGCGTGGACAGGTGGATCCGGCGGTGGCCGGTCTCGAGTCGCTGACGGCCCAGCATCCTGACTTCGCCTTGGCTTACAATGATCTGGGAGTATTGTATTACCAGCAAGGGGACAAGCAACGATGCGTGCAGAATTATGAAAAGGCGGTGTCCATGGAACCGGACAATGCGATTTTCAGGAAGAACCTGGCGGACTTTTATCTGGCCGAGCAGGGGCAGGTGGAAAAGGCTTTGGAAATTTACCTGTCGGTGCTCAATGACAATCCGGAGGACATCGATGCCCTGATGGTGGCCGGTCATATTTGTGCTGCCCTGAGAAAGACTGAATCGGCAAGAACGTTTTATGATCGTGTGCTGGATGTGGAGCCTTGGAATTTGGAGGCCAGCGAGCGTATTGAACAGTTGTAGGGGGCTGCGGGCAATACTGATTTGATATATCGACGGTAATAGGAAAACCTTTTTTGGAAATCACCGATATGCGCGTTTGCGATCAGTTTTCAAAAGGCCTCTGCCTCTATGCCAGTGGAGATCTATCCGGTGCGGCCAAGGCATTTAAGCAGGTTCTGTCGTTTTCCCAGGACAATGCCGACGCCCTGGATATGCTGGGTGTCGTCATGGGCCTTGCCGGGGATCTGGACCGGGCTGAAGCTTTAATTCTGCGGGCAATCGCCATCGATTCAGAAAAGGCCGGATATCACAAAGACTTGGGTAATGTCTATAAGCGCATGAAACGATACGATGCGGCAAAAGACAGCCTGTGCCAGGCATTGTTTCGCAAACCTGATTTTGTCGAAGGGAACTATGATCTGGGAGTCTTATATCAAACCATCAATCAACCGGAGAAAGCCCTTTCCTGTTACAAACGATGCCTCGAACTGGATTCCCACTTCCCAAAGGCTTACAATAACGCAGGCTTGATCTATCTGAATCAGCAGGAAACGGTGCAGGCAAAACGGTTTTTCGAGTTAGCCATCGAAAATGATCGACATTTCGCGGGAGCGCACTTAAATCTTGGGGTTTTATATAAAAGAACCGGCAATCACCAACAAGCTCTTTCCTGTTTTCATTCAGCGGCCAGTCTTGCTCCAAATATGCATGAGGCATATTGCTCCATGGGTGAAATTTTTCAGTCCATGGGGCGCATTCCCAATGCTATTAAGTGCCATGAACGTGTTACCCAAATCCTTCCCTGCTACGCTGCCGGCTGGGTCAACCTTGGAACCGCTTATCATGATTGCCATTCGCTGGATAAAGCGATGCACTATTATCAGAAAGCATTGTCCATCGATCCTCAACTCCCCCAGGCACTATTAAACAAGGGCATTGTTCATCGGGAACAGGGCCGATATTCTGAGGCCTTGTCATGCTTTCGAAAGGCCTTTGAGATAGACGGTGATTATGAAAATGCTTTGGTCCAGCTTGTTGGGCTCTTGATCCATCAGTGCGAATGGAAATCGTTGCATGTTTACAATGCGTTGCTGGACAAGGCCACGAGAAACGCCTTTGCCGCGAAAAGAAAACCCGATGAGACTCCGTTTCTTAACATTATTCGACAACAAGACCCGTTGCTTAACTTTCATGTGGCCAAGGCGTGGAGCGAGACGATTAAAACAGATGCTGCCGGATGGGGCCGACAATTTGATTTCGGGCAACACAGGAAGGTAAAACGTTTGATCCGATTGGGATATCTGTCCGCCAATTTTCAGAACCACCCGACCTCGGAGTTGATTCTGGGGTTGATGGAGCGCCACAATCGGCAGCGATACGAAGTTTTCTCATATTCTTATGGTAAAAATGACGGGAGCGTCAAAAGAAAAGAGATCGTATCTGCCAGTGATTGCTTCAAAGATCTTTCCGGCCTCACCGATTCTGAGGCGGCCGATCTCATCTACAATGATCAGGTAGATGTACTCATCGACCTCATGGGATATACCAAAGGCGCGCGAATGCGGATCTGTGCGGGGCGTCCGGCCCCCGTCCAAGTCAGATACCTCGGGATGGCCGGGACAACGGGAGCCGATTTTTTTGATTATATCATTGTTGATGATACCGTCTGCCTAAAAGAACATGAATCTTATTATAGTGAAAAACCGGTTTACATGCCCTATAGCTACCAGGTGAACAATTATGCAAGCCGGTCGATGGACAGGGCGCTGCAAGCGAAAATATCGCGTGCCAATCAACCTTTCATTTTTTGCTCCTTTTCGACGGCATACAAGATCGACGCCTCCGTTTTCAACGCCTGGATGAGAATCCTGACACAATCGCCGGACAGCGTGCTGTGGTTAATGCCGGAAAACAGCAACGTCGGCAAGAACCTTTTGGAGGCGGTACAATTAATGGGAGTGAATCCGGAAAGAATTATTTTTAAAGAAAAACTTCCCATCGATCAACACCTGAATCGTCTCCAAGAAGCGGATATCGCTCTTGACACGATGACTGTAAACGGTGCTGCCACCACAAGCGATGCGCTGTGGGCCGGTTTACCTGTTTTGACCCTTAAGGGGAGCCATTTCGCATCGAGAATGTCAGAAAGTTTGCTTTGCGCTGTTGGTTTATCAGAGATGGTCGCTGGCGACCTGGAACATTATGAAAAGACAGCTGTTCTTCTGGCAAATACACCTGCGAAACTACACCAAATCAGACAAAAGCTGCAAAAGCATCGCACTGACTCGCCACTATTTGATACTGGAACATTTGTAAAAAGCCTTGAGAAGGCCTTTGAATTGATGTGGGAGCGATTTGTGAATAACAAAAAACCGGCACCAATTGTCGTGGTTCCATAAATCGATTCAATGATCCAACGGACCCGGATCACTTGGTGGGATAAACGTAAATGAAAAAATATCATCAAACGACCAAATCATTGGGTTCCGCATCACTACCGGTAGATTTGTTGCTAAAAATTAAAAAGACAGTTCAATACCATTGCGATGCGAAAGAATAATGTTTTGAGCATTGATCCAAACCACGCCCTTGCGCACTTGAAACTTGGCCAGAGTTATTTCAAAAGCGGCGCGTATCAGAACGCCATAAATCAACTTCAAAAGATAATTCAATTAGACCCGAACTATGCTTCCCCCTACTATTGGTTGGGAGTCGTTTTTCTTAAACAGGACTTCGATAGGAAGGCTGTGGGCTGCTTCAAAAAGGCTGTGACACTTGATCCAGCCTTCGCCATGGCCCATTATCACTTGGGATTGCTTTACCTTAAAGAGGGAAAACTGGCCCTGAGTCGTGACTGCTTTTACAAGGTTATCGCCGGGAACAATAGCGATTGGCGAGCATGGGGGAATTTATGCATGGTGTTGCGGGATTTGGGAGAACTCAATGAGGCGAAACTTTCAGGTCATCGTGCCACATCCTTGAATACCGATTCGTTCCAGGCATGGCATAACCTGGGAAACGTTTACAAGGACCTGGGATGTTATCATGAGTCGATTTCATGTTATGAAAAAGCCCGTTCCCTGAAACCTGATAGCGACGTCACACTCACTGGGATGGGCATTTCCTTTCAGCGCATCGGAGATAATGACAGGGCTGTCAAATCCTTCAAAATGGCCCTGAAATACAACCCTTCGGCGGGAACTGCCATTAGCAACCTGCTTAACATTAGCATGATGGAATGTGACTGGGACAAATCCTCCTGCTATGAGAAAATGATCCATAACCTGACCGTTGAATCGTTGTGTATTGGGCAGGTACCTGCAGAATCGCCCTTTCTGAACCTTTCCCGATGTGATGATCCGGAGCTCAATATGGCGGTGGCCAGAGCGTGGAGCCATGACATCGACAATAAGATGGCAGGGACAAGGGATTCCCTTCGATTCCAGTATCCAAGAAATTACCGAAGCAAAATCCGCATCGGTTATCTGTCCAATAATTTCAGTGATCACCCCACCGCTCATATAACAAGAAGGCTTTATCAACTCCATGACAGAAGCCGGTTTGAAATATTCTGCTTTTCATATGGACCGGAGGATAACAGTCGCTACCGCCACTCAATTCGGGATGGGTGCGACAAATTCATCGATATTCGAGAGTTGTCCAATGCTGAGGCGGCCAAGGCCATAAACGACCATGGCGTCGATATTCTCATTGATCTGGTGGGATTCATGAAGGGAGAAAGGATGGCGGTTGCCGCATTGCGACCGGCACCTGTCCAGGTTCGCTGGCTGGGTATGGCAGGAACATCAGGGGCAGATTTTTTCGATTACCTTGTCACGGACCGAACCGTAACAACAGAAAACCAGGCCCGGTTTTACTCGGAAAAGTTTGTTTACCTTCCGCATTGTTACCAGATTAACGACAACCAGCCATTTATGGACGAAAAGAATTGCCGAAGATTAGATTACGGACTCCCTGAAGGAACTTTCGTTTTCAGCTGTTTCAATACGAGTTATAAAATCGATGCGGAAATCTTTGCGGTCTGGATGAATATCCTTAGACGATCGACCGGAAGCGTTCTTTGGCTGATGGCCAATTCAAGGAACCTGAAAGATAATCTGAAAAAATCGGTTACCGAAAATGGTATTGACGCCCAAAGGCTGATTTTTGCAGAAAAAATACCAAAGCACGAACACTTGTCGAGACTATCCCTGGCCGACCTCGGGTTGGATACCTGCCGGGTAAGTGGCGCAGCGACAACCAGTGATGCGTTGTGGGCCGGCGTTCCGGTTCTGACTATTTGCGGGAAGCACTTTGCTTCGAGAATGTCTTCAAGCATTTTGAAGGCAGCTGGGCTGCATGCATTGATCACCCACAGCCTGGAAGAGTATGAAGATCGGGCAGTAAAACTGGCTGAAGAAAAAAGCACACTGGCCCGGATAAAATCGACGCTCTTGGCTACCGGTCATAAATCCCATCTTTTTAACACCGAGGGGATCGTTCATCACCTTGAAAAGGCATATGGGATAATCTGGCAACGTTATCTTGAAGGGGAACGTCCATGTATGGTCGATGTTGGAAATGTCAAGTATCCGCATCCTAAGAGTGCGGATACTTAACCAAGCAGTCCTGTTCATGTGCAAAAAATATAGAAATGATGATACGGACCAACCAAAATTATTGATATTTAATGGAAGTTGTACATTGAATACAATTATCTATAGTGAATATTTCTAATCTAATATTGCATATTAGATAGTATTTATCAATTAACAAAGAGGAAGAGATGAGTTGCGAAACAATTATAAAAAAAGGTGAAATGTTGTTTATTAATGACAACATAGATGAGGCAGAAAAGGTATTTAAATATGTATTAAGTATCAAACATAACGATCCAAAGGCACTCAATAACTTAGGTGTTATTGCCTTTTCTCGTGGAGATCTGAAAAAGGCTGAAAAATATTTTGTCGCTGCGATTTTGGCTATGGAAGGATATGCCGACCCAATATTAAATATTGCCCATCTATATATTAAAATAGAATATTGGAGTAAAGCAATTAAGTACTTGGAAGAATTTGTAAAATACCATCCGAGCAGTAACATTGATAAATTGATCAATCAAATCAAAATTGAAAATGACTTTTCAATTTTTCGGGAAAAATCTGATATGGACAATAAAAATACTGAGAACCATTCCGTTAAAAAAACAGATCATTTTAATAGTCGTTCGGTAAATTGTACCTCAAAATCAATAAGGGTAATCTCAGAAATACCGTTACGTATCTTATTTGTTCAAGAGGCACCATGCATCCGTAACTATAAGATGGCATACGCACTTCGATCAGAAGGTCATATTGTCTCTCTTGCATATAAAAAAGCCCGTATTAGTCAAATGTATAAAGATTTGAAAGATGAAATATACTATGAAAATATTAAACTGAGAAACTATCGTCATTTATGGGATATTTCTAAACATTATGATATTATTCACTGCCACAATGAACCTGATCTACTATCTGTGGCAGCTTTAGCAGGAGATGTTCCGGTAGTGCATGATACTCACGACCTGGTATCTCTGCGTGCGAATGGAGACCCCAATCTTACTTATTTTGAAGGAATAGCCAATAGGGGCGCATCCGGCAGAATTTATACAACCCCCTATCAGTTGGAAGAGGCCAAAATGCTTTACGGAATAGAAGGCCCGTCTCTTGTTTTTTATAATTACGCTTCAAAACCCGATTTGCCATCAAAGTTTTACCAAAAATTGTCCGATCAGGACGGAAATGTGCATATTGTCTATGAAGGCGGAATTGGCGGCAATGCCCACAGGGATTTCCGTTCTCTGTTTGTTGATATCGCAAACAAAGGATTTCATATTCACATCTATCCTACATATTTTGACGAAGGCATTGATAGATACTTTAATAACTTTAAGCGAATTCACTATTACAAACCATTTTCTCCAAGACAGATAATGGCTGAAATGACGAAATATGACTTCGGGATTATTCCTTTTAATATAGAAAAAGGTAATAGAAGATTTCTTGATTCCACAATTGCAAACAAATTGTTTGAGTATTTATCATCTGGCCTTCCAGTTATCGCTTCAAGGCTAAAATCGTACGTAGATTTTTTCAAACAGCATCCAGTTGGAATTACTTTTGACAATGCCCAGGAAATATTTAACAATTTACAAAAACTCTATGAAATAAAAAATCAAACTGATTTCTCAAAATACATTTTTACTTTTGAAGATGAAATCAGTAAGGTTGTTGGGTTTTACAGGGATGTAATCAGACAGAAATCTAACAATAATACATCAATTGATATTACTAATCATGCTAAAAATAAAGAGAAAAAGTCCTCTTTCTATGATACTTTATATTTGAACGGAGGTTTCCTTAAACAATACCATAAACATTATACTAAAAGGATAGACTACGATTTGTGGAAACAAAGTTTGTCGTGGATCAAAGAAATCGATAATCCCAATGTTCTTGAGATAGCGTGCGGGTGTGGACAGTATGCAAATATGCTTTTCGACAATGGTATAAGAGTCTATGCGGGAATAGATTTCAGCAATATTGCTATAAGCATGGCTAAAGAGAATAATAAAGAACATTCAGACTTATTTTATGTTGGTAATGCCTTGGAGTCTGACCGGGTAAATGCTGATTATAATATTGTAATCATATTTGAAGCACTGGAGCATATAGAATGCGACCTTGATTTATTGAATAGGATGAGAAAAGATTCCACATTGATTCTTTCTGTGCCGAATTTTCCATCGGAGAGTCATGTCCGGTATTTTGAATCAAAAGAAGACATAGTAAAACGTTATGGCTCAATCATGGACATTAAAATCATACAAGAATTTCCAATTGGCCATATGGGCAATCTGATATATTTAATAAAAGGAAAAAAATAGCTTTCATATCGCGAGATTTTCTCTTGGCCAAAACAAAATGGACGCGCTTATAATGACCATAGAATATGATCAATATATTTCCTATAATAATAACAAAGTTGTTCAAACAGAAAGTCCAGAAACACACAATCAGGATATTTTTTCAACCGATATTAAATTGGCTATTAAGTGTCAACAAAAAGGTGATTTGGCCGGTGCCGAATTGCGATACAATTCTATTCTTGCAATGGCCCCAAGGAATCCGGACGCCATGCACCTGCTTGGCGTGATACACCACCAAACCGGAAGAGCTAAGAGCGCCATCGCTTTTATCACTCAAGCAATCCAGCAAAGCAATGCTACCAAAAGGCTTTGAGTATTAAAGCCGACTACCCGGAAGCCTTATACAATATGGCCGGGATGTACCATATGACAGAAAGATATGATCGGGCACTTTCGTATTACCAGAAGGCGGTCACAGTGAATCCGCAGTTTCCGGAAGCGTTGAACAATATGGCCGCTACCCTCAATATCCTGGGGAAATATGGTGAGGCGGTCGATTGCTGTAATAAAGCTATCGAAATAAGGCCCAATTACAGTGAACCCTTTAACAACATGGGTAATGCATACAAAGCGCTCGGAAAACTGGGGGCAGCGATTGCCTGTTATGAAAAATCAATGACCATGGCAGAAGAATGCGCAGAAGTTTTGTGTAATCTTGCCAACGCGCTGCAAGAGAAGGGAGAGCTTGACGAAGCGATCGCGAACTATGAAAAGGCTATCAAGCTGAACCCTTCCTACGGAAAGGCCTACAACAATTTCGGAACCGCTTTACGATCAAAGAGAAAACTGAAAGAGGCGGAACTCAATTTCAGGCAATCCATCACACTGCTTCCCAATGATGCCGAGGCTTATCATAACTTGGGCAATGTCTGCTATGATAAAGGTGATTTTGGATCAGCAGCGTCATGGTACGACAAGGCGATTTCAATCAACTCGGGTTCCGTTCAGACATTGATCAATCGCGGCATCATTTATCAGGAAACCTGTGAATCCGATAGAGCCTTGGATTGTTTTAACAAGGCATTGGAACTCGATCCCCAAAATTCAAAAGCGCACAGCCATATGGTTCACGAACTGTATCATCGTTGCGAGTGGAGACGGATTGATGATTTAAATGCCACGATTGATAAGTGGACCGAACGTGAATTGGCGAAAGGCAATCGTCCAAATGAAATGCCGTTCCTCAGCCTTATCCGGACAGCAGACCCTTTAGCTAATTTTCGGGTTGCGGAGCGTTGGAGCCAGGAAATATCCAAAAACATCATTGGAAACAAAGGATCTGTGAAGTTTAACCATGAACGCCCAAACAGTAAAAAAATAACCATCGGATACCTGTCCAACAATTTCCGGAACCATCCCACCTCACATCTGATCAGTGATATTTTCGATCTTCATGATAGAAACCGCTTCGCAATAAACGCTTATTCTTATGGGGAAGATGACAACAGCTTATATCGAGAAAATATCAAGCAGCAATGTGATGCGTTTGTTGATCTGCGCAACTCAATCCATAAGGATGCCGCACAACATATTTTTAATGATCAGGTTGATATCCTGGTAGATCTGGTCGGTTATATGCGAGGCAACAGATTAGAGATTTGCGCTTATCGGCCGGCGCCTGTTCAGGTCAGATGGTTAGGCCTCGCCGGAACAACCGGGGCAATGTTCTTTGACTACATCATTTCTGATAACACGGTAATACCCGATCATCATGCTATTTACTATTCTGAAAAGTTGGTTCATATGCCGAACTGCTACCAGGTGAACAGCAAACCTTTGAAAAAAACCGGTCGGAAATTTTCAAGAAGTAATTCGGGGTTGCCTGAAGGCGTATTTGTTTACTGTTGTTTTTGTTCCAACTACAAAATCGACCCCGTTATTTTTAAAATCTGGATGAACATTTTAAAAAGCGTACCTGAAAGTGTGCTCTGGCTTTTAAAGAGCAATTCTATCGTTGAAGAAAACTTGAAAAGAGAGGCTTCAAAATGCGGGATTAATCCTGAACGCCTCGTTTTTGCAGAAAAAATGGTCAAAGCAGATCATCTGGAGCGGATTAAACTTGCTGACCTTGGACTCGACACGAGAATTGTAAATGGCGCAGCGACAACCAGCGATTCACTTTTCTCCTGTGTGCCCGTTATTGCATTAAAGGGTAAACACTTTGCCTCTAGAATGGCTGCAAGTATTATCAAGGCAGTTGGGCTTAATGATCTCGTTACTGAAAATCTTTCAGATTACAAGGAATTGGCCATTACTCTCGGAAAAAATCCAGAAAAATATGATGCCATACAAAAGCGTCTGAAAGCCAATCTTATATTGGAGCCATTGTTCGATACTTCACGATTCGTTGGTGGTTTGGAAAAAGCCTACACTAAAATGTGGGAGCGTTACCTTTGCGGCAAGAAGCCTGAAATGATCCGGGTTGGTGATAATCATTGACAAACGGGAAGGAATTTTCAAATTAGATGAGCCTCCGCCAGGGAGGCTTTTTTTATGAAAAAAAATGGGGTGACGGTTGGCCGACCGAAGCACCCCAGAAAACCGGGTCGTATTACCGACCCCACAAAACAAGGACTCCATGATAATTTCTGTCTGCGTAAAACTCAAGGATATGCAATTTTCTTGACAAAAAAGGTGTTATCTGGTAATTATTTGGTCAAAAGAAAGGTATGTTTTGACCATGCTTGAACGGACAGCTGTAAAACATTTAAACACCTGGTATCAAAAACACCGCAGAAAACCGCTGGTAATCAGGGGCGCCCGCCAGGTCGGTAAATCCACTCTGGTGCGTCAGTTCGCCCAAAGCAAAGGTTTAATTTTAAATGAAATCAACCTGGAACAACATCTATATCTGGACAATATTTTCAAATCCCTGGATATGGATGCCATTATCAAGGAGCTGGACGCCCTCGTCGGAAGGAGCATACAGGCCCCCGGTGCCATTTTGTTTTTGGATGAAATTCAGTCAACCCCTCACGCCATCCAGTTCCTTCGGTATTTTTATGAAATAAAGCCCGAGCTTCCCGTGATTTCAGCTGGCTCTCTCCTGGAATTTGCATTGGCGGATCTTCATTTTTCGATGCCGGTGGGGCGAATCGAGTATTATCATTTGGGCCCCATGACTTTTAAGGAGTTTTTAACCGCGGTTGAACCAGGGCTCGCCCCTTATCTTTCTGAGTTCCATATCCATCAAACCCTGCCCGTGACGGCTCATCAGAAATTGATCAAACGCCAGCGGGAATATTTATTTGTGGGCGGGATGCCGGAAGCCGTGCTTGCATTCGTCGAA